>DVDV01000380.1 GCA_015296075.1 Leptolyngbyaceae cyanobacterium M33_DOE_097 | reverse complement strand
TTGAAACATTTGTACTGTAGCCAGAGTGTCTAAAGACTTGTGCACTCAATGTTATAAACGGCAGAATGCGGGTTTCAGCCATTCATAAACGTTAAAACCGGACGTTTTTATGAGAATCATTCTCATATCGAGAATTGCTGTTTTTAATGTCTCCACTCACACCCCTTCTATTGTCTGTATTCTGCTCCCTACCTTCTCCCACTCTTTCGTCTTACTTCTACCCCTTCAAAAAGTCGATCGCACTGCTCAAAATTCGCTCTGAGGCGTGCCCATCACCAAAGGGATTGATCGCGGTTGCCATTTGCTGGTAGACCGTTTCATTGCTTAACAACTCGCTGGCTTCAGCAAAAATTCGCTCAGCATCCGTACCAATCAGGCGAGCCGTACCCGCCATTACCGCTTCTGGGCGCTCGGTTGTCTCTCGCAAGACCAAGACGGGTTTTCCTAAAGCGGGGGCTTCTTCTTGTAAGCCACCAGAGTCGGTCAACAGTAGGTGACAACGCTGCATCGCGCCAATCAGCGCTGTGTAGTCTAGCGGCTCTGTCAAAAATACGCGGGGATGGTCGCCTAAAACGGCTTTCAACGGCTCTCGTACCGTTGGGTTGCGATGCAAAGGCAACAACAGCGCTGTATCGGGAAACGCTTCCAAAACCTTTAAAAAACCAGCCGCAATATCCTTCAACGGTTCGCCCCAATTTTCGCGGCGATGAACGGTCGAAAGAATCGTACGGTACTTTGACCAATCTAAACCAGGAATCTCACAGGGTGGGTTGCGATCGGCCACTGTAAGGAGCGCATCAATCACTGTGTTGCCCGTATGGTGAATTTCACCTAGCACGCCCGATTTTTGCAAGTTCTCAACGGCTAATGTCGTTGGGGCAAAGTGCAAGGTCGTAATTTGAGAGATCAGCCGTCGATTGGCTTCTTCCGGGTAGGGATTGTAAATGCTGTCAGTCCGTAGACCTGCCTCGACATGCCCAACTGGAATCTTTTGATAAAAAGCTGCCAGAGCCGCCGCAAAGGCAGTCGTTGTATCTCCTTGCACCAGCACCAGGCGTGGTTGAGTCTGCTGAAATAGCGTTTCTAAGCCTTCTAAGCTCCAGCAGGTGATGTTGGTTAAAGTCTGCTTAGGCTGCATGATAGCGAGGTCATGATTGGCAGTCAGACCAAACAATTGCATGACTTGATCAACCATTTCTCGATGTTGCCCCGTCAAAATGACCTGAGTATCAAATATTGATGACGCCTGAAATTTTTGAATTACAGGGGCTAGTTTAATCGCCTCTGGGCGGGTGCCCAAAATAATGCTGACTGGAATTGGCTGGCTGTACATGAGCTTGAGACAAAAGGGTCAATTGTAAAGAAACACTCTATAAAGTTTGGCGTCGCATTCGTCGAGTTTGATTTAGGTTGCCAACCGTTTCAGCGGGGAAATAGATTGTCCTGCAAATAAAATGCACATAACTCAGCGAATGCACTTCCCCAATCTGCTCTAGCAAGTTTAGCTTAAACGTTACATTCTCAGAAAACAGGAATCGTTGAGTCATCATTTTGGGCTAGAGAAACCAATATTCCTTCGCTTGTAATCGCGATCGCCCGCTTGAAACCATTTCTAGACGCTCATTTTAAGCTCCCTTCATAGACCCTCAATCAATGACTCGGTAACTTCCGCAAGATCAGTCGATGACAAGCAACGAAATAATGCCAACAACTTGATTGGAGCGAGTAATGTTACTGACAGCTTTTTGATTTCTTAAAAAAGCTAGTGGTCTGCCAAGCCAGCTTTGCCAGGTAGAGAAAACGAATAACCAGTGACTGATGACGAATGGCTCAGTCATTATCAACCCTACAAAGTTCTTTTGGTGAACTACTAGGGCGATCGCCTTCCTCCTAGCTCTAGCAGAGCAGAGCGCAATCAAAATCAAGTAAAACCATAATTTTGAGCCACTCAAAAGCCTTTTTCCAATTAATAACTAACTCAACAACCTTGTTACAAATGCAATTACACTTTCCTGCACTTAATTAATTTGACAATCCTCAACGTAGTGATTTTTTAAAGCTGATCTACTGCGTTTATGGCTTCATTTTCCAGTTAGTGTCGTAAACAATTGGCAACTACAAAACATCCATCTCAAGAGATAGGCAAATCGCTCTTTCACAACTTTTTCTAAAACTTCAAGAAGTGACACAAATAAGCTTTTGAGCCACATCACTCATTAAAAAAGCCCAGCGAATGCTGGGCAGAAAAACTAAAAAGGGGGTAGTCGAATCAAAACAGAGCCATGAAGTTTTACGCGGGTCTCCGAACCTCACATGTCAGCGGGCAAGAAGCATATACCGAAGTAGTTGCAACATCTGCCTCACCGTGTAACCAGCGCAACCACTCAACTTCTTGTGGGTGAACCCCATTCAATGTCAACAGAGCAGATGCCAGAAAAATCCCCAAAATGTTAATCCCTAAAATGCCACCCGCAACAACTAAAACGCTGCTAGCTGGCATGACTGATTGCAGAACAACGGCTGCCAACGAACCAACTGTGACCATCAAAATCACAAGCGGAAAACCAACAATCAACAAACAAACCGTTAACGTGAAAGCCCAAATTAGAAAGCTCCTGAGCATTAAAAGGTAATACACCTTCCTAAAGCTCTGGCTCTGAGACAACGCCATGACTCTACCTCCTGGGAGAATTATTTGAATTAACAGAAATGCTTTTAGAACCCCCAAAGTGGGGTTTGGAAACTCGTGTCTAAAACTTGTTCTATCAGTATAGGGAAGTCACTGAATCTTGCTGAGTTTTCGTTGAATAAATTTACAGTGTTTATCGCTAATTTATCTAAAAGCTTTATACAAATCTCTTTTCAAGCGATGCTAATACATTTGTTTATTACTGTGTTTAGTAACGAAATCGTTAATATCATGCCAATAGGTATTATTGCCTGTCAGAGGTTAAACCTCAATTGCTATTCTGTTTGCGCTTGATCCTTCACCTTTTTAAGCAAATTCCTATCTTGTTTTACTGCATCCACCTCAGGGTTAATTCTTTTAGATGGCGTCAAACTACTCGATCAAGCGACAGATTTCAACTGTGCTAAAGAGATAAAAAACCAAACAAAAAGCTAGTTTTCACAGATCGTAAAAGCGTGTTTCAAGCACCCTTAGAGCATGGTTTAACGCTTGACTCCGAGAGCTTTTCAGCGATCGCGCGGTTACATCGCCAGCCTTCAAAATCAGCGCCTTCAACTGCATTCAAGCTGGTAAAACTTAACAAGTTTGAGAACAAGAAACAGGCTTTGTTTCATTTACTTAACCTAAATTGTCTACGTTATTCTTAGTAGCAACAGGCTAAAGAATAGAAGCTGTAAGGTTTTGCAGGTTTAGTTTGGTTTTCTAACGGGACGAAAGAGTTTTTAACACCTTGAAACGAATCATCGATTCCTAGCGATCGCGTTCTTTGCAACAAAATGGCTTTTGTAGAGATCAGCGTAAAAGTCTGACAAATACAATTTCAGTCATGAACTTTAGTAACAAAGCTGAGAAAGGTTCAAGGAAACCGAGTGGTTAATGCAACCAAGAGCAGCACTGAAAAGATGAAAGGAGTAGAAATACAGAGGATGTGTACGTCAGTGTGCAGCAACTGCAAAAGTGAGAAGCTATAGCGGTAGCCATGGACGGGGTAACCCTGGCTGGGGGCGTAGCCCCACAACCCCCTTTAGTTTCAATGTCCTAAACCAACTGGCGACAGCTATAACAGGCAAAGGTGGCGATCATACGTACTAAAATTACGTTCTTTACGTCTCAGGTCAGGTGACATTCTGTAATTCGTCTGAGTCGCCAGGCAGCCTTGGGGCAAAATGCCTGAAAAGCAGTTCTAGCCAAAAAATCTGGCTGCTAACGCCTTAATTCTGTACGCAGAGAGAAGAAATTTAAGGCATGATTGAGGTGAAGAATCTGGGTTTGCAGTTGCGGTTACAAAATGTCTTCCTCTTATACCATCCGTGAAAGCTCGAAGGCTAAACACGTTTCTCTTCGCCTTTCGGCCGCTGGTAAGCTCGAAGTTGTCGTACCTACTGGTTTTGACTCCAGCCAGATTCCAGCAATTGTGCAGAAAAAGCAACCCTGGATCGAGCGCACACGACAACGTATTCAAGCCCAGCAAGCAGCCGTCGGTTTGCAAATGGTTGAAGCCTTGCCAGAGCAAATTAGTCTGCAGGCGATCGCTGAAACCTGGCAAGTTGAGTATTGCGCAACCCAGCGTCCGGGGGTTAAAGCTGTTGGAAAAACCGATCAACATTTGATGTTGTATGGCTCTGTGAGTGAACGGGCGACCTGTCAGCAAGTCTTACATCAATGGGTCGGCCACAAAGCACAGCTTCATCTGATTCCTTGGTTACGCCAAGTGAGTCGGGCGATCGACTTACCCTTTCAATCCGCCCGCATTCGTCGCCAAAAAACCCTGTGGGGGAGTTGCTCCGCTCAAAAGACCATCAGCTTAAATAGCAAGTTATTGTTTTTGCCTCCCGATGTGGTGCGGTATGTCTTTATTCACGAGTTATGCCACACCGTGCATCTCAACCACTCCTCTGACTTTTGGGGCCTGGTTGCCAACTACGAACCCCGCTACCGCGAGTTAGACCGCTTGCTGCGCGACGGCCGCTTTTGGGTCCCCCCCTGGATGGAGTTATAAAAATTAGTCATGACATCCCTGGCTCCCTGGCGATCGCCCCTGGCGCGGGCTTTGCACCGTAATCGTTCGCTGGTTTATGCACGCTATGTGCAACTCGCCACCGTTCGGCAGAATGGGCATCCGGCTAATCGCACCGTTGTGTTTCGTGGCTTTTGGGCTGATACCAATCAGCTTCGGTTTGTCACCGATAACCGGAGTGAGAAAGTATCAGAAATCACGCTATCGCCCTGGGCCGAGGTGTGCTGGTATTTTCCCAACACCCGCGAACAGTTTCGACTGGCAGGTCGGCTGAGTTTGATCAGTCACAACGAACCAGATTCCACTTTGCAAAAGGCTCGACAACAAATCTGGCAAGAATTATCGGATGCGGCTCGGTCGCAGTTTGCATGGGCGGATCCAGGTATGCCACGGGTTGATGCGGCCGCTTTTGAGGTCGAGCCACCGGATGCCCAAACTCCATTAGTCAACTTCGACCTGCTGTTATTTGACCCCCACCGAGTGGACCATTTAGAGTTGCGGGGCAATCCACAAAATCGTTTTATCTACTCATTAGTAGAAAACAATTGGAGCCAAACCGAAGTAAACCCTTAGAGGATGTATCATGCCGCTGTCTAAAGTTGAAATCAAACACCTATTTGAACGCATTATTTTTGATGATGAAAAACCGAAAGATTGGGTACAAGACGTTTGGGGCATGAGTCCAACGTTGGGTGAAAGTGCGGCTAAACTTTGGGAAGTTTTTGAAGCAATGCTTGAGTCTTACCCAGAAGACGACCTGGAAGCGTTGCTCAACCAGTTTTATCAAGATTTACTGTAGAAACTGGTCATTTCGTTTGATTTGTAAACGCTGCACCTACTGTCTACACTGTGAAAAAATGTCAGTTTTCTTCGCGATCGCGTTCAAACCTGCCGAACACTTTCCAAACTTTATTTAAAACTGAATAGAATCACTGGAGAGCTTGGGTACTTTAAGCCAGTACAATCCTGCCTCAACTCTGTCATGCTGCAAAATCTCCTGGACGATAGCGGAAATTTATTTCAAATTTGCAAGCAATCAGGGGAGTTGAGCCTAAGCTAGTTGTGAAGCAGAGAATTTGGTGCTTGACAAACGCATCATTTCATTCAGAGTTTTTTGATTCGTCCAACGTACGGCCCCCATCCACCTGCATTTATCTGTTGCACGCCTCCACTCATGTACTCCTCAAACCAAATCAAAATATTGATTGTCGAAGACGAAACGATTATTGCGCTCGATCTGCGAGATCGCCTTGAGGGAGCTAACTATGTAGTAGTGGATGTCGCTATTTCGGGCGACGAAGCCGTTCAAAAAGCTAAACAGCTCAGCCCAACCTTAGTCCTGATGGACATTCGCTTGTCAGGTAAGACAGACGGCATTGAGGCTGCCGAGGCAATCTGGCAGCAGCTCCAAATTCCAGTAGTGTTTGTTACGGGGCACTCAGATCAGAGTACGGTTGAGCGGGCGATCGCCAGTTCACCCTTTGGGTATGTGCTGAAACCCATTCGTGAACGCGAGTTATATGTTGCAATTGAGACTGCAATTCAAAAATATGAACGCGAACAGTGGCTCAGAACCATTTTGCAGAACACTCAGGAAGCGGTAATTGCCACAGATCCCCACCTGACCGTGGAGTTTATCAACCAGGTTGCCGTTTCCTTAACAGGCTGGTCGGCAGCCGAGGCAAAGGGGCGATCGCTGACCGATTTACTGCATCTGGTTGACGAGACGACTCGCGAGCCGGTTCTCGATATCTTTACCCCTGTACTGGCGCAGCCACCCATCTCACCTGAACTTGACGAGATGTTACTAATCAGTCGAGATCAGCACTATTACCCAGTCGCAACTCACATCTCTTCGATTAAGGATCCCTTCGGTCACTTAACTGGGTTCGTTTTGGTAATGCGCGATTTAACCAGCCAACGGCTAGCCGTTGAGCGCAATTTAGCCGTCGAGCGATCGCGCCAGCTTGAGCAGCAGAACACTGAGCTAGAGCGAATCAATCGGCTTAAGGATGATTTCCTATCAACCATCAGTCATGAAATGCGAACGCCACTTGCCAATATCAAGATGGCGATTCACTTGCTAGAGCTATCGTTGCAGCAAAAAGGCATGTTGGCCTCTGAGGACAGCACGTCTTCGACTAGCATTTGTCGCTACATCCGCGTGTTGAGTACTCAGTGCAACCAAGAAATGCGGCTGATTGATGACTTGCTGTGCCTGCAACGATTGGATGCTGATGCCTATCGGCTAGATACCATCAAACTGGATTTAAAGAATTGGTTCCCTCACTTACTGGAGGGCTTTTTTGTGCGTGCCGAAGCCGAGCGGCGTCATCTCAGGTTTGAGATTGCAGATGACCTACCGTTTCTTGTCACGGATATGTCTTCCCTGACGCGCATTGTTACAGAACTCATCAATAATGCCTTCAAGTACAGTCCGATTAATTCAACAATTCACGTTGCCGTTCAGGCTGCCCCTGTTCAACTCAGTGTAGAAGCAACCGATGCTTCTGAATTGCAAGTTAGAGTCATCAACACGGGCAGCGAAATTCCCCCAGATCAGCAAGAAAGAATTTTTGAGCCATTTTACCGACTGCCGGGAGATGATCGCTGGCAGCATAGCGGCACGGGTTTAGGCTTAGCCCTTGTCAAGCGACTTGTTACCCAGCTCCAGGGCAAAATCTGGGTAGAAAGCACCGACCAGCAGACATCCTTCGTGATTCAGTTGCCGTGGGACTTGCCTAAGCCTCATTGAGCGGCACCAGTTGATAGGCATCTGCTAACGCATCGATCGCCGCTAGTAACTCCGCTTGCCCCCAGCCTTGGTAGAGCGCGGCTGCGATCGCACAACCACCTGCACCCACCCCTTCTTTGACAAACCCCTGCTCATAGGCTTGTAGGGCACGATGGCGGGAGGCCGCAAAGCTCAGGGGAGTTGCCAGTAATGGGAAATCATCCACTAAATCGGCTAACCCTACCGTGTCGCCCGTCGGGTCTTCGACCACCCATCGAGTTGTACCGACCACAATTTGCTCAGGTTGCCAGGGTAAAGCCTTGTCATAGGCCAATGCCCTGGCCAGAGCCGCAACCGCCAGCATCTGTGTACCCCCGGCAAGTAACACACCAGACTGCCGACTCGCCGCGATCGCCATCCCTGCAACAACGATTTGCATCGGGTCACCGACCGCAGCCACTAACTCAAGGGGTGAAACGATCAGCTGTGAATCCGGCAACCAACCGGAAATATGACTCAAACCGCGCTGCACCGCCTCCCACTTTTGCTGGTGATTACAGTTGGGGTGGCTACTATTTACTTTGCCTGCTGCGTCAACGCCTAACCCTGTCAAAACAGCCAGAGCGGTTGTTGTGCCACCCACTACACACTCACCCAAAATAAGATAACTGTTGCCCACAGCCTCAGCTAAACGTGTGCCCCATGCCAAACCCTGCTCAAACAGATGCTCAACGATCGAGATCGGCAATGCTTTACCTGTCGTCAAACAACTGGCCGCTTTTCCGCCCAGGTCGTAAGCTGGCACCGCAGGCGGTTGAGGCAAACCCGCATTCAACAGATAAATCGGGATTTGTTGTGCGATCGCAATACTGCGACTAATCAGTACAGGCGAGGCTCCTGCTATCAGTGGCGGTAACGCAAAGACGGGATGAGTTTGTACCCCATTCACCAAAAACTCGGCATCAGCGATCGCAGTGTATTGGCGATCGTGGGGGGTTGCCCCTGCTGCTGAGATCCCCGGCATCAAACCTGTCTCAGTAAACCCCAAGACGCAGGCAAACAGAGGTCGCTTTCCCTGGTGACGTTGTAACCAGGCATTTCCACGACTCTTTTGCGTATAACCCTTAACAAAACAAACGCTCACAGGTCTTTCGCATTCAAGGCTGAGTTCGCTTTACTCATAGTCAAGCAATGTCTGCACCCACTTCGGCGGACGCGGAATTGGATTACCCAGCCGATCTAACAAGAACCAGGCCACCAAATGCACAACAAATAAATAGATCAAGTTATTGACCAGCACCAGCACAATAATTGAGCCTTGCACCTGTTGCAACGTGGGTTGCAGCAGCAAACCCATTTTTGTAAACAACCAATCGAGAAAATCGGTCACTTGGTTCGTGGCATAAAGCCATAAGTCATCGCCCAATAACACCGAGACAAACCAGATGCGAAAGAAAAATCCGATCGCCCCCAATAACGCCCCAATCGGCACCGAAACGAACCACTTAGCTCGTCGCCGCCAAAACATCCCCAGCATCACCCCCATCAACCCAAAGGGAATCAGGTATTGAATGCTGCGTACAGGCCCCATCAACACGCTCAGCAACAGCCCCGAAACTAGCATCCCCATCCAGGCGGCGCGTTGACTCCAGCGCAAGTAAATCAGCGCGATCGGAATCGGGAAAAAGACGCGCAAGACAGGCCCCAACGGGAAATAGAAATTGATCAGCCAGATCAAACTAGCAACGCTAGCCAAAAAAGCAGTCTCAACTGTAATGCGTGGCGTTGAGGGGTCATACTGCCGGGGCAATCGCTCAAATGGCTCTTCTTCCTTGGGGGATGCTAACGGCTCGTCTTGATAGAGTACCGCTTCGGCCTCTTGCCATTCGGTGGCTAATCGAGCGTCTTCCCCTTCTGCATCCAGCTCAGCCGATGATATGGGGTTCTGAGAAAAAGGGGGCTTATCGTCGGGTTCGTTACGAGAAAAATCAGTCATGCCTTCTATGCTAAACCGCTTTGCAGCGCCTTAACGAAAATGCCCGGAACGATACACAGGGGCAGATTTTGATACGGGCGGCGGCGGAATCGAGTTGAGTTTCAAATTTAGCTCGCGAATTCGCCGTGACAGCAAGCGAATAATATTGACCGCAATGCCCGGTGTTTCGTCGATCGCCTCATACAGCTGTTGCTGTGTCAGCACGAGACAATCGCAAGGTTCTAAAGTTGTGACAGAAGCAGAGCGCGGTTCAGCATCAAAAAGGGACATTTCACCGAAACAGGTGCCTTGCTCAAGCTGCACCAACTCGCGATCGCCAATGTGAACTCTAACCCGACCGGACACCACAACGTAGAGCGATCGCCCCTCTTCTCCCTGTGTAAAAATCCGATGGCTAGAGGGAAACGACAGCTCATTCATGACGGAAGCCAGTCGTACCAAAAAATCGTCCCGCAATTCCTTAAAAATTGGGACTTGCCGGATAAACAGTAACCGATCAACGCTTGTCAACATAGGCAGGGGTAACAACTCACCAGCTTTCTGCTCGGCAAGTGCTTAAGCAAGGAAACACACCATTTCACAGTTAGCAACAGTGTAGAGCGAGCAAGCTCGTTGGTAACAATTTGCGATAAATCTTTTCGGGTTCTTTGCCCCAATCCCATCGTACTTATATATCAGTATTTAATTCTCAACCCAAATAAAGGTGATGAGCGCCCTGCTCCGCAAAACAGCACACTCACCCTGCAAACTGGCTGGCGATACTCGCATTCTTAGCTTAAAGTGCCCATTTCACTGACCTGAGATCGCACCACTCCAGCAAACTTTCTCTCCTCACAGGCCCAAATTTTCTTCGATCCCCCTGTCTCTACTGGTGAATCGATAAAGAGAAATGTCAGAAATGGTAAAATAAATTAAGGAATGTAAACTTCCACGTCACATTTTACGTAGGGGTCTGTTAGGTTTGAGGGATAGAATCCTACTGAATGGGTAGGAAACAGGGTGAATGCCTTGTAATTCCTGTTAAGCCTTGATTTCGTGCGATCTAGTTGCTGTTGAGAGATAACTGAGGAAAAAACCGTGTCGGTCGAAACTCTTGAAAAGCGTTCAACGGTACGCAAGCTCGCACCCCGCTACCGGGTGCTACTGCATAACGACGACTACAACTCAATGGAGTATGTTGTTCAGACTTTGCTGCAAACAGTGCCAAGTTTGACACAACCTCAAGCGGTTGACATCATGATGGAAGCTCATACCAATGGCGTAGCGCTGGTGATTACTTGTGCCCAGGAGCACGCCGAGTTTTACTGCGAGACTTTACGAAGTCATGGTCTGAGTAGCACAATTGAGCCTGATGAGTAATTGGCAAATGGCTTGAACTGTTTCTTTGCAAAACTTGCAACTTACTCAGCCCTAATTCGGATCGTCATTTTCCTGTTAATCCTGGGCTGTTTCTGGCTCCCCTTTCTAGTTGCATTTCACCTGTTGCTTGCGGATGACAATTTAGCGACGATCGCCTCTCTCCTAACGCTCTACTTAGGCTTTATTGGGTTCGTCAAACTCTGGGGCGATCGCGTTCATGCCGAACAACACCCTCTGAGGAGCTATGGGTTAGAGTTCTCGCTGCAAAGTGGCAAAGAGCTATTAGTCGGCTTTTTGCTGGGTAGCGTCAGTCTTTTCTTACTTTTTTTGCTGCAAGGTTGGCTTGGTTTTTTGCAGTGGCAACCCCTCTCTCAGTCCTTTGCGCGGATTCTGCTTGAAGGTTTGCTGGTTGCCCTGGCTTTTGGCTTTGCCGAAGAACTTTTCTTTCGGGGCTGGTTGCTTGATGAGCTACAGCGCGACTATCGCCCTAATGTAGCGCTTTGGTTAAATGCGGCGCTGTTTGCCTTTGCTCACCTGCGCTTGCTTCAGTTTCCGGGATTGACCCTGTTAGGAGCCACGTTAGTCTGGGCCAAGTGGAGCCGCATTCAGCCAGCTCAAGGCAGGGTAAAAACTCGGCTGGCTCTACCGATAGGACTGCACGCTGGGTTGGTCTGGGGTATCTATCAAGTGAATGTGGGCAATTTGGTGAAATATACCGGACAGGTGCCTGCCTGGGTCACTGGGCTTGATAACCAACCCATTGTGGGGGTTACAGGGCTGCTGCTCCTGTCCCTTTTGGCAATTGGGATTCGCTCCTATCAGCGGCAACAAGTTAAAATCCACCGTTTAGAACTGCCCTAACAGCCATTAATGGCTTGGGTCAAAGAGGGGTTGTGCTGGTTGGCGCAGCCTCAATAAAATTTATTATCGTCAAAACAAATCGCTTCGGTGTAGGGTTGAGAAGACACCGACTTGCCTGATTTTCCGTCTATGGCCGTGCGATCGCTGACGCCTGCCCCGTCTGTTCGACCCCTCCGAAAAAATCTTTGGCTTGAGCGCATGATGGCGGCGATCGCCACGCTCAATCTCGTGCTGGTTTTGTTTGACCTGACTTATGTCCCCTGGCGCGATTTTTGGCTACGGGGCAAGTTTCAGATTCCGCTGACAGCGATCACGGTTAAAGTGCCAACCCCACCACAAATTACCCGGTGGTATGACCCAATTAAAGGGATTGAGCCAAACCGTGACACTCAAGCTTATTTAGAAACAGTTAACGATTTT
Organism: Leptolyngbyaceae cyanobacterium M33_DOE_097; assembly: GCA_015296075.1. GTDB lineage: Bacteria > Cyanobacteriota > Cyanobacteriia > Leptolyngbyales > Leptolyngbyaceae > DSRU01. The sequence goes on along the minus strand of DVDV01000380.1, from coordinate 25,462 downwards.
AAGCAAATTGTCAGTCAGTCTGGCCTACGCTCTGCAGAAGCTCAACGCGAGCTTGCAAACCTGCGCCAGCTCAGTACTGAGATGATTGACTCTAACCCGTTTGCCCTGGCCGATAAAAGCGGCACCCTTGAGAAAATTAAAAACCGGATGCGCGATCGCGTTTATCCAGATAAGCCTCGCAAAGCTTCTGCTCGTCAAGCTTTTAACCTGTTTTGGAGTGCAGATTATTTGAGCCAAAACTACCAGCGCGAGATGCGGTGGTTTGATCAAAATGTGGGAGATTTGATCCGCACCAACTATTACCGCTCCATCAGTGAATCCGGTGACTTCACCAATAACTTCGCGTTGATCGATGCCCCCTTTGTTGCTCTATTTTTGCTTGAGTTCTTGGCTCGCACGTTCTGGTTGAGTCGCCGCTATACGGGTGTCTCCTGGCTCGATGCAATGGTTTGGCGCTGGTATGACATTCTGTTGTTTTTCCCGTTTGGGGTACTTTTCTCTGGTTGGGCCTGGCTACGCGTTATTCCTACAACGATTCGGCTGCATCAGGCGCAAATTATCAACCTCAAACGGGTGCGCGATCGCTCGGTTGAGGGGTTTGTTGGCAGCATCTCAAACGAGCTGACAGAAGTGGTTTTGTTGCAAACGGTCGATCAGATGCAGGCCGCCATTCGTCGGGGCGACTTGTCGCGGGTGCTAGCAGCCACTAGCTCGACCCGGATCGACATCAATAATGTTGATGAAATTGCTGAACTCACGGATCTATTCATCAACCTCACCGTGCAACACGTCTTGCCTGCCATTCAACCGCAGCTCGTCGCCCTGATTAGCCAAAGCGTCGATACAACCTTATCGCAAACACCGGGGTATCGTGCCTTACGGGGGTTGCCAGGAGTCGGTCAAGTGCCAACCCGGATCAACGATCGCATCGCTGAGAATTTATTGAACAGTATGAATACGGCTCTCATCACGTTGTTACAGGATGACAAACTGCGCGATCTAGTGAAGCAGTTGATCCAAACAATCGGAATGAGTTACCAAACAGGCTTAAAGAACCATGCCCTGTCTAAGGAAATTCAGGGCTTGTTAATTGACTTGCTCGAAGAGTTTAAGCTGAGCTACGTGCAACGCCCCGGCAACATTCCACCCGAAAATTTGCTGGAAGAAGTCCGCCAACTCCGCTCAGGCGAGTCGAAATTACGCTGAACGGCGCTGTTGCTCCCGCAGTTGCAAGTGCCGCATGTGATGAAAGAGTTGCCAGCAATACGTCTCTGACAACCCGCAGGTGACAGCCCCCCGCATCACAACGCCAAAGTACCAATCATTAGGGGCCAGCTCTTCGTGCAGCTTGTCCACCACCACATACGTTCGCACATCAATGTACCTGTGATCGCGACAGGTCACTTCGATCATTTCTCGACGATAGCCATTGCGCGGCACCTCTTCTCGCTCATCGAGCAAATCGCTTAACCGTAAAGGCAAGCGGTACAGCACGCCTTCGACAATTGCATTCGGGTCAGGCACCACATCCAGTGCGCCACAGTCGCGGCGGAGCGATCGACGAGAAAAGCGGAGTCGATACCCGTCTAAGCGGGCCACCCCAACTACATAAGGGTAAGTGTCTTCTCTTAATGTGCGTTTAAGATCAACCGGGCACATGCATGACCCATAGGCAAAATAATAGAAAAATGGCTCAGAAAGTGACATATCCGCTTTTTTGACGAAGGATGAGCAATTAACTTCTATTTTCAGGGCACACCTACCAGCAACGGTGTGAATTGATACAAATACCCAAAATTTCAAGTATCGGCATCGGTAAATGTATTAGTCAGGCATCGGAAAAGACAATTTCCTGTCTAGAAAAGAGATTCAGTTATTTCTTTAAAGAATCCAAATTACAACTGCGATCGCTCGCTATAAGCTTCATCCAAACAATTTACTAAAAATCTATCGATTTACCGCAGTTAGTTACATATTCTCAACTGATTGTTAGAGACTTTTTTAATAACTTTCGTTACAATCCTTTAATAAATCCACATATATTGGAGCAGTGGTTGCCATGCAACGTTTCATTTATGCTCTGAGACGAACTTCAACCCTTTTGGCCGTTGTCGCTTTAACCCTGACCTTGATGGCGGCGCTGACTGGGGTATTGTTAGCGTTTTACTATCAGCCCACAGCTGGTGGTGCTTACGAATCGGTCAAAACGCTTACAACTCAAGTTTCCTACGGTTGGTTGATTCGCACCATTCACAATCTCGCTGGCAATTTGCTGATTATTGTTGCGTTGATTCAGATGGTCGTCATGTTTTTGAGTGAGCGATTTCGCCTTACCTGGCTCACCGCCTGGATTAGTGGCATTTTTCTGATTTTGGTGGCGATCGGCCTCGATTGGACGGCGATGATTCTCAATTGGTCGCAGCTTGGTTTCTGGCGTTTTCGTCTTGAGTTGGGCACGATTGAGGCGATTCCCCTGATCGGCAGCTACCTGCGCCAGATCCTAACAGGTGGCGACTCGATTAGTACGGTTACAGTCTCCCACCTCTACACCTTGCACAGCTACGTGTTGTCCGTTGCGGCAGTCAGCCTGTCTGTGATCCATCTCGTGGGTCTTCTCTTTCAAGAGCGCGAGTTAAAAGTCGTTGATGCGGCAGATCTGTCCCCAGAGGCGCTAACCGACTCTAACGCAGCAGCTTAAGAAACAACCTGCAATGCTCTGTTACGGTTGCATCCGCTCAGGTTAAGGATTGGCAATTTTTCCAATGGTAGGGCCAGGTTCCTGAAAACCTGACTTTCTACTAAGGAGGAATGGTCTATCTGGCGCTGCTGAGTGTAGATATGATTTTTGGATCAGCATCCCCACGCTAGGAACATTTTGCAAAACGCCCTTACAAAATTCATATACCCGATCAGCAAAGCCGTCTAACCCTCATTCGAGTGGATGACAAACTCCAGAGCCTCATTTTCTCGGCTGCCAAATTTGATCTGATAGCCAGAGTGGAGACAAACCTCGTCACGGTGAACTTTTTGCCACCCTTCGGCTCCGTTAATCCAGGTGCCATACCGCGAAAAATCTTCCAGATAATACTCCGTCGCACTTGCCCCGTGCCGATTGACCTGACGACAAAAGATCACCGCATGTTTTCGCGAGGCACCAGCCTGATCATCGCGCAGAACCAGGTCATTCTCGGATTTGTCGCGGCCAACCCGCATCATACCGTCTCGAATTTGCCAAACCTTTGCCGTTGAGAGCGATCGCAACGACGCTAAAGGAGCATGTCCAATTCGCGTTGTGAGACCCGGTAACTGAGTCGGGCTACTCTCAATCGGCTTCAACAGTTCGCCATCAAACTCAGGGTGCATGTACAGCACTGGCAAAGTCCAGGCTTGCTGATTAAAGCGATACAGGGTGAGCAAGTGCTGACGTGCCACAGCAACCGCTTCATCGATCGGCAACCGCTCTGCCAAAGCCTTCGCAAACACTTGAATAAAGCTCAACGCTTCTTCATCCGTAATGCTGTCGCGCATCCCCAAAACGGCTGGCACCCCATGATGCAGCAACACTTCCGCCAAGCTACTGCGGGGAATCGCGCGGGACTGCTTCGCCTCTGGAATTTTTGCGGGATGAACCGAGTCGCCGTAGTGATCGGGTTGGGCACCCCAACACGCGTTGAAGACTGCCAACTTGACCTGACAGCGAGTTAACACCTGAGCCAACTCAGTGCCATTCAGCGTCATATCCGATCGCAAAAACAACATACCGCCATCAGGGGCAGGCTCACCATGTCCGGCATAAAACAGCACGTTATAGGCGTTGGTTTCTAGCCGCTCAATCAACTCCGCCGGAGACGGCTGCACCAGCGTGTCAACCTGACAGATATTCATGGTCAAACCGTCGCTGCTAGCGGCTGTTCTCAAAACATTTGCCAGAGCATCGGCTTCTTGCTGTAACTTGAGCGATCGCGACAGACTGTAACCTTCTGAACTGTCCACACTCGATTCGGCTTCATGCCCCAGCACTAACAGAATTTTGAGGGCATGATCCGTGCGGAGATTAGGCAAAGAATGAACATCACTGGTCGTGCGGCTAAATAAAACCTGGCGGCGCAGTGAAATCGCTTGCTTCCCCGCTCCATCCTGCATAATTTCCCAGGGGAGCGCGATCATATCCGGGTCACGCAGTTCCAACCGCAAGCGCAGCGGCTTCCGCTGACCAAAAGCAATGCCCTGGCTGTGGTTAAAACTAACTTGAATTTCGCCATCAAATAGCCACTGCCACAGGCTAATCCCCATGTCTTGCATCAAGCGACCTGCATAGCCGATCGCCTGGTTAGGCATTGGCGCTTCTTCAGGCAGAGGTTTTAGCGGCAGCGGTTGTAACTGCGACACTTGGGGCACACTGGGGAGCGCACGCGTCGAGAACATTTCTTGCCACGAATGCCAGCGCTTTGTTAAGGTTTCTACCCAGTGCGTTTCTCGCACAACAAACCCACCTGGAAACGGCGCTTTTGTGACATGAACGATATAGTGCCCAATCGTTTGTAAAGGGGCAATAGAGACACTCAAACAAGGAATTTCTGAGGGCATTCCTGGACAGCCAAAGCACGAAACAACATTGTAAGTAACTGCGCGCAATTAAGCATAGGTGACGACTGGCAGGAAGAAAATTCCTTACTATCAGGGGTTACACCCCTCGACCACACTGATGACCATTAATTGGGTTACCTACGGATCCAACAAGCATAAGAACTGAGAAAGCAAATACCAATTCTGTATGAAGTGCATATTACCGCTGCTCCCCCTGCCTCCCTGAAAAAGGAGGAACAAGAGCGATTCTCCCTTTTAGGGGGGCTAGAAGGGATCTCGTTCTACGGATCTTCATAAAAAACTGACATAAAACATCTAAACGTTGAGGGCAGGCGAGAGGGCTGTCGATTTTGTCTCTCAGTCTAGATCCTGAAACAGGAAAACGTCATCTCTTTCGGTTAGTTCGGCTGGGTAGATGGTGATGACTCAGTGGGTAAAGGCGAGCAATACTGCTGCGCAGCCGCAAGTTGCTCTGGCGAAAGGTTACTGGGAGCGATGGATGAAACAACCGCCGCGATCGCCGCTGGGTCAGTTGTCACTTCATCCCCCGTTTGCCCGACTCCTTGTCGCGCTGAAGACTCTGGTGTAACCCAACAGAGTTTGAGGGTATAAAGCACCCCGTCTCTTGACTCCGTTTGACGCACCACTTTAAGGATGCTGCCAGCCGGAATTCGCACCGAACGTGTCTTATTGTCGGCTAAAGGACTGGCGATCGGCAATGTAAGTGTCGCCTCCTGGTTGCTCACACTGGTAGGAGTCACTTGCAACAACGACTGAGGCAGATTTGCCGGGGCTAGAGACGCTGATGGCGTGACGGAGGGGGAGGGGGAGGCCGAAACAAGCGGAGAAGGAGTTGGCGTCTCTGCAACCTCTCGCTGCCCCGCAAGGAGAAAGTAAGCCGCAACACCACTCACCCCCCCCAGCGTCAGCAACCCCAACAAGGCTGGTAACACCCTCACTCGTCGCCGAGGTCGCAAGAGTTTTGTTGGGGCGGTGGGAGATGAAAAACCAGCCTCTTGTCGCGTATTCGCCGGGTCGGGCAAAGCTAACTCACGGCTCAACGGGGCAGGTAAGCTAGCAGCGGTAACACGACAATGCACCAACCCAACTGTGACGTTATCATGCCCATTTTGAGTATTGGCGATCGCGACCAGGCGACTCACCGCTGTGGCTAAATCGACCTTTCCCTGCAAGACAGGCAGCAACTCAACTTGCCAACTTTGCTCGACTCGATTGTTATCACTCAACCCATCTGAGCAAAGCAAGAACAAACAATCATCATCGACCATAAAGCGCTGTACCGAAGGGTGTAGCAAGGTGGAGCTAGCCATTCCCAGGGCTTGCACTAATGCCCCAGAGCCTGGGTGCCGCAGCGCTTCACGGTAGGTCGCGTAGCCCAAACGAACTTCTCGCGAGGCCAGATCATCATCTACTGTGACTTGCTGGCAACCACTGAGAGTAATGCGATAAGCGCGACTATCACCCACGTGCGTCAGATATAGCTCGTAATCGGTGGCAAGGGCCATCACCAGCGTAGTGCCCATTCGTTGGCGCTCTTGCCGCAGCTCATTATCGTTGCGCTGACTAATCACATCGTTCGTGGCCAAAGCAGCATGCTCTAGCTCAGCCATCACATGAGCTGGTTCTAAAATCGTTTGGCCTGTGAGCAGCGGCTCCAGATGTTGCTGCAAGGTGGCGATCGCCAAATTCGACGCGACCTCACCGCCTGCATGCCCACCAATGCCATCACAAACAATCACAAGCGGCATTTCACGCGCATCAACGACCTTTGCCGTACCACTAGGGGGGTAACAGGCGTCTTCATTACTAGGACGACTGGGGCCGCGATCGCTCCCGGTGGCGATGGTCACTTGGCGAATCTGTGGCTTTCCAGCAATCTCCAGTCCCCGATCTAACAGGCTTGCCAGTTGTTCACTGCTGTAAATGCTGCCAGCGATGATCTGCTGACACAACTCGTCTAAAAACTCACGAATGGCGGGTTGAGCCGTTGGCACCCAGCTTCTCCACAGTTGACCTAGCTTGCTTAAGGTTGGTGGGGTGCGATCGCTGCGTAACTCCACCAGGCGAACCAGCGAGCCGTCAACCCGCAACACGTCAGGACTCAGCAAACTCGCAGCCACTCCCTCAACGTTTAACGGCTGCCATAAACTCGCCATCTGCCAGAGCCAGTTGAGCTGGCGCAACTCTGAAGCAGACTCCCAACTTGACTGCAACATCGGGAGCAGTTGCAGCCCAGACTCTGTCTCGCGGATCAGGTGAGCAGCATCTAGCAGCAGCACATCTCCAGGAATGCGTGGGTGAGACTGCTTGAGAATGGCATACACCTGAGGCAAATGCAGTTGATGGGGCGACAGGCGCAAATAGGTTTCAGCTTTAGGAGGCAGGTTTTCAGTGGCTTCTGGCACAAGCCCCGGTTGCGTATCAAGCACAATTTGATTGGACTTGAAACAATAGCGACCCGCTAATAAATCCCCTGGTTTTCCAGCTTCTAGCCCATCCCAAACAGCCCACAAATAAACTTTTGGCAATCGAGTGCCACATTTTTGGCACGTCGAATGCAACTCAGAATTTGCAACCTGACAGTCAGGATTTGGGCAGTAGATTGTGGCAGAAAGGTTTTGCATGACAAATTTTAGCAAGCCCAAACCCAGATGGCGCTGATTCTATCTCAATGGTAATGCAGAGACGAAAAGACGAATGCCTTTGCGATCGCCCGTTAGTGCCGCTGCTTTAGTAGATGCAACGCGCGATCGGGAAAATCCGTAATCAATCCATCTACACCCAGCCCAATTAACCGCTCCATATCCGCTGTTGTATTCACAGTCCAGGGAATCACCTGCAACCCCATTTCTTGAAACACCCAGCAAGGTTGTAAAAAGTAATCGGATTCCGGCAGTAACGTTTCAAAATTGGGAGAGTAGACATCCACAAACTGAGTCATTTGCAATAAGGCGGCGATGTTGCCAGCAAATTCTCGAAAATCCCACCCGGCTAAAAACGGCGACGGCAAACAATCGGGCATGAGCGTACTCATCGTGGCAGAATGCAAAATCACGGCTCCTGTTTGAATCTCTGGACACACCGTTTTCACTTGCTCTAACACTTGCCAGTCAAAGGATTGAATCGTCGTTCGGTCTTCTAAAGAGTTCTGCTGCACGAAATCCACAACTTTCTCGGTTAATAGCTCTGGCTCAAATGTCTGCGCCGGATGCAGCGGATTAACCTTGATGTCCAGGGTATAGCGGATCTGAGGATTAAGCGGCTCAGCCAGATCAACCACCTCTTGCAAGGTGGGGATATGACTTCCAGGACACTTTTTTTGCTGAGGAAACCGCTTTACGTCAGGGTTGAGCGAACCGCAGTCATAAGACTGGATTTTTGCCAGGGGTAAATCTCGCAACCACAAACGGGGAATATCGGTAATCGACTTGCCATTAGCACACAGGCATAACTCAGGGCTTATGAAGGGGTCATGCCAGACCACCAAAACCCCATCGGCTGACATGCCAATATCGAGTTCTAAACTGGTCACACCCAGAGCGATCGCTGCTTCAAAGCCTACGAGGGAATGTTCAGGATAAAGGCCCCGCGCGCCCCGATGCCCCTGCACGTCAAAGGGGTTCTTCCCCACTTGTTTCATCATCGGATCCAACCATTCGAGCTTGCAAAACCTGGGACACACGAGCAACTCACCGTTTGCGTCAACTAGTTAGGTGCCCCTCAAAGTCAGCCCCCTTACCAGTCGATGGTAGTTGCCTGTATGTAAGATTGACCCAGACGCACCTCACTCCGCCATCTCTTCAACTTTTGTTTACAAATTCATCACGGAACAACGTGAGTATTGAGGGTAAGGTAGGCACAGCTTTCTAGGAATTGATATGCGCGGAAGCGAGACAGGCTTGCGCTTTTGATGGTTCATCATCAAGCAACATTTCTAAAACAAATGGAGCATAGATTCATCCATGCCCCATTACTCACAAATTTGGGAATTTCAAACTCTGCTGTAAAGAGAACGCTAAGGATCATGGATTAAATAACATCGAATATTTTTCCGTCGAAGGGAGCAAACGGCGTATAGCCCTCGGCAATAGCCTTCGGCATGGCTGCGCTAGCGCCCGTCCAAAAAAGTATCGAAGTTATTTAATTCTCGTTCCTAAGCGTTTGCCAACTCTGTGCGAATCGCTTCAATACGCTTGCGGTTAACGCCCAGGTCTGACTCACCTAAGCGCGACGCCGATCGCACTTGAATCACTCCGGCAGTTGGGTCTAAGTAAAACTCAACGTCATCAACAAAGCCCATCAACGCGCTAGTAAACTCCGCATACAGATAGTCATCTGTCGCAGTGATCAGCTTAACGTTTGACTTGGTTTCTAGTAACGCTTTTAGCTTTTGAAAAGTGGCTTCGAGCGAATCGGTCGGTGCCAAAGGCGCGATCGCATGCTCAGTATCGGTGCTATAGCTGCTCACACAGTTGGGCGAGTTGGGACAGGCCAGCAAGCCACCATTTGACTGAAGCCCTAAATTGGTTGGACGCTTACCCGAGAAGCGAAAAATTGCAGCAATCATAGGCGATGTAGAAGGGGATAGAGCAAAAACAGGAGATGCAAAACTCACTAGGGCGATCGCCCCAACTAAGACAAACAAAAAGCATTGCCGCAGCAAAACGGAGCATGTACCAGTCATGAGTTTTTTGAAAAAGTGGGACACCTAAGTAGTATGGCGCATTTTACCGTCTGCGAAGATTAGCAAGACAACATCCCCCGGTTGGGGGAACTTTTTGTCATCCAAGTTGCATCAATACGAGAAAGTTGATCCAAAAGGGCTGCCAAGATGATTGAAATCATTAAGCATCACGGTATTAACGTTTTGTAGCAGTCCTTGGGAGTGGTTGAATTCCAGATAAATCGCTAGCCTTCCGTTAAAAGGTTATGGGTGCCTTTTACCTTGAGACAGCGTTGAAAGATACGCCCCCTTTAGACCTTCACTATTGGTTGCTTACTGTAAAGTCGTTGAGTGAGATACACACCATGAACTCCATCGGTTGTTTGACGAAAGCCGTCGTGGCAGTTGCCCTAACCCTGTTGATGAGCCAAGCTACACTGGCCCAAACCCATGTTCGCAAGGGAATCTTGTTGATTAACCAAATTCGCACACTGGCTGCACGAGACTCGACTCTCTCAATGGGTAGTCTGCTTGATCTGAAAACAGACTCTAATTTCGCAGGAGAAATTCAACAGATTGTGAACGATGCGGCAACGATTTTGGATGGTTACACCGTCGTCAAACGGGGTGGTTTTTTTCCTGAGAATGCTGGCATTCCCCGCGATCGCCAGCTAACCCCCGTGGAAGCGGTGTACCATATCTATGCGTTGCCCAATGGAAACGAGCTATTGCTTTATCGCTCACCGATGGTCAATACCGCCCAATATTTTATTCGTCGAACCAAGCAGTAAGACCCATGGCAGACCCTCTTACCCCCCAAATCAGCGATCGCATCTGCAAACACATGAATGAAGATCATGCGGATGCGATTTTGCTTTATGCCAAAGTGTATGGCAAAGCAGCCACAGCAACGAGTGCCGAAATGTTGTCAATTGATGCGGAAGGGATGAATTTAGCCGCCCAAATTGAGGGACAATCCCAAAATTTACGCATTCCTTTTGACCACGCATTGCAAGACTCAGAAGATGCGCACCAAACCTTAATTGGGATGGTGAGATCAGCCCGTCAACAAGCTGGCTAGAGCAAACCTGTTAAAGCCCCAAGCAACCGCTATCATCCGCCCTGCCAATTCTTGTTTGTGCAGGGCATGTAATTTCTGATAACCAGTAATATGGGCTATGTGGGCTGAGCTGGGGCGATCGCGGTTTTGCTTTGTTATTGTCGCCTGCCAACTCAGTTAGAAATTTGCTTCAGCGTTTTACTGTGTTCCAGTTACGCTTACCCCTTCCATTCAAGCAGCGTCAGCGCAGCCAGACTTTGAATATCGCAGCTTCGCTTGTCACAATCACGCGATCAACTTAGAGGTCAAGCTGCTTTCAGGTTTCACAACGTTCTACGTATTTCTTTCTCCTTCACCAGCAATCGGTTATGCCCAAGGCGCATTTTTTTCAGAGGTTTTTCGGGTTCAATCTGCGAGGGTTGAGGCTAATCCTGGTTTTCTGTTTAGCGCTCATTCTGGCTAACTGCGCCAGCACCCCAACCAAAGCACCAGACGCCGCATCAACTGGCAATACAGGCTCCACCGCTGCAAATACCATCGTTTATGGCTCGACAGGGCAGCCTGTCAATCTTGAACCTGGCAATATTTCAGATGGCAACTCGCTGATTGCCCAAGACCAGATCTACAACCGACTGCTGGAGTTCAAGCCAGGAACAAGCGAACTGAAGCCCGCCTTAGCAACGGAGTGGTCCGTTTCCCCTGACGGCAAAACCTGGACGTTTAAACTGCGAGAAGGCGTAAAGTTTCACGACGGCACCCCCTTCGACGCCGCAGCGGTGAAGTTTAACGTTGAGCGCTGGTGGGATCGTAAACACCCTCAAGGCTTTCGTAATGCTGGCAAAACCTACGAGATTTGGCAGCAGATCTTTGGTGGATTCAAGGGTGAGCCAAACTCACTCCTCGAAGAAGTGGTGGCTGTGAATCCGACAACGGTTCAGTTTCGGTTAAAGCAACCGTTTGCCGCTTTTCCCAATGGCATTGGAGCCGGCTTCTTTGGTATTGCCAGTCCAGAAGCGGTTAAGCAGGCAGGAGCCGCCTACGGCACACCCGGAGCGCAAGCGGTTGGCACTGGCCCCTTTCTATTTAAAGAATGGGTAACAGGCGATCGCATCGTATTGGACAAAAATCCAAACTACTGGGTCAAAGACCTACCCAAAAGCAATCAGGCGATTATTCGCTTTATTACCGATCCAGCCGCCCGACTCGCTCAATTGCGGGCTTCGCGGATCGATTTCACCGTAGACCTTTCTCCCGATCAAAAGAAAGAGGTTGAAAGTGATGCCAACCTCAAAATGTTGGTGCGCCCCTCGTTTAATGTGGGTTACTTGGCTTTAAATCCCTCTTACAAGCCATTGGCAGATGTCAAAGTACGGCAAGCGATCGCGATGGCAATCAACCGTCCGGCTATTGTCCAAGCGTTTTGGGGCGATTTAGGCAAACATGATGCCCACTTTACGCCACCAGCCCTGGCCTGGTCACAAGCGGCAGACCTGCAACCCTACCCCTACGACCCCGAAGCCGCTAAACGACTGCTCACAGAAGCAGGGTATGCCAACGGGTTTGACCTGGAACTCTGGTACATGCCTGTTTCACGTCCCTATTTCCCCAATCCAAAGCCGATCGCCGAAGCCTTTGCAGCCGATTTGAGTACTGTCGGCATTCGCGTCAAACTCCAAACAAAGGACTGGGCAGCCTACCTCAGCGATCGCCGCAAAAAACCGGGGTATCAGGCTTTCATGCTAGGCTGGACAGCCGACTATGGCGACCCTGATAGTTTTTACTACGCCCATTTTGGCCCTGGGGCGACCGATGACATTGGCAACTGGAGCAATCCGCAAGTAATTCAGTTACTCAACCAGGCGCGAGCAGTCAATGACCAGGCAGAGCGTGCCCGCCTCTATTCAACAGTCGATAAAATTTTGCACCAGGAAGTCGTGCGTTTGCCGATCGTGCATTCCCAGCCTTTGCTGGCTCAACGCACAAGCTTGGCAGGCTGGATACCTAGCCCGCTTGGCTCTGACCCGTTTGAAGAAATTGCCAAACAGTAAAACCTTACGCCAGTCAGACTAGATGCGAAACCGGATCCGCGAGTTTAAGTCTTGCGGGTCCCGTCGAATAATGCGAATTGTTTGCGGCAGTACCCCCACTAATAAAGCAAAGGCTTCGTCGGGTATTTGAGCCACAACCTCTGGGGGAAAGTAGTTTTCAAACTGGTCAAGAATCAACTGTGCCCGCTTCAGGGGCACTGCATTTTCAGTGAGTTGAGCAGTCAAACGAATCCACTGGCGTCGAATCAGGTAAGCGTTCTTTCGCTCTTCTTGCGTTTCTGGGTAGACCAATGACAAGTCACCGACCGCTAAAGCCCGTTGACAATCAACATCAAAAAAACCACCAACAGCCGCACCAGGCCCAGCAAACTCCGCATGAAACTGCTTAAACAGAATCAGCCCATTCCGGCGTCGGCTACTGACCATCAACAGTTGCCCACTGTTTACTTGAGAAATGATTTCGCTTGGACTAGAAAATTCAACCAAGTCCTTGCCTGAACCGATTATCTCTTTTTTCATCACACAAATGTTTTGGAAGCGACGATCGCACTTTGAGCTACAAGCAGCCGAAATTACTCCCAGCAAGAATAATGTTTAACGTTATTACGCACCCAAAATACTTATGACTGTTGAGAACCTTTGTAAAGCAGGGGGAATGTAAAGCCAGAGAAATTCAATAAAATCGAACTTAAATCACAGGTAGATGAAGCCGGAACTAACTGATTTTGCAGGTACCAAGATTATTTAATTCACATCCTTAAATTGAATGAATCTTTCGCTGAAAATCAAGTGAGTTATTTTTCTGGGAAACAACGAGCTGTATACCAAGGCTAAACAGAGAAATTAAGGCAATACTGCTCAACCAATCGAGAACCACTAATTTATTAACATTCTACAAAGAGTCATCTTAAGTAAACAAAAGAAACTTCAAACAAAATTGATAAAAAATTCAGAATCTCTTGAAATTTGTGTACGTCAGACAAAATTGGTTTCCGTACTTAATCAAAACTTTTTAGAAATTTTGTCTAAACGACTCTTTAAGAACCTCCCTTTTTAGATAACCCCGGTGCTAGCCCTCAATCCCTTTCAATCGCTGACTTTCACGTTGCCGCTTAACGATTCACAAACTAAACAATAAAATTCTTCAAAAGAGAAAAATAGGGTGGGCATTAATCCAGCAAACAACGCTTGGCTAATTGATATTCAGATTACCCAGAGCACCCCTACCAGCGAACAAAATAGAAAGATTTGGCAGAAGTTAGAGTTACATAACTCTTTCATCAGTCAATCAGTGATTAACTCTACCTATGATGAATAATCAAAATTGCTTTGCCCAGTAAAGCTATGACAGTTATTGGAGTGAATGCTCACTTTTAGGCGAGGACAGGGTACAAGGACTTTGCCTAAACCTTAGTCGAACGTCACCCTCCCTTTAGCTTGAGCACTCAGACCGCCCCCTCACGATCCCCCACCCTCACGCCTCCACACTCCCACACTCAATCTTCTACGTCACTTAGCGACAGCTATCCATTGAGCCGCGTGATCGCCCAAGAAAGCTTTCCCTTATTTTCTTCGTGAGTTAGGCAAAACCCCCTCTCCTATCGTTTAAGAGAAGGGGTCAGAGGATAAGAGCCTTCAGCATTTGTCTAGAAAGACTCGTGAGCAATCAGAAGCAAGGGCTGCACGCAAAGTTCAGGGATTGCGCCAGATAGAGAACCCTAGAAAGCTAGATTTGTCTAGTACTGCTTTGGCGATCGCGGCAGCTAGCGAGGTGGGTTTAGAAACCGACCTGCAAAATTAATCACATCGCCCAAGTCTGCACCACCCGGCTGGCCAGGGTTTAAGAATGCATCCAAAATATTGTTTTTTGCGGTCGCCCCTGGAGTTGGTTTACCCATGCCCAGCACACCCATCACAATGGGTAGCAAGGTCGGCAGCATCGCCTGGATCACGCCACTGCTAATCCCTGTTTTTTGAGCCACCGTTTGAATCAGTGTTTGCTGCAATTGGGGAGTCAACAGAGAAGACAATGCCCCTAACCCAGGGTTACCGCCTGCAAATTGAGAAACCAAGCCCTCTAATCCACCAGTAGCCGCTTGCTGTTTCAAAACCGGTTGTAAAGCACCACCCAAAGCAGAAACAGCACCTTGCATGGCACTTGGCTGAATGCCATTGCTAGCGGATAGCTGCTGAATGGCGCTCATAACTCCACTGAGTTGGTCAACATTGGCCTGTTGATTGGGGTTATTAATAGCACTCAAAACTTCAAAGAAAAGTCCCATGCTGTATGCTCCTTATTCACTGAAAGTACGATGAAAACGCTCATCCAGACGAACTGACAGAACTTGATGCTCACGCTGTTCACGCCTGAGCAAACCTCACATCAGTTTTCATCAGGCTGGGCGTTCATCGAAGGAATTTCATATTGGTTTAACTTTTTTTACCAAAAAAAGCTAATTTGAGGTGTTTTACAGTGAACGAACACAATGATGACTGTTAATCAATCAAAGCTAGAAGTAAAAGCATCGACTATCAATTTTTGGTATGAAATAACCATCAAGGCTTAAACCAATTCGCCTAAGCGCTCTAGTGAAATTTTTGCGGCTTCGGATACTTGCGGATGGCTATCTTTAGCAAGGAACTTCAGTGCTGAAACACTCTTAGGGCTAGGCAAGTTACCAAGTGCCTCAGCGAGGCGTTGCCGCACCAACCAATCTTCTGCCTGAGCAAATTTGAGAATGGCATCGACCGACTCAATTGCTTTGATTTCTCCCAGAGCCGCGATCGCCGCCTGATGCAAAATCACTTCATCGCTCTCTAACGCTTGAATCAGCGCATCATAAGCCCGTGGGTCTTTTAAGTTTCCGAGTGCCACCGCTGCACTAAAGCGCACAAGCCAATCTGTGTCTTCGTAAAAAGCACGAATTAAGGGTTCAAACCCACGGGGGTCTTCTAGGTAGCCGAGGGCACCCGCCGCATCTGCCCGAATTCCGTAGTCTTTCTCAGTCTCTAGAATGTTGAGCAAGATTGGAAAGCTTTCTTCGGTTTGCTTGATTCCCAAAGCAAATACAGCCATCGAGCGGATTTGGAGGCTCTCATCATTCAGCACTTTTTTGATGAGTGGCACAGCACTTTCCGCAGGTACGTTGCGAAGAGAGGCTAGGGCAATCATTCGGTCTTTCGTGCTGTCACTGTCTAGCTGCGTTGCAATATCTTGCAAATTGATTTCACTCACGGCAATTACCTTTGCGAAAAGTTACAAAAATTATAAACTCTGCACTATCTTGCGTGGAAGAAGTGCCGCCGATCTGAGCCTACGAACTGCTAAATTGCTACTTTCTAAGCCAATTTGAAGGTTTAACGAAGTTTCTCATAAATGAGAATTCTATCTCAGAATTAAATTCCCACACTGGTGGGTGGAAAAGGCCATTCTGCTTGTAGCGCTGAATCGCTCAACTCCACCTCTACCGTCAGGCATCAATTCATTAAGGCTGCATCCGAGCGAATTTCGCGAATCAGGTCTTGTAAATCGGCGCGATCGGCACGATAGACATTGTTGCAAAATTGGCAGGTTGCCTCAGCCCCCCCATCTTCCTCACGCATTTCTTCTAGCTCTGAAATGCTAAATAGCTTTAAGGCACTCAGCACGCGATCGCGCGAGCAACTGCAATGGAAGCGGAGAGGTAAATGATCGGGAAAAATCGTCAACCCAACATCACCCAAAATTTGTTGAAAGATGTCAGTCAGGGTTCGACCTTCTCGTAGCAGGGTCGAAAAGCCTGCCAGACTGACCAAACGTGACTCTAACAACTCAATCAAAGCAAGGTCTTGCGCCGCTTTTGGCAGAATTTGAACAAGCATGCCACCCGCAGACGTCACCCCCGCCGGATCGACAAAAACACCAAGCATCAACGCAGAAGGCGTCTGTTCTGACGAGACGAGATAATTCGCGATGTCTTCGCCAACTTCACCCGAAACTAGCTCAACCGTGCTGGAGTAAGGATAACCATAGCCCACATCACGCACCACGTAGACATATCCGGTCTGGCCAACGGCGGCACCAACATCCAGCTTGCCACCCTGAGTTGGGTCTAACTCGACTTGAGGATGCTCAACATAACCGCGAACCGTGCCATCTAACCCGGCATCGGCCATCACCGTACCAAGTGGCCCATCGCCCTTAAGCCGAATATTTACTCTCGAACCGCGTTGCTTCATGCTAGAAGCCAGCAATAAACCAGCCGTCATCGTTCTTCCTAAAGCGGCAGTTGCCACATAAGAGAGATGATGGCGCTGTCTGGCCTCCTCGGTTAAGTCTGTTGTGATTGCACCCACAACCCGGATTCCGCCGCCAGCTGCTGTTGCGCGAATAAGCTGATCTGCCATGTCAAAGATACGTTTCTTAATGTCCTCTGCTTCCATTATGGCGTAAGCAGACAAACCCGCGTTTGACGGATCGAAACAAAGGTAATGAAAGCCCCAGCTATTTAGGCAGAAGTTTTAGCAGCACGATATTGGGCGCAACGCGATCGCCCATCGGCACGCGCTCAACCCGGTAAGGCTGCGTTTCTAACCATTGCATAAAAGGCTTGGTTGGCTCAGGAAAGATGAAAACTGTCCCAAAGTCTTGCATCAATTGCGCGAGATCAGGTTCAAAATTCGGCTCTGGCTCCAATTGACAGACATAGCAGATGGGTTTAGCCAACACTTTTGTCTCTGGTTTAAGCAAATAGCTCATCATCAACAAGTCCCAACTGACTGCATCACTGAGTAGCAGTGGGTTTTGAGTTTGGTTGATGTAATCGGCTGTTGGGTAAATCGCTTTTAAGCCAATCGAGCCTTTTGACCACCAGACTTGGGCTTGAGTAGTCACAAAAGAGCTAGCCACACTGGCTGTTAGCAAAACGGCAAACACACCTTGCCAAAACTTTCTGCCAAGCCCAAACCGACGCTGCGAAACGGGGGTATTCGTAGTGGAAAGTTGTTGCCCCAACAAGTAGGCGATCGCAACTTGAATACCGACAAAGCAAGGAATCATATAGCGCGGCATTGTTGAACCACCGCCCCCCTGACCGCGAGCAAGCAAGTCTTGCAGCAGCATCAACCCACCGTAAACGCCTGTCAGAGTTACAGGAAACAGCCACACCTGACGATTAGTTTTGCGAATCAGGTAGAAAAATGCGTAAGCAGTTAGTAAAAGCGCCGCAGGCGTAAACAACCGTTGCACGAGGGTGAAAATAGCCGGATCGCCAGTATTCAAATTTAGGTCAAAGAAGATGCGCCCCGGCAGGCGGATCAAGCTTTTGAGAATATCACCGACATTGATCGACCACTTCTCTGCCCCGAAATTTAGCGTGTCGTTGACTTGCCCGCGATTGGTAACTAGCACATAAAACCAGGGTAGAAAAGCCACAAAACCGAGGGCGGCAGCCACCAAAAACTGCCGAAACGGTTGAGTCAAACGGCCTCTTTCCCGAAGGAGTGCGTAGACGCCATTACTAAACACGACAAACAGTGAAAGGGCTGTGGTGTAGAGTAAGGCCGCCTGACTGATGGCATAAATTAACCAGTGGCTTGGCTGGCGCGATCGCATCGCTCGCACGAGAGCAGCCCCAGCCACCAAAATCAGAACCGTCCAGAGGCTATACTGGCGCGACTCTTGCGCATAAAGCACATGAAACGGCGAAACCGCCATAAATATGACGCCAATCACCCCGACCAGCGGCGCTTGAAACAATTCCCACAACAGCCAATACATTGCAGGCAAGGCGAACAAGCTGATCACAGCCGGAAAGGCGCGTGCCGACGTTACAGAACCACCAAACAGCCTGACCCAATAATGGGCCATTGAGTAATACAACGGGGGATGCTGGGGGCCATCAATAGTCAACGCCTTAATTGTGTCAGTCACATTTCGCTCTGGATTTGGCTCCTGAAACTGCTTGATGTAAGCCATGTCCACAATGCCCGCATCGCGAATCGCTTGCACGACCTGAGCTTCGTGGTAGCCAGAAATGCGCATTGAGGTGAAGTTTTCATCGTGCCAGTAGAGCTTGCGATCAAGGTTGACGAAGCGACAGAAAACCCCAATCACAACACAAACAACTAACAAGCTGAGAATTGCATTTCTCACCCACCCTTGGAGATGCAATTGTTTAGTGAATGAAAAAAAGTGCGATCGCACGTCAGAGAGGTTCACAATTCAGACTCCAGGCGAACAGGCAACAAGCAGCAAGTCAAATCACTCAATCGGCAAGCGTCAAAAATTGACTGTTGCGTTGAAGCGTGGCAGTTTCCTGGGTTGTCGTTCCAAAACCACTCTGGCACCCGTTTTAGTAAACGTATCAAGGTAAAGACCTCACGCAGTTTGCAAAGCTGCACCACCGATGTTCGATCGCTTCAATCAACTTTATTGACTGCTATCACCCCATCAGGTTAGTTGACGATGGTAGAACATATTCAACTGCTACCAAAAAGTAGTGTGCCCAAACTTTAGACAAAAGTGGACAATCTTTTTGTGGGTAAATCAATCAGCTTGCTAAACGTGAGGGAAAAATCAGTTAGAATCCACAACAGCTAATCGCAAGAAGGCTGCCATTTCGTGAGCAAGCGCTCAAGTAAGGAGCCACTAAATTAGCAGCCGCTCTAGATGATGGGTGCGATCGCGACTTCTGAGGTCTTGATGTAGTGAGATTCACAAGTCTGTTGAGCCAACCACTCGCAGAGGTAGTCAATTTGAGAAAGGCTCATCAAACGTTGTTGCCAAAGAACAACAGGTAAACGATGGAGGGTTGCACCACACTGTTGCAAGATTGAAGGAATCCGTTCATCGGGGATCTGAAGTTCATCCCTTAAAAATCGGGCAATATGGCTGAGGCTATTATCCATCAGGTTTTTCCTAGGTAGAGCGGTAGTAGGGGGCATAAATGTATACGGATTACTCTCTATTATTAGTCGTATAACTTTAAGATTTGTTTCCAGTGAACCACCTGCAGTTTTCCATCAAACTTTTAAGAATCATTTAAGAAAACTATAAGGTGGCGAAAATGCGTTAGGGCATCGCTAGATTTAGCTTACCCTCTGAGCCACGACTGCCAAGCATCGCGAGAGTGATATTTTGCGCGCGTTACATACGCACCAGGGCAGGCTGTAACCTACCCTTAGTTTCATTCATTACTTCAATTAGTTCTGTGTCGATTTCAGACAAATCTTGTGATAAAAACGGCTATCCCCAGTGACGCCTATCACCTTGCCCGACAGACTTGGCACAGTTCGATCACTTTAGTTTGCAAGATCATCAACTCATCGCTACCACTCTTAAGCCCAGCATCTAGCTCCAGTAAAATCGGCAACGTTTGCAGCAAATTTGTTGCAGATAGGTGGCCCACTTCTTGTTTCAGAAAATAAATTCGCTTCGGGTTACCAATTTCAGCCATCTCTGCGATCGCCCGTTCATCGCGCTCACCCGTCTCAAGTAGCAGTTTCACCCAGGCCCAAGTACGAAATTGAGTGATCAAGCTGCGGGCAATCATCAATGCGGGTTCATTTTGACGCAACAAATCTGCGACCAGATCCAGCGCGATCGCGGCGTGTCCCTGCCGAATCGCCGCTGCCAGTTGAATCGTGCTCTGGCTCGTGGTTGTTACCAGTTGAGCCACTGTTGCCTCATCTAGCGGTTTTTGGTTGGCCCCGGCATAGAGCCGCAGTTTCTCTAGCTCACTGTAGAGTTGCCGCGTATTGCTACCAACCGCTTCTGCTAATTGCTCGATCGCCGTTTTAGTCAGCTTTACACCCAGGCTTTGCGCGGTTTGTTGCACCTGTTTGACCAACAACTCCGTTTTCCAGGGTGGAATCACCGCAAACTCTCGGACTTCGCCGTACTGCTGCAATAATTTTGTCGATTTCAACCGTCCGTCAGGTTTGCCAGCGCAGGTCAGCAGCAAAACGGAAGTTTCAGGAATTTGAGGTAAACTTCGCTCTAGCTCTGCCAACACCCCTTCTGGACAACGCTGACACACCGACGTTTCTGCCAACCAAACTAAACGATTACCCGCCCCAAAAGGAGGCGTCATCGCTTGGTTGAGCGCATAGGTGACGGCATCTGGCTGGTCAGAATTAATTTTCTCGTAGTTAAACCCTTCCCAACTGGGGTCAATCGCCTTTTGACGAATAGCTAAAACAGCCTGGGCAATCGCAAATTCATCATCTCCCCAGTAAACAAAAATTGACATCCACTTCCTCTTTTTTCGCCGTGTGGCGTTTAGTCCTGTTCGGTCAAGATGAAATTAAGGTATCTTGAGGATCACCTTCGGTATGATTCAAATCTAGCCACTTTCGTTACTGACGACACGAGGCCTTATCTTGGACGACGATTTTCAGACTTACCTTAATCGAGCCATGCAGCTCATTCTGCCAGAAAGCTGCCGAACTCAAATGCAACACATCCAGGAGTCTCCTAAATTTCGGTATGTACCTGGTGAAGGGTTGCGGGCAGTTCCGTTTCCGGGTTACTCAGTGGTGACCCCACCAGGAACTGCGGAAGCAGAGAATGAAACGTTCTATCAGAGTTTAGAGCGTTATCAGCAGCAGCTCATTAAAGATATGGGCAGCAACATCCTTGCGCCTGTGCCCCCCCCAAGTTTTCATCTCACCCTGGCTGACCTGATTTGGGATAGTGCGTATCGTGATGCACTCCAGCAGAAGCCTGAGTATGAAGCGCAACTGCGGCAGCAAATGGTGAAAATTTTTGAGCAGTCGCAGATGATGAATGAAGGCAACCCCATTCATTTTCAGGCGATTGGGCTATTTATCATGACGCGGGCGATCGCCATGTGCCTGGTGCCGACCAATGAGAGCGACTACGATCGCATGCTCAAGTTTCGGCGATCGATTTATCAAAATCGGGAGCTAATGGGTCTTGGCATTGAACAGCAGTATTACTTCACACCCCATATCACGCTGGGTTATTTTAGCGAAGTGCCACCCCCCGAAATGTTGGGTCAGTGTTGTGAGAGCCTGGTCACGCTCAATCATCAATGGTTAGAAGAAAGCAACAAAGACTTTTGGGTCAATCGGGCTGAACTCCGCAAATTTAATGACATGACAGACTACTACCGAGAGTCTGACTGGGCCGTATTTGGGTTTTAGTGAATGAGAGACTCTCATTTGCTTGAGCACCCAATTTTGGTGCAGAGCTTTGCTGCGATTGACCGCGAATTTGGACCGCATTGCTTTTCTCCTGATGAGTATGCGATCGCCCGCCGCATCATTCACAGCACCGCCGACTTTGAGTTTAAGCACCTGTTGCACTTTAGTCCTGGCGCGCTCGACGGAGCAGTCGCTGCCTTACAGCAAAAAAGAACGATTGTGACCGATGTCTCAATGGTCAAAGTTGGTATCGCCAGTCTCGTCGCCAAGACCTTCCAAAATCCGGTAGTGGTTGCTGTTGAGCAGGCAGATGTTGCCCTCCCTGGTAAGACACGAACTGAGACTGGGTTACTGCGGTGTTGGGAGCAGTATCCTGATGCGATATACGCGATCGGGAATGCTCCAACCGCTTTATTAGCACTATGCGACTGCATTGCAGCGAGTTCTCCCCCTACGCTTGTGATTGGTGCGCCCGTCGGGTTTATCTCAGTCTTAGAGTCAAAAGCAGCGCTGGCCCAAACCCAAGTGGCGCAGATCCGGGTAGAGGGTCGCAAAGGCGGTTCGCCCGTAGCAGCCGCCATTGTTAACGCATTGCTTTTACTTGCTTGGCAAAAAACAAATTTGCAAGTTTAGTCGTTTTATCCTCAACTTTCAGGAACTTATTCGCAATAAAATAGCTCAGTGTCTATAGAAATCGTTTCTGTGCTACTTCCTCTGGTGTCACATTGTCTATGGTACGCTTCGCTAGTTTACTAACCTTTCCAACCCCTCAGAAGATTTTGAGGCACACCCTGATTGCGAGTCTAATGTTAGCTGGCTTAACCACGGCCGATGTAGCATTGTCTCAAAAATCACCCTTTTCTGTTTGGGTGAGTGTGGCCCAGGCTCAAACTCCGGCTCAAATTAATGAGTACGCGCGGGTTGCCTTTGAAATTGAGCAGATGCGGCGTAAAAACTATGCCCAGGCCAAGCGCATTATGGGCGGCAACGTGCCCGAAGACGTTTGTCGGCAACAAGACATTCCCTCGGCGGTGAAGGGAATCTGCGACGATTTTACTCGGCGAGCCGCCGATATTATCAAGCGCAGTGCCCTCACTCCGGCTCAGTTTAATGACATTACCCGTCGCCGCGATCGCGACCCTGAGCTAGAGCGCAAAATCCAACAAGAAATTTTGCGGCTGCAAAAGGCAGGTTAACACGCCTATCAACCAGCCCAGTATCTCTCATTCGTGGCTGGGCTGACGATCGCCTAAGCGGATGTCTCGTGTTCATTAGATGAGTCAAAATCTAATGGCTTTTGGGTAGGAATGCCCACAGCGCGGGGAAAATCTGGCGGCGTGGAGCCTACTTTACGCAGGTAAAGACAAGCGCGATCTCCCTCTGTTAACGGTGTTTGAAACGTTTCGACCGCTTCAATCGTACCACCGAGATGCTGAACGACTGGCTTTAAATTGGCTGTATCGGCCTCACTCCACTGCCCTCGATATAAGACCGCTATTCCTCCCGCTTTTAGCAGAGGCAAACCATACTCAGCGCAAACCGAAGCAGGAGCGACAGCCCTTAACAAGGCAACATCATAGGCCGCTCGATGCTGAGGCGACTGCCCAACCATTTCAACGCGATCAGCTAAAGCCACAATGTTTTTTAGCCCCAGCTGGGTTGCCAATTGCTCTAAAAACTGCACCTTTTTGTGCGTTGAGTCGAGCAACGTCACCTGCCAATCAGGCCGAGCGATCGCCCCCGGCACACCGGGGAAACCAGCTCCCGTTCCTATATCAATCACCGTCGGAGCCATGTTTGGTTTTACCTCGCTGAGGGATTGGCTCAGCCCATTTTGAGCAGATTGCACCAAAAATGGCTGCAAACCCCGCAGCGAATCCCACAAATGCTTTTCCCAAAAGTCTTCTGGCTCCGTCAGGCGGGTCAGGTTTAAGACCTGATTACCTGCCAAGATCAGGGCATAAAGTTTTTGAAAGGCTTCTAACTGGGCGTCATCTGGCTGCCAATCCATTAGTTGCCACAAGTCTAAATGGGTCGGCAGCAAGGGAACATCCACCTCAGACAGCACAATGGCTCGTTCTGGGGAAACTGAGCGGGGTCTTTTAGGAGAGGATTTTGGTTTCACAGTTTTACGTTCCAGGCGGCGATCGCTAGACTCAACCACCCTACCAGAAACGCTACTCCACCCAGTGGTGTGATCGCCCCTAAGACCTTCACACTCGTCAGACTTAAAGCGTAAAGGCTCCCTGAAAAGAGCAGCACTCCGGCAATCAAACTCCAACCTGCGACGACTAACAACACCGAACCCTCAACGCGGCTCAACACCAGTGCCACGAATAGCAACGCTAAGGCATGGTACATCTGATAACGAGCGGCTGTTTCAAACAGCGAGATCGCCCGCTCTGACAGGCTGTTTTTGAGCGCATGAGAAGCAAACGCCCCTGCCCCTACCGAAGTTGCGCCTAATAGTGCGGCGATCGTCCAAAATAGCTTCACCATCATGCTTCCTGCACTTATGACCATTCACCAGGCAAGGGAGTCAATGCCTCCACATCCGTACCATCCAGGTCAAAGTAGTAAGTAAACGTGCCTTCTTGGGTCACGTTATAACCAGCATTGAGCGCTTTTGCTTGCTCATCTAGATAGGCTCGTGCGGCGTAGGCATCCAACCCCGTGGCGATCGCATACTGCATCACCGTCACGTTTCCCTTTCCTTCCTTCAAAAGCTGTAGAAAGATATGGTAAAGGCGATCGCGTTCTTTTTGGCGTTGCCGATTTTCGCGCCGCTTCTGCTCTTGCTGGGCACCCAATGCCGTGAGACCCACGCCAACGGCCACCATCGTTAAGCCGATTGTTAAAACTTGCCAGCCCCCCTCGTAGCGTTTAGTCATAGGAGAGGTAATGGCATAGGTGGCGTTGAGCGTAATGATCAACCCCACCAGAAACATAATTGGTCCCGTAAAGATAAAAGCCCAGCCCATCGTCGTTATGAAATGACTCTGTACTGGGATCTTAGCTCGCGCTAACGGGTAACTTCCAACAATCGCGAAAAATAAAACCGCGTCTTAGTCATCGCATTGCGCTGTAATGTCCAGCCCAAGTCATTCAGAATCTTGATGATGTCAGCTTCACGGTGCAAATAAGCGCGAGTTGTCTTACTAGGGCCAGGAAAAAGTTCGCCAACCTTCTTCAGCACGCTGTAAGCCAGGGTTTTAGGCGCAAAGCTTACAATCAGACGTGACTCGGCCAAAGAGCTGAGATGCTCAAGCATAGCGGCGGCTTTATCTTGAGGATAGTGAATTAGCACGTCTAGACAGACAACAGTATGGTACTTGCCTGTCAGCGTCTCTAAATCTTGGACAGAGAAGGTTAGGTTTTGCAGTTGCCCAATCTCTGCTGCCCGATCTTTGGCTTCTCCCACCATCTTTTCAGAAATATCGCTGGCAAACACATTCGCCCCCATTTCTGCCAGAGGAATGCTCAGACTGCCAACGCCACAACCCGCGTCGCAAATCGTCATCCCCTGCAAGTTATCGTCCGCTCGCAGCCATGACAACACATGATCGACCGTCTGCTGATGCCCAACCCGAATATCAAGCTGAACTTTATTAACTTCACCGTCGCCATAGATTCTGCGCCAACGGTCGAACCCGGTCGCGTTGAAATATTCTCTAACTATTGTTTTATCGTCTGCCGCAGTCATAGCCGTTTATCCCATTGCCGTGTGAAACACGTGATTGCACAAACTTAATACTAATCTGCTGAGGCGTTGAAAACAAAAGGGATACGAGATTTATCAGCAATTCTCAGTATGAGAATAATTCTCACAAAAATATTCATTTTGAACAGCTATCAATGGCTGGAATACCCATTCTGCCGTTCATAAAATTGAGCGCACAAGCCTTTAGAGGCTCTGACTTCAGTACAAATGTTTCA
>DVDV01000150.1 GCA_015296075.1 Leptolyngbyaceae cyanobacterium M33_DOE_097 | reverse complement strand
CTTCACACTGTCCGGCGTTTGTGCCCAGTCGCAATCGCTAATTGACTCAATCGAGGGAGGAACGGGTTCATTCATCTTGCCACCCTAACAGCCGCCAGTGTTTTTCTCAATTAAATTTTGTCAACCCCTTGAACGGTTACATTCCCTCAGAGTGGGTCACACGGGCAGTCGGGGGTAACTCGTTGTTATCCAACTTCATGGCAGCATTTGCTGGAGCATTCATGTACTTTGCCACGCTGACAGAAGTGCCAATTTTGCAAGGTTTGATTGGCAGTGGTATGGGGCATGGGCCAGCGTTAGCCCTATTGTTAGCGGGTCCTGCTCTGTCGTTACCCAATATGTTGGTGATTAACAGCATCATGGGCACCAAGAAGACGGTGGTGTTTGTGTCGCTGGTGATAGTAATGGCGACCATTTCGGGAATGGTCTATGGGACATTCTTTTAGATCCTATTTGCACACTCAGCACTTGCATGGGGGTCAGTAGTTATGAATTGAGATCGCCGCGATCGCCAGTTTGAAAATAAGGAGTTACCGTTCATGAGTGGTTCAAATCCTCATTCTCTAGATCAACCGACTGAGAAATTAAGTCTATTTCAGCGCTATCTCACCCTTTGGGTCTTTCTGTGTATTTTAGTGGGAATTGTTCTAGGGAGGGGATTTCCGGGTATCGCTGTGGCACTGGATGCCATGAGTGTTTACCAAGTTTCGATTCCGATCGCCATCTGCTTGTTTTTCATGATGTACCCGATCATGGTGAAAATTGATTTTACCCAGATTGATCGGGCATTCCGTACTCCAAAACCCGTCCTGCTGACCCTGGTGGTCAACTGGATGATCAAGCCCTTCACTATGTTGGTGATTGCCCAATTTTTTCTGGGCTGGTTGTTCAAACCCCTGATTGCAGGCACCGAACTCATTCATGGACAAGAGATTTCACTGAGCACCTCTTACATAGCTGGAGCTATTTTGTTGGGGATTGCACCCTGCACAGCAATGGTATTGATGTGGGGGTATCTCTCCTTTGGCAACCAGGGGTTGACGCTGGTGATGGTGGCCGTGAATTCGTTGACCATGCTGTTTTTGTACGCACCTCTGGGTCGGCTGTTGTTGTCGGCTAGCAACTTATCAGTGCCCTGGGCCACGATTGTGCTGTCGGTCTTGATTTATGTGGGGTTGCCGTTGTTGTGTGGGGTCTATAGCCGCTACTGGATTTTGAAGCATAAGGGGCGGGATTGGTTTGAAACCCAGTTTTTGAAATACCTTGATCCAGTGGCGATTTCAGCGTTGCTGATTACTCTGATTTTGCTGTTTGCCTTTAAGGGTGAGTTGATTGTCAACAATCCACTGCATATTGTGCTGATTGCAGTGCCGTTGTTTATTCAAACCAATCTTATTTTCTGGATTGGCTATGTTGCGGCGCTAAAACTCAAGCTGTCCTATGAAGATGCGGCTCCTGCAGCGATGATTGGGGCCAGCAACCATTTTGAAGTGGCGATCGCCACCGCTGTCACGCTATTTGGCTTAAATTCGGGGGCTGCTCTGGCAACGGTTGTGGGCGTGTTAATCGAAGTGCCCGTGATGCTGATGCTAGTCGGCATTTGTAAACGCACCGCTTTCTGGTTTCCACGAGAGCCACAGAAAGCCAGCCTGCGCGATCCTCGCTGCCGCATTCCCGGCTAAAGCAAGATCTTGCATCCCCCACAGTTTGACGGTTTAGGAGACTTACGCTCATGCTCACTTCAACCAAAGCATCCAAGCTGAATGCTTCTAGTAACGTGGGGACTGTCGTTTCAGTCCGGGGGAGTGTCGTGGATGCCGCTTTCCCAGAGCGATTACCCAGTTATCTCAATCGGCTGAATGCAGGGGAGGATGGCAAGGTGATTGTGGAAGTGGTAGCTCATGTGAACGCAGAGATGGTGCGGGGAATTGCGCTGACCTCCACATCCGGGTTAGCGCGGGGAGCGCCCGTGATTGACCTGGGGCATTCCTTAGAAGTGCCCGTGGGGAGATCGCTATTGGGGCGGATGTTCAACGTGTTTGGCACCCCCATCGACAAGCGGGAACCACTGACGGAGGTGGCATGGCGATCGATTCATCAATCGGCGGTGCCGTTGATACAGCAGTCCACGCAATCGGAAATTTTGGAAACGGGCATCAAAGTGATTGATGTTTTGGCTCCGATCGAGCGGGGAGGCAAAGCCGGACTGTTTGGGGGGGCGGGGGTTGGCAAAACGGTGCTGATTACGGAAATGATTCACAACATGGTGAGTCAGCATCAGGGGATCAGCCTGTTTTGCGGTATTGGTGAGCGCAATCGCGAAGCGGAAGAACTCTACCGAGAAATGCAGTCGGCTGGTGTGTTAGACCAGACGGTGATGGTGTTTGGGCAGATGAACGAACCGCCCGGTGCCCGCTTCCGGGTGGGTCATGCCGCATTGACGATGGCGGAATATTTTCGGGATGACGCGCACCAGGATGTCTTGCTGCTGATTGACAATATTTTTCGGTTTATTCAGGCGGGACAGGAAGTGTCGGGCTTGATGGGGGAATTGCCGTCGCGGGTGGGCTATCAGCCGACATTGGCAACGGAATTGGCGGCATTACAGGAACGAATTACCAGCACCACCACGGGAGCGATTACCTCGGTGCAGGCGGTGTACGTGCCTGCGGATGACTTTACCGATCCGGCGGCGGTGCATACCTTTGGGCATCTTTCCGCTTCGATCGTACTCTCTCGCAAACGGGCCAGCGAAGGCTTTTATCCTGCCGTTGATCCTCTGCGATCAAGTTCAAAAATGTTAATGCCCGCGATCGCCGGAACTCGCCATTATGAAATTGCGCTGGCAGTACGACAAACCCTGGCGACTTACGAAGAACTCAAGGACATGATCGCCATGCTGGGAATGGCGGAACTCTCAGCCCGCGATCGCCAGATCGTCTACCGCGCCCGCCGTCTGGAACGATTTTTGACCCAGCCCTTCTTTGCCACTGAACAATTTACCAGCAAACCCGGTCGATTGGTAAGGCTGGAGGCCGCATTAGAGGGGTGCGATCGCATTCTCAACGATGACTTTTCAGACTATCCCGAAAGCGCCCTCTACATGATTGGCGACATCGAGGAGGCCACCCGATGATGCATCTCAAAGTTATGCAACCGATAAATGTATTGATCGACGAGCGGGTTACGAAAGTAACGGCTGAGGGAGAAGAGGGTTCTTTTTGTCTCTTGCCTCAGCATGTGGATTGGATTGCGGCATTAGTCCCTGGCATTTTGTCCTTCGAGTCAGAGACGGGGGAAGAAATCTTTTTGGCGATCGATGAAGGCATTCTGGTCAAGCAAGGAGCTATGGTCTGGGTTTCCGTCAGGAGTGCTGTGCGAGGGGTCGATCTCGAAACCCTACACCAAACCGTACAGCAACAGTTTCGCCAACTAGATGAGCAGGAAAGACAGGCACGCAGTACGCTAGCACGACTGGAAACTAGCTTTGTGCGCGAGTTTATGGAACTGGGAGGCTCCCATGAAATCACCTGATCCGTCAGAGCCAAAGCCATTGAATTCTCATCACACCAGGTTTGAACGGCAAGTGAGCCAAAAATCAAAGCGAAAAGTTCAGGCGCGGCAGGAGGGCGATCGCAGCATTTGGGCTGGGTTAGGCTTGTTTGGCATGGTGGGCTGGTCGGTGATGATTCCGACCCTGTTGGGCATTGCCCTCGGAATCTGGATTGATAAACACTTTCCCAGCCCTTATTCCTGGACGCTGATGTTGCTCTTTGTCGGTGTCGTGCTGGGCTGCTGGAATGCCTGGTACTGGATTCAGAAGGAGCAAAGACGATGATGCCTCTTAGAATGAGACAGAGCTAATCGGGTGAAATAAGATGACGCAATCTCTGGCAATTACCGATTATATTGACAGCCTTGCAGAAGTAGAGGCTCGGTTTGGATTGTCGTTCCGTCCAGATCCAGATTTTTTCACAGAATGGACAGGGGATCGACCTCCCTTGACGACCGCAGAACAGCAACGTCTCGATTTGATTAAACAACGCTATCTCTACCATCGACAGTTAAGGCATTTACTCGAAGGAGCCGTGAATTTCATTGTTATCGCGCCCTTGCTGGAACTGGCAGGCTTTTATGATCCTCCCTTCCGCTTGCGCTCAGAAGCCTCAATCCAAATTGAAATTGCCGATGAGGAGGACAAACTCTATCAAGGACGAATTGATAGTTTGATTGTGCAAGAGCGTCTTTGGATTGTTTTGGTAGAAGCGAAACGAACCTTCTTCAGCATTGATGTGGCTCTGCCCCAAGCCTTGGCGTATATGTTCGCCAATCCCAGTCCAGAATTGTCAACGTTTGGGCTGGTGAGTAATGGTGCATATTCTATGTTTGTGAAACTGCAAAATCAACAATACGGTTTTTCAGAAGACTTTTCTTTAAATCGACAACGCAATAAACTTCATGATGTTTTACAGATTTTAAATCGGTTGAAAATCATGATCTAAATTGCAATTTTCTTGTTTATGGAGCACCCCTATGAATCTTTTGTTCTATACCCTATTACCTGATTTATTTGTATTTCCTCTCGGCTTTGTTTTAGGCATCTTTTATTTCAGTTGTTTGTGGTTCACGGTGCAATACTTGACGCGCACTCAACATCCCGTTTTGCTAATGGTCGGCAGCGGAATAACCCGACTGAGTGTGGCACTGCTGGCTTTTTATTTCATCGTCGGGGGGCACTGGGAACGGTTAATCATTGCGCTTTTGGGATTTTTATTAGCCCGAACTCTGCTCATTGTTCGCTGGCGACCCCATTCCTCTTTTAGCGATCTGATTTTGGAGGATTGAGATGGAAGTCAGCCCTGACCAGATTGTGATTGATGCGCGATCGCCACTTATCCTCAATGCCACGCTTCTCTTCACCTGGATCACGATGGGATTGCTGGTGGGGCTATCAGGCTGGGTGACACGGCAATTATCGGTTCGTCCTCAACTCCCTCCCTGGCAAAACGGGTTAGAAATGGTCGTGGATGGCATTTGCAACCAAATTCGAGAGATTACCCAGCACGATCCAGAACCCTATTTATCCTTTGTCGGAACCCTGTTTCTTTTCATTGTCACCTGCAATTTGCTAACGGTGATTCCTGGCTATCATGCCCCCACAGGTTCTCTTTCAACAACGGTAGCCTTGGCGCTTTGCGTCTTTGTCGCGGTGCCGATTTTTGGCATTCGTCAGCAGGGGTTAGGACGCTACTTCAAGAGTTACCTGGAACCCACACCGATCATGCTGCCCTTTCAGATTATTGGGGAATTTTCGCGCACATTAGCCTTAGCGATGCGACTGTTTGGCAACATTATGAGCGGCAATTTATTAGCAGCCATTTTGCTATCGATCGTGCCGCTGTTTGTCCCGATCGTCATGCAATTGTTGGGGCTCGTCTTTGGTGTGATTCAAGCCTATGTTTTTTCAGTGCTGGCCCTGGTGTACATCGCTTCCGCCAGTAGTGTGCAACAAAAAAATCATCATGTTTTTACACAGGAGAATGGGAATGAGTGATTTAGCGATGATTGGTGCAGTCTCTATGGTGACTGCCGGTCTCACAATTGCCATTGGTTCGATTGGGCCAGCCTTTGGCGAAGGTTGGGCGGTGGCGCGAGCACTGGGGGCGATCGCCCAACAACCGGATAAGGCCAATGTCATTACTCGCACTTTATTTGTCGGGTTAGCAATGGTGGAATCGACTGCGATTTATTGCTTAGTTGTATCGATGATTTTGCTGTTTGTGAATCCCTTCTGGAATCATTTCTTAGGAAACTAACGTGTTAATTAATTGGTTTACCGTCTTTGCCCAGGTGTTTAATTTTTTGATTCTGGTGGCACTGCTGCGGTGGTTTCTCTATCAACCAATTCTTAAGGTGATGCAGAAACGTCAAACGCTGATTGCCGAGCGGTGGCAGGAAGCAGAACGCTTGCAGGCAGAGGCACAACAAACCCTGGCAACCTATCAGCACCAGCAGCAAGAGCTACACCAGCAGCAAGCGACCTGGCTGGCAGAGGCACGTCTCGCGGCAGATCAGGAACGGCAACGGTTGTTGGCACAGGTGCGACAGGCGATCGCTGAACAACGCGCGGCATGGCAGACAGAGTTGCATCAGGAACAGACGGCATTTCTGCGAACTCTGCGCCAAAACGTGATTCATCAAACCTATGCGATCGCCCGTCAAGCATTGAAAGATCTGGCAAATGCAGATTTAGAAGCGCAACTGGTGCAGGTCTTTTGCGATCGCCTCCGCCAGCTAGAGACACCCCAACATCAGGCGATCGCCCAGGCGCTCTCGCAAACAAATCAACCCATCCTGATCCAGAGCAGTTTTGAACTTCCCTTGGCTCTACGTCAGCAAGTTACCGAGGCTCTTCGCACTCAGTTCGAGATCGCGCAACCGATTGAATTTGTCACCACATCTGACCTGTTCTGCGGCATAGAAATCAAACTCGCAGGACAGGAAATTGTGTGGAGTTTCGACACCTACTTGCAAACCCTAGAACAACGGCTATCCAACGCCTTAACCCAGGAAGAAACATCGCACCATGAACCCCATTTCTCAGCAGGTGCAGGCTGCTTGCTCTGATGCCTGTGACCTGATTGCTCAAGTTCTCAGCCACCACCTGGCAAGTCTGACCATCCGTGAGACAGGTGTGGTTCAATCGGTCAGACCAGGAATTGCTCGTGTTACGGGTTTACCTGGAGTGCAAGCGGATGAACTGGTGTGCTTTCCGAGAGCAGGCATTGGTTCTGGTGGCTCACCCCTGTTAGGCATTGCCTTTAACCTTGACCCAGAGGAGGTTGGGGTGATTTTGCTGGGAGACAGTCAATACCTGCAAGCGGGCGATGAAGTTTACCGCACTGGACGAGTCATGGATGTCCCCGTAGGAGAAGCCCTGCTGGGGCGCGTTGTCACCGTCATGGGGCAACCGCTAGATGGTCGAGGTGTCCTCGATATGGCAGAGCGCCGTCCGGTGGAGCGGGAAGCCCCCGCCATTCTAGATCGCGCTCCCGTCACGGTACCACTGCAAACGGGACTCAAGGTCGTGGATGCTCTGATTCCCATTGGTCGGGGACAGCGCGAATTGATTATCGGCGATCGCCAAACCGGGAAAACGGCGATCGCCATCGACACCATCCTCAACCAGAAAGATCAGGATGTCATTTGCGTGTATTGTGCGATCGGGCAACGCTCAGCGGCGATCGCCAAAGTCATTGCCACACTGCGAGAACAGGGCGCAATGGACTACACCATTGTGGTCGTTGCCGCTGGACAAGATCCGCTGGGACTGCAATACCTCACCCCCTATGGTGCGACCACAATGGCAGAGTACTTCATGGAACAAGGGCGCGATGTGCTGATTGTCTACGACGACCTCACCCACCATGCCCGCACCTACCGCGAACTCTCGCTGCTGCTGCGTCGCCCGCCCGGTCGTGAAGCCTATCCCGGTGATATTTTCTACCTCCACTCTCGCTTATTGGAACGCGCCACTCACCTGTGTTCTGACCTGGGAGGTGGGTCTCTGACGGCACTGCCGATTATCGAAACCCAGGCCCAGAACATGTCCGCCTATATTCCGACCAATTTGATTTCGATCACCGATGGACAGATCTATCTCTCGCCGGATCTGTTTCAGAAGAGT
This sequence comes from Leptolyngbyaceae cyanobacterium M33_DOE_097, assembly GCA_015296075.1. Lineage (GTDB taxonomy): Bacteria > Cyanobacteriota > Cyanobacteriia > Leptolyngbyales > Leptolyngbyaceae > DSRU01. The sequence goes on along the minus strand of DVDV01000150.1, from coordinate 1,594 downwards.
ATTTTTCCAGCGATTGACGTGGGGAAGTCGGTTTCGCGGGTGGGCGGCAAAACCCAACTCCCGGCTTACCATGCGGTTGCGGGCGATCTGCGCCTCTCCTATGCCCAATTTCAAGAAGTCGAAGTCTTTGCCCGCTTTGGCACCCAGCTTGATGAGCAAACTCAGCAGACCCTCGATCGCGGTCGCCGGATTCGGGAAGTGCTAAAACAACCGCAATCCCAACTCCTGGCGACTCCAGAACAGATCGCCATCCTCTTTGCCGTTACCAGTGGGCTATTTGATGCTGTTCCCATTGAACACCTGAACGAAGTAGAACACCGTATTGCTCAGACCATGACTCAGCAATTGCCGGAGGTGTGCGATCGCATCCGCAGCGGCAGTCTGTTGACCCAGGGCGATCGCGATACCCTCATGCACACGCTCTCAAAGACGATGCTCACCCTGGAAATCTCAACGAACACCCCGTCCTAAATGCCACCCCCTCCCCATGCAAACCCTTGAAACCCTCCAAACCCAAATCCACAGTATTGAAGAGTTACGCGCTGTCGTCAGAACGATGAAAGCCCTATCAATGGTACACATTTGTCAGTATGAACAAGCGAGAGCATCACTCACGGACTACAACCACACCCTTGAGCTGGGACTGCAAGCCCTGCTCCATCACCGCCATTTTTCTGAAACCCAGATAAGTCTCCCCCTCACTACGCCGCCCAAACATCATGGATTAGTTGGAATCATCTTATTTGGCTCCGATCATGGCTTGTGCGGGTCGTTTAACGAGCAACTCGTTACCGATGCGCTGGAGCAGCTTCAGCACCGTCAAATTTCGCGCGATCGCCGTCTGGTAGCCACCGTTGGAACACGGCTGATCCCTCACCTGGAAACAGCATACCAGCCAATCCAAACAACCTTTTCTCTACCCAGTTCCCCCGCAGGCAGTCTTCAGTTAATCCAAAACCTGTTGTTGACCATTGAGCAGTGGTGCTTTCGCCAGCACTCCGCCCTGATCACATCAACATCCAGTGAAATGATGGAAATTCCCCATCCATCCGTGGAACATATTCTCTTATTTTACAACCAACATCTGTCCACAACTGCCTATCAACCAGTCAGTCTGCAACTTTTACCGCTCGATCGCTCCTGGCTTCACCAACTCGAACAACGTCCCTGGAACTCGGCTGCACAACCCAGCTTGAGCATGAATTGGGAGCCATTATTTTCCCGGTTGATTCGTCAGTATTTATTTATTTCACTGTATCGAGCCACTGTTGAATCGTTAGCCAGTGAAAACGTCGCCCGACTTGCAGCGATGCAAGCAGCTGAAAAAAACATTGAAGAACGTCTGACAGATCTCAATGCTGAATATCGTCAGCAACGCCAAAATGCGATTACAGGAGAATTACTCGATATCGTGTCTGGATTTGAGGCTCTTAAAACGTCTCACTGACTTTTCTATCCCTCTTCCATCATTTAAGCAGAGTTAAATAGGATACGCCGCAGGAGCAGTTTGTGAATGATAGGGCAGTAAAACTGGTGCATTCGCTCAATCAATTGGGCGAATCCTTGCTCCAAAGTGGGAATGAAAAACACAGTT
>DVDV01000047.1 GCA_015296075.1 Leptolyngbyaceae cyanobacterium M33_DOE_097 | reverse complement strand
TCCAATTTTCGAGGTGAAGCTGGTTTTGACCAGGTAAAAGATACTGAAGGAATTCCAAATGTTGATCAATCTCCTAGTGGTAGACATCTTGATCCTGCCATTAGATCACCAAAAGTTGCCATGAACCAAACTTTTGCACAGGCTTCACACCCAATACAATTGTCTACATTGGCGATCGTCATCACCTTTCGTTCAATCTCATCTTCTTCTTCGTCATCGACAAACTCACCCTCTTCATTGAGTGCGCGTAATGCCATCACATTGCGTCCGCAGGTTTTTAGGCATCGACCACAACCAATACAGCGAGTAATATCAATTGCTTGTAGGAATTTAGGAATCCAGGTTTTGCCACCAAAGGTCAGCCCCGTTAGCGTTGTCATGATGTTGTGTTCTCTCTGTAAAAGGATAGGAACTCCTCCCTGGCGGAGTGATGGAATATCAACACCAGGGAGAACTAATGCGGTTATACGCTTACCGCTTCTGGCACAGTGGATAGTGTGACTTGGGCTTCTGGTACTTTTGGCGTGATGCCAGAGCGCAGGTGAGATGCTTCTGCTTGCAATTCTTCAACTTTTTCCCAGGCTTTGAGATAGGCTTCTGATTCTTCGCCTTGCTCTTGGGCGATCGCGCGAGCCGCCGCATTTGCTTCTGCTAAAGCCCGCTCTAAAATTGCCAATCGCGGATTGCTCAAGAAATCGCTCTTAAACAAGATGTCGGTTACTGAAATAATGCCAAGTAGATCACCCCGAATGACGGGGGCGCGATCGATTCCAGTTAAAGCAAACAAGCGTGCAACGTATTCGACTGCTAGATCGGGGTTTACGACAACGCAGGGCTTTGTCATGACTTCGTAAACCTTTAGTTCCTTTGGATCTTTTCCATAAGCAACCACTTTATTCGTGATGTCTTCTTCGGTCATTAAACCGTAAGCATCTTCTTCGTAACGGCGATCGACAACGAGCGATCGCAGTTTCTTCAGTTTCATCAGTTTTACCGCATCCGCAACGGTTGCAGAACCGCGAATTGTAGCAACTTCCTGAGTCATGATATCTTGAGCTTTCATATTTCCTCCTTGGTTAAAGCTCTCAAGCATTGCCTGAATGGCAGTTAAGTGAAAGGGCACCGACGGGTTGAGGAAGCTTAGACACACCGAATATAGCCTTAACGAAGCGTTGGGTTAAGACGTCGTAGAACGGTGTAAAACTGTGCTGGGGTTAGGCAAGAGCTTTGTAGTTTTTGACGCGATCGCCTGCTGCAACCCCTAAAATTTTGGCGAGCCAGGGGGGCGGAGAGGTCGCGATCGCCTGTTGCAACTCTCGCAGTAAATCTCTTGCTGCACCGCCCTGTTCCTTTTTAATCGGATAAATACCTGCTTGCACGACCTTAGCGGCTGCGGGGCCACCAATGGCAGCAATATAAACGACTGAACAGTCGCGCAACAGATCAACTCGAAAGGCATTTTTATCGTCTGATAAATCAGCTTCGATCGCCGATCGAATATCAATTAACCGGATCTCCTCAGTCGAAAGTTGATAGATTAAATAACGTAAACAAGAACCAAAGTGCCCATCCAGCATTTCGCCTCGGTTCGATGCAACGGCGACCCGAATTGAGTGTGGCATATCCCCTTCTTGGTAAGTATCAATCGAGGATAGCTGCTCAAACGCGTCTATCTCGCCCCAAAGAATTCGAGTTGCCTTTTTGAGAATCGCAATATCTGTTGTATCAGCGTCTTCTCCATCTTCATCGGCATCGAGTTCATAGGTTTGACCCAGCGCCGTTTTGAGATTCGTCACGGTGATGCGACTTAAACTCGTCTCGTCGAGGTTATCTCCTAAATAAGTTTGGAGCGCTTCAATAAAATCCGCGATCGAATATTCAGGAAAGAGTCTGGAAGCAAGGGCAATTCTGAGGGCGACTTCATTTGAAATCAGTTGTTTAGCCATTAGGATGTCTCTCCAATCAATTCCTGAGACAATTAATGATCGACAATTCGGACAAAAATTGCGTTGACCGCTGTTTCGTCCAGGATGTGACGATTGCTGCCAACTCGAACGATAAATCGAGGAAATCGCTGTTCAAGTGTAATCGGGCGTCCGGGTGTTAACCCTAATGTTCGTAGTTTTTGGGTGGTTGTATCACACGCAGAACTGATTCGGCTGATTACACCGCGTTCGTGCGATCGCAGCAACTTAAGTGATGTACCTCGAACTGAAAGACCAGTGGATAACATTGAGTTCACTCCTCTAAACTAAATAGGCTTCCTGATGGGTGCGAATCGTGCAATCAGAGCGGGGATAGGCAACACATAACAAGACAAATCCTTTCGCAACCTGTTCTTCGTCTAAAAAGACTTGTTCAGATTGATCGAGTTCACCTTCAACGACCTTGCCGACACAACTAGAACAGGAGCCAGAGTGACAGGAGAATGGTAGTTCCAACCCTTGTTCTTCTGCGGCTTCTAGAATCGTTGTGCTGTCTTCGACTGGAAACGTAATATCCAGCGATCGCTTCTTGTTAATTAAGTGGACTTGATAGGTTGCCATAGTTGTCTCCTCTAAAATTGAATTTGGCTTGTCGAATCACTAGCTGCACGGCACTGCGGCAGGGGTGCAGTCGCCTGCCTGGAACGATTTGCCGCAGCCACAGGTATCAGTCGCATTTGGGTTAGAGAACTTAAAACCGCTTTCCATCAGCCCTTCCATAAAGTCAATCACAACCCCTTGTAAAAGGGGGGCGCTTTGTGGATCGATGTAGATTCGTACTCGGCCCTGCTGGTCAACAATGTCATCAGGACGAGGCGTATTGACGATATCAATCGTGTACTGGTAGCCATTGCAGCCGCCATCATTGACACCAACACGAATGCCTTTATCGGGAGATGCGTCAGCACTGCCCTGTAAGAAAGCACGCAGGCGAAATTCGGCTTTTTCGGTCAAAGTAACGGTCATTGAAATTCCTCCAGAGTTGAATATAAGCAGATGGTTAGGGATAGGGGCAGTGACTCAAGCGGGACAATCTTGTTTCGTTCCAGCCATGCGGCGCGTTTTTTCACCGCAGACAGGGCACTCAGGGTCGTGGTAGGGATGATGTTTGGCAAACTCCGCGTGGCTTAAGTTCATCGTCAATAATTGCGATAGCAACGGTGTACCCAAGCCTGTAATGAGTTTGATTGCTTCTAACGCAGTGAGGCAGGCGAGTGTGCCTGAAACAGCACCCAAAACGCCAAAACCACGCTTATCCCAATTGGGCTTTTCAGGAAAGATGCAGGACAAGCAAGGAGTGAGTCCGGGAACGATGGTTGTCAGGTAGGCTTCCATGTCGTTCATCGCCGCTTCTACCATTGGTTTGCCCCACCGGACACAGGCCGCATTCAGCAAATCGCGTTCAGTAAAGTTATGGGCGCAATCGAGAACAACATCCGCCGACTGAACTAGGGAATCCACATTTTCAGCCGTGACATATTCACAAATTGCGTCAATCTTCACATCTGGATTGATCGCCTCCAACGTCGCTCTTGCCTTGAATACCCGTGGTTTGCCGACCCAATCGTGAGTCATCAAAATCTGGCGATTCATGTCATCGAGTCGTAGTTCACCTCCCCGCAATAGAATCAGCCGACCAACTCCTGCGACCGCTAGATAGAGAGCTGCGGTTGCCCCCAAGCCACCCACTCCTGTAACAAGAACGGTCGCGTCTTTCAGTTGCTGTTGTGATTCTTCACCAAAACCTGGCAGCATAATTTGGCGACGATAACGCTCTAGTTCAGTAGGGGTAAGAGGTTGCACGTTGAGTTCTCCGTTTGGTGATGAGAGGTGACTTGAGCTGATTGATTTCGAATGACTGGATTGGGGCGTATCCATCGCGATCGCTTACTTGAAAGCTAAAACCTTAGTCAGAGCCAATTTCAGATAGCAAAACTACGTTTTGTGGTTTGTCGTTGAACACCTTGAACAACTTTTGGTCGAGTGGGGAAGAAATGGTAAAGGTGTCGTAGGCTTGTTTTAACGCTGCTTGATAGCGATCGAGTTTTTCTGTTTCGCTTAAGTCAGGAGATTCAGAATCAACGGTTTTAATGAAGGTTGCAAACTTCTGTAGGATATGCAAACGATTGACGTTGACGAATTGTGGATCGTAAGGGATTGAGAAGAAGTTGAGATAGTCTTCTGCATTGACCAGTTGTTTGAATTGAGCGAAAGTGCGAGTCATGGTTTTTGCTCCAATTGCTTGAGTTGACGTTTAAGTTGATCAATTTGCCAGAAGATCTGATAGGTTTCGTTCGCTGCGTCAATTAAGCGTTCGTAGTCGGTCGGCAAGCCCTCTGCTAAGTCATGCAAGTCCATTTTCATTTGACCGGCTTTGCTGTTTAGTCGTTTGATTTGGGTCTTCAGTTCTTCAGCCGTGAGAGTGTCAGTTGTTTGAGTCATGTCACCTCCTACAGTCGGCCTACTTCAGGGAAACGGTTGGCCAGGTTAACACCCGATTCAACAATCTTGCTGCCCTCGGCTTCTAACTTTTCGAGGGAGTCAAAGCCAAATCGTTGAGCATCACGCAGGGTCTTTGAAACAACCAGCAACCGACCTGAAAATACGAGTGCCCAACCAAACCCTTCATGGCTCAGGTCAATCACAACCTGGCAAAGGAGTCCGGTTTTTTCTTCGATTTGGTGCGCGATCGCCCGGTAGAATGCCAAGACACGCCCTTTTGTGATTGGGTCTACATCACCGTCAACGGAGATCTCACGCTTCTGGGCTTTGGTGACAATGTAAGGTTTTAACAACAATTCATCTGACCAGTTGCGATAGGTGCCATAGGGGTCATTAGCCCGAATTTGTTGGGCGATCGCCTTTAAGAAAGGTGTGATGCTTGTTTCAGTGGTAGCAGGCAGATTGGTGGCGGTCATACAGCTTTTTTCCTTAGGGTTTGTTACGTTAATCGAGATCGTCTAGCACAGCAGTTCGTTGCACCAGGGCTTTTCTGAGCCAGGGGGGAGGGCTGCCATTCAAGGTTTTAACGAGATTGGTTAAAACATCCGTGATTTCTTGTTCTTCTGACTGTGCTTTAATCGGTGTAATTTTTTGCTTGATCAGGCGGGCGGCAGCGCTACCTCCAATGGTGGAAACATAGACGATGGTGCAGTCGTGGAGTGCCTCAATTTTAGGTAATAGCTTATCTTCGTTTCCGTCTTCATTGAGATTTCCATCAAACTTTAACGTTTCAACGAAACTATATTCAGTTTGATTCACCTCATAGACATCAATCTTTCTCGCTGAACCAAAGTGAGAGTTGATGTGAATGTTGTCGCTAGTCGTGAAAGCGATTTTCATTTGATTTTCCTCCGTTCTTAGAAGCCTGTTTTTGATCAAGGGGCGATCGCGGTTGCTAATTCTGATTTAGTGCTTTGCAGCGGTTTCTTCCTGTTCTAAAAACAAGTTGCCAAGGTCAAACAACAGTTGCATCATGCCGCGATAGCCGACGGTGCAACGTTGACCGTTACCGAGCCGATCAAAGATAGGGAAGCCTAACCGATAGAGTGGGGTCTGGAGCCGACGGGCGATCGCGGCAACATTCGAGTTGCCAATCAGCAAATCCGATCCGCTTGCCAGGTATTCCAAATCTTCTAGGTCTCCAATCGTGACATTTGCAACAGGTAACCGTTCCAGTAATGGAGATTTTGTCGTCGTCACGGCTGCTTGAATTTCAGCTCCCATGCTTTGTAAGAACTGAACGGTAGACCAGAGTAAGTCAGGTTCGAGGGCTAAAGAGACCTGTTTGCGGCCAAAGAAGAAGTGCGTATCCAACATGGCATCTTGCAACTGAGTCCGCTGGCGACGGTACTTGTCGGGGACGGGTAAGCCACTCAGATCCGATAGACCTTCTAAAAAGTCATCGATCGCATCCAGGTTGCTTAAACTGGGAAACACCTCATAGGGGATCTCAAACTGTGCCTGTAACGCTTCTGCAGCAGGGCGCATGCTCTCGCCCAAGGCGACAGTGTAAACAGAACTACCAATTTCTCGAAGTTGCGCTAAGGTTGTGCCACCACTGGTGACTGTGTTGTAAGACTCGTCTAAATGACCATCGAGTGAGAGTGACAGGTCGGGAACCGCGATCGCGGTGAGTCCAAATGCGGCGACCATTTCCTTGATTTCTTGCACATCACCTGGCGCAAAAGCGGAACTCACGAGTAGCGTGATCTGGTCGGGGCGCGTTTCTCCGGGTCGGGGTAACTCTTTAAGAATGCTCTCAACCGTCGCTGCAAAACCATCCTGTAACGCACCTTTGAAATCGGGTGTCGAGACGAAGACAATGGGTAGATCATAGAGTTCAGGATGCCGTTTATGAATGCTTTGCAGAATTCCATTCATGTCGTCGCCGCGCGTCTCGGTCAAACCTGTTGTGCAAAGTCCGATGATTTCTGGTTTTGACTTTTCTACCAGCGTCAAAATCGCCTGCTCAACGTTTTCTTCTCCTCCTAAGATGGTGCTGACCTCGGTCATCGCGGTTGTTGATAAAGGGATTGCTTCGCGAAAGTGACGTACCAACATCACTTTGGCAAAGGCTGTGCAACCTTGAGAACCGTGAAACAAAGGCATAATGCCCTTTAAGCCTAAAAAGGCTAATGCTGCGCCGAGTGGTTGGCTCTGTTTTAACGGATTGACAGCAACCGATTTTTTGGGAGTTGTGATAATCGCCATTGGAGTGACTCAGTAGAGGATGACTCGTTTGAATTGCTTGTAACTCAGGGTCTTTCAATTCAGTTATTCACTGTCAATTGCCGTTTCATCCCAGGGGGCTGGTTTACGGACTTGCGCCCAAACAGGGCTGTAGAGAGCTTCTTCTAACTCGCGCGCCATTTCTACCATGCCGATGTAGCCTGCGTAGGGATGGTGTCGCTCCTGGTTAATGTCGAGAAAAGGAATCTTTGCTTTCAGTGCTGTGTATTGGTTGCGCCCTCCTGCAATCAGCATGTCGGCTTTGGTTTGAGCAATGACACGGAGCAGTTCTTGAGCATTCCCTTTTTCAAGCATGATGCCGTCTTGACCGAGTAATTCTTTGATCCGAGCTTTATCTTCTTCTGTACTTTTTTTTGTGCTAGTGGCACACACTTCCATCCCTAAATCTTTCGCCGCAGAGATAATCGACCAACTCTTAACACCGCCTGTGTAAAGCACAACTCGCTTTCCTTTTAATCGTGCCCGGTAGGGTGCCAAAGCGATATTTAACTTTTCCGTTTCTTCGGCAATTAAATGTTCTACTCGCCTTTGTAGATCGGCATCTCCAAGTCTGGCAGCAATATTACGCAGGCAACGATTCATATCAGCGATGCCATAGAATGATTCTTCGATATAAGGAATGCCATAGCGCTCTTCCATTTTGCGGGCCATGTTGATCAATGCCTTGGAGCAAATCATCACATTGAGCTTGGCTCTGTGGGAACTGGCGATATCCTCGTAACGTCCATCTCCGGTAATTTGTGCCAGAACCCGAATGCCCAATTTTTTGAAGAGTGGCAAGACATTCCAGAGTTCCCCCGCAATGTTGTACTCACCAATCAAATTGATGTCATAGGGTGTTGTATATTCTGGCTCTTGTGTACCAACCACATATTCCAGTAAACTCTCGCCACCAACCCGATTTCCGAGATTCTTGCTGCCGATGAAACCGGGTGAGTTCACTGGAACAACAGGTATCCCCGTTTTCTCTGCGGCCTTCTGACACACGGCATCTAAATCATCGCCAATCAAGGCTGTAACGCAGGTTGAGTAGACAAACACTGCAGCGGGATTGTAGCGTTCCTTAACTTCTAAAATTGCTTTGTAGAGCTTTTTTTCACCACCAAAGATGACATCATTTTCGGTTAAGTCGGTTGTGAAGCCCATTTTATAAAGCATCGGCCCAGAAGACTGACTACCCCGGCTACCCCAGGAGTTTCCAGCACAGGCGATCGGCCCATGAACTAAATGAGCTGCGTCAGTGATGGGCACCAGAGCAATCATCGCTCCATCAAAAGCACAACCTCCCTGAGCGGCTCCAGGTTGAGCGACTTGAGTACAAGATTTGTTTTTACCTTTGCCTTCTTTTTTGTGATTGTGTTCACAAGCTGACTCGCTCAGAAGTTCGTTAATTTTGCCTTGAGTGAGTTTCATAGGAGAGAAGAGAGTAGGAGGATGTGGAAGAGAGGGACTGTTATTTTGCTTGTCCTTGTCAGTCAAAGACACTAGCAGATGTATTTTGTGACATCTTCGCCACAGACATCAGAGAGATAGCTAAGGGCACGAAAGCGAAGAAAAACAAACTCGTTATAGAAAGGATTTAGCTCGCAGAGTGGAGGGGTGTGAAAAGAGTAACCAAACAAAGTGAATTTATGTTCAAAGGGACAGGTGCAGGGAATCAATTTACAGACTAAATGGGCAAACCAAGCGGAACGAATTTCAATTCGATCAATCCAATGGCGAATCGGAGTCAGGACATTCGATTGAGATAAGGGTGAAGCAGGACTAGAAGTAGCCATAGTAGTAGAAGAAATAGAAGGGGCAAAGCATTCGAGTAATCGAGTTGGGCAAGCAAGATGTTGATAGGTCGAATGCTTTGCCCGCACAGGAGAAGAGACGATTTACCGAATCAAATCGTAAGAGATATCTGTTTTAGCCGGAACGATTGTATTCCGATCCAGTTCATCCAGCAGCGTGTTGACAATCCAGTTCAGCAAGTTAATGGTGCCCTGGTAGCCGTAAGTGCTGTAGCGGTGCAGATGGTGGCGATCGAAGATGGGATAGCCAATCCGCACAAGCGGTGTATGGGTGTCACGCCAGAGATATTTACCGTAGGAATTACCAATGAGTAAGTCAACGGGTTCCGTAAACAGGAGCGATCGCAGGTGCCACAGGTCTTTTCCACCCCAGATGGTTGCACCCGCACCAAACGGACTGGTATCTAACAGTGCGCGCAACTCAGTTTCAAATACATCATTGCTGTTAGTAACGACGATGTGAACGGGTTCAGCCCCAATTTCTAAGAGAAACTGTACTAGCCCAATCACCAGGTCTGGATCTCCGTACAGAGCGACCCGTTTGCCATGTAGCCATGCTTGAGAGTCAGTCAGGGCATCCACTGCACGACCCCGCTCATCTTCCAATTCTTTTGGAATTGGCTTGCCAGTCAGGGCAGACAGCTTCATTAGAAACTCGTCTGTACCGCGAATACCGACGGGACGAGCCACGAATGTCTTTTGTCCCCAGCTTTCAGCGAGTTCCCGTGTTTTGATGGTGGAGTAGGCCTGGAAGGCGATCGTGGCTTCAGCGTTGATTGCATCTGCCGCATCTGCCAGTGGCGTTCCACCCGGATACATATTGTATTCGCCTGTGTTGGGTGAATCCAGATATTCTGAGTTGTCAGCCAACAGCGTGTAATCAACTCCAACCAAAGATGCAATTCGCTTAATTTCTCGCAGGTTGCCGATGTAGGTTTCAAAGCCAGGGATGAAGTTGATCTTACCGTTGGTGGTTTCGGTTTTTTTGTCCTTCGTCAAGTTCGTCAAAATGCCCTTCATCATGTTGTCGTAGCCCGTGATGTGGGAGCCGACAAAACTGGGCGTATGGGCATAGGGCACTGGAAACTCTTGGGGGACTGAGCCAGCAGTTTTGGCGTTGTTAATGAAGGCTTGTAAGTCATCCCCAATCACTTCTGCCATGCAAGTGGTGCAGACAGCAATCATTTTGGGTTTATACAAGTTGTAGCTGTTTGCTAAACCATCAATTAGGTTGTTTTGTCCACCAAAGACCGCTGCGTCTTCCGTCATTGATGAAGAAACGGCTGAGAATGGCTCTTTGAAGTGGCGGGTGAAGTGCGATCGGAAGTAAGCGACGCAGCCTTGAGAGCCATGCACAAAGGGGAGTGTGCCTTCAAAGCCTACAGCAGCCAAAATTGCACCTAAAGGTTGGCAGGCTTTTGCCGGGTTAACGGTTAACGCTTCGCGGGCAAAGTTCTTCTCGCGGTATTCCCAGGTCTTAGTCCATTCCGCAGTTTGTGCAACAACGTCTGGATCGTGTCCTCCTTCAAATTGTTTCTTTGCTTCAAATAACTCCTGATATTCGTCTTGGTGAAATAATTCAGCGTGATCTTTAATGCGATCGATGTTGTTCTGAGCCATGATAGGTGTTCTCCAAAATTTAGGCGGGAATTGGGAGTGGGAGTGAGGGAGCCGGGGGATTTGGGGAAGATTTTTTATATCACTCCATCAACCCTGCACCCCCATCACCTGCGTCAAGCAGTTGCTTCCTCAGCTTTTTTCCAGGGCGCACCAATCAGGCTCCAGGTGGGGCTGTTAAGTGCAAGATCCATGTCACGGGCAAAGATAGCGAACCCGTCATAACCATGATAGGGACCCGAATAATCCCAAGAGTGCATTTGGCGGAATGGAAGTGCCATTTTTTGGAAAACGTACTTCTCTTTAATGCCCGATGCGACTAAGTCAGGCTTCAATTCCTTGATGAACTCCTCAAACTCAAAGGCAGAAACATCGTCATAGATCAGCGTGCCATCTTCGACATAATGGGTAGTGCGCTTGTAGTCGTCGTTATGGCCAAATTCATAACCTGTGCCGATGAGTCGCATCCCTAAATCATAGAAGGCTGGAACGACGTGGCGAGGCCGCAAACCACCCACCATTAGCGCAACGGTTTTACCTTCCAAGCGAGGACGATATTTTTCGATCACCTCTTTAGTTTGAGCTTCGTACTTGGCAATCACTTCCTCTGCTTTTGCTTGGATTGTTTCATCAAACTTAGAAGCGATTTCGCGGAGCGATTCAGCGATCTTCGTCGGCCCAAAGAAGTTGTATTCCAGCCAGGGAATTCCGTAGGTTTCTTCCATGTGGCGGGAGATGTAGTTCATTGAGCGGTAGCAGTGAACCAGATTCAACTTCACGGAAGGTGTGTTGATCATCTCGTGGAGAGTTCCATCACCTGACCATTGAGCCACTACCCGCAAGCCAATTTCTTCTAAAAGAATGCGGCTTGACCAGGCATCACCACCGATGTTGTAGTCACCGATAATGGCAACATCATACGGGGTGCTATCGGGGATATTTCCAGCTTTCTTCTCTTTGTCGTATTGCGGGAAAACCCAGTCGCGTACAGCGTCGTTTGCAATATGGTGCCCTAAGGATTGAGAAACACCCCGGAAGCCTTCGCAACGAACGGGAACGACAGTTTTGCCAATTTCCTTGGCAGACTTCTTGGCGACCGCTTCAATATCATCTCCAATCAGACCAATGGGGCACTCAGACTGGATGGATACGCCACGATTGAGAGGGAAGAGTTCTTCCAATTCGGTGATGAGTTTTGCCAGTTTTTTGTCACCACCAAACACAATGTCTCGTTCCTGGAAGTCGGAGGTGAATTGCATTGTGCCAAAGGTATCGATGCCAGTGGTGCCGATGTAGTAGTTACGCCGACCAGACCAGGAATAATAACCGCATCCAACCGGACCATGACTGATGTGGATCATGTCCTTAATGGGTCCCCAAACCACCCCTTTTGAGCCTGCATAAGCGCAGCCACGAGTGGTCATCGAACCAGGCACAGACTTGATGTTGGACTTAACACCGCAATCAGATTTGCCTTCTTCGTAAACGTTTAGATGCTTCTCCCGCTTTTTCTTGGCTTTGTCGGGGTAGGCTTCTAATACTTCTTTAATCAGTTCTTTCTTAGCAACGACGGGGTTCTCTTCAAGAGCCGCTAATTCGGGAGGGGTCATAGTCTGCCTCTCTGGGTAAAGAATGGTGTGGAACAGGGAGAGAGTGTGAGCGTGTGAGGAGTGGAATTGAGAGAGTGAGTTAGCCCATTGCGTCTTCACTCTCTCAGCTCAGAGTTAGGCAATTCCTGCGGGAGCTTTTGTACCTTCTTGAATTGCTTTCTGGTACTCGTCTTCGCCACCCAGGATGCCGAATTCGACTAACAGATCTTCTAGCTCATCCATTGAGATTGGAGTTGGGATGGCTAGATTCTTGTTGTCAATGATCTTTTTCGCCAGGGTGCGATATTCTTCAGCTTGTTGGCTGTCGGGTGCGTATTCAATCACGGTCATGCGACGTAACTCAGCATGTTGAACGATGTTGTCGCGAGGCACAAAGTGCAGCATTTGGGTATTTAAGCGCTTCGCCAGTGTTTCGATCAGTTCCAGTTCACGATCGACCTTACGGCTGTTACAGATCAAACCACCCAGACGTACACCACCAGAGTGGGCATACTTCAGAACACCACGAGCGATGTTGTTGGCGGCATACATTGCCATCATTTCACCCGAAGTAACGATGTAGATTTCCTGTGCTTTGCCTTCCCGAATGGGCATTGCAAAACCACCGCAAACAACGTCACCTAATACGTCGTAAGAAACGAAGTCGAGGTCTTCGTAAGCGCCATTTTCTTCCAGGAAGTTGATGGCTGTGATAATGCCTCGGCCAGCGCAACCAACGCCAGGTTCGGGACCACCAGATTCAACACAACGAACGTCACGATAACCTGTTAACAGTACTTCTTCGAGTTCTAGATCTTCAACTGCGCCACGCTCGGCGGCCAGGTGCAGAATTGTAGTTTGGGCTTTGCTGTGAAGCATCAAGCGAGTTGAGTCAGCTTTAGGGTCACAACCAACGATCATGACGCGCTGACCGAGTTCTGCCATACCGGCGATCGTGTTTTGGGAAGTGGTGGATTTGCCAATCCCGCCTTTGCCGTAGAATGCTATCTGTCTAATGCTCTCATCAGTCATGGAATTATCTCCTTGGGAGTTATCAGGGGTCATGGTTAACAATCAACCAGCCAGTAACAGAACAATGTTGATGACTGGGGCCAGGGTGTCGGAACCGATCGCGGAAGGGGGCGATCGCCCAACCGGAGAAAGTTGTAATATTTGGAGTTTCATTAAGCTGGTTCAACCACTAGGGTAGGTAAAACACGTTCTCGTAACCGAACTTCAATTGCGTTTTTGAGCGTTGCAGTGCTGCTTTCACAAGAACCACAAGCCCCTTTAAGAATGACTTTGACCACATCACCTTCAACGTCATAAAGTTCCACATCGCCTCCATCGGCTAGTAAAACTGGGCGAACTTCTTGCAGAACGGCTTGAATCAGGTTCACTTTTTGAACCATTGTTAAAGGTCGGTTTTGAGCTTGCGCGCTGGCAATCTCGGCTGTAACTCTAGCAGTCGTTAATTCTTCTTCTTGTTTGACGGTTGCAATCAGATCTTCAATTGCGGCAGCGCAGGAGCTACACCCGCCTCCGGCCTTGACATAGCTAGTGACTTGATCGACAGAGGTGAGATTGTTCTCAATGACGACACGTCGAATTCGATTTTCGCTGATGCCAAAGCAACTGCAAACGAGTCTGCCATCATCCTCTTCGTGGTGTTCGATTTCAATTCCACGGTACTTGTAGATTGCTGCCTCTAAAGCTTCCTGACCCATTACAGAGCAGTGCATTTTTTCTTCAGGCAAACCACCTAAATAGTCGGCAATATCACGATTGCTGATATTCAGTGCCTCATCTAAAGTGAGTCCTTTGATGATTTCGGTAAGAGCCGAAGAAGAGGCGATCGCACTTGTGCAACCAAACGTTTGAAAGCGCGAATCTAGAATTTTGTCTGTATCAACTTCTATCTTTAAATGGAGTCTAAGAGCATCTCCACAAGCGATGCTACCAACTTCTCCAAATACGACTGCAACTCCAGCTTCGTTAGGATCGTCGATCGCCCCTTGGTTTTTGGGGTTATAGAACAAGTCTAGTACTTTCTCAGTGTAGTCCCACATAGTGTTTTTTGAAGATAAGAGGAGGGCAAGATAGGCGTAACAGGAAGACAGTAAAGGCGAGGGTGTGAGGATGAAGGGATTGAGTGGCCTATCCCTGTTATCTGGCTCCAACGACGGCTTCTTCGCGGTCTTGTAACCATTCGGCCTGGTCATTATTGAAGGGAGAGAGGGCACGTAACCGTTCGACAATACCGGGCATTACTTCCAGAACACGATCTATCTCGGCATCAGTTGTATAGCGGGAGAGACTAAACCGGATGGAACCATGCAGGGTTGTATAAGGCAGCCCCATTGCCCGCAAGACGTGAGACGGTTCGAGTGAGCCAGAAGTGCAAGCAGAACCGGAAGAAGCACAAATACCATACTGATCAAGAGATAGTAGAATGGCTTCTCCTTCGATGTACTTGAAGCCAATGTTGGTGGTATTAGGGAGACGATTTTTGCGATCGCCATTCACTTCCGTGTCAGGAATTGTGAGTAGACCTTTTTCCAGGCGATCGCGGAGTTTTTTCTCCTGTGCAACATCGGCTAAGTGTTGCTGGGCTAATTCGGCGGCTTTGCCTAAGCCAATAATGCCAGCCACATTTTCGGTTCCGGCTCGACGGCCACGCTCTTGGTGCCCACCAATCAGTAGGGGACGGAAGCGGAATCCCCGTCTGACAAACAATGAGCCAACCCCTTTAGGTGCGTGGAATTTATGACCTGAGATCGTCATTAGATCAATAGTGCTGGCTTTCAGATTGAGTGGAAGTTTACCAGCGACTTGCACAGCGTCTACATGAAAGGTCGCGCCGTACTCTTGGGCGATCGCCCCCGCTTGCTCAACTGGAAACACAGTGCCTGTTTCGTTATTGGCGTACATCATTGAAACTAGGGCTGTATTGCCAGTAATCGCCGCTTCTAGCTCCATCAGATCTACCTGTCCTTTGCTGTCAACTGACAAGTAAGTGACGGTGTAGCCCTGTTTTTCGAGTTGTTTGAAGAGGTTCAAAACACAGGCGTGTTCGACTTGCGTGGTGATCAGATGTTTGCGATCGGGTTGGGCTGCAAGTGCGGCTCGAATTGCGGTGTTGTTTCCTTCCGTTCCACAACTGGTGAAGATGACTTCGGATTCCTCTGCACCGAGTAGACTGGCAACTTGAAGACGAGCATTTTTGAGTACTTTTCCAACTCGCCCGCCAAAGCTGTGCATCGAAGAAGGATTACCATACTGCTCTGTCAGGTAAGGCAACATTGCTTCTAGTACGGCTGGATCGACTTTTGTAGTGGCGTTGTTATCAAGATAAATGACTTCACTCATGCGTTGGCTCCCACGGATGTAGGGGGTGTAGTTGTTTGACCTTCGTTCGTCGGGCATATAGCCCAGCATTGAGGTGTAGCGTAGTAACCGATACAGTCGTTACAAGAGACAGAATTGATTTGATAGAAATGATCATTCTGAGTGATTGCCTAAGTTGGGCAACTAGAGGCTCAGCGATCGCATCGAATGCACTGACTCGTAATCATGTAAGTCATAGCAACCTCTCTTGAAATTAAGGAAAGGCGAAGCATTTGGGGGAGAGAGGGAATTGAGGTTTATGGTTTGCCAAATGCTTCAGCCCTTTAAAACTCTTGAGAATGTTGGTCGTAAAACTCCCGTGCTACTTTCTCAATCACATCGTAGGCTTCAACAACATGTAGTCCTGCTTCTCTCAGTTCTGCTTTCGGACATTCACCGACTTTAGAAACTAGAATGGCTTTACAATCAGCGATCGCCTTGATTACATATTCCAGCGTGGCGTCTTCGCCATAACCACCCTGGCAATATTGGTCAACTTTGCGATGTCCGACAAACTTCGCTTCATTGGCATCGACTTCAAAGATTTGAAATTCTTTGGCGTGACCAAAGTGCTGGTTGACAATGCCGCCACCTTTGGTGGCAACAGCGACGAGGATCTTAGGACTGTCCTTCACACGCTCACTGGGCTTGACTTTCGCTTTTGCCAGTTTGATTTCTTCTTTGAATTTCTCGATGCCGGAATGAACTTCTTGCCGCAGTTCGACATCATACTGCGGAGTCATCTCCATGAACTTCTCTTTGGTAAATTCCTGACTCCGGTCTTCACCTAAAAGTCCGACTGCATCAGCACGACACTGGCGGCAATGACGCATCATTTTCATGTTGCTGTCAGCACACTGGTCTTGTAGATGTTTTAATTCCTTGGGAGTGGGGCCTCGTTGACCGGTCAAGCCAAAGTGAGTGCCATGCTCAGGTGCCGAAATCAACGGCATGATGTTGTGTAGAAAAGCCCCATGTTCACGAATGACTCGATCCACTTCGACTAGATGCTCGTCATTAATGCCAGGGATCATGACTGAGTTAACTTTGCAAAGAATGTCTGCTTCGCGGAGTGCTTGTAAGCCTTCCATCTGGCGTTCGTGCAGAATGCGAGCAGCCTCCAAACCTTTGTAGCGCTTGCGCCGATAGTGAACCCAGGGATAAATCATTGTGCCGATTTCGGGGTCTACCATGTTAATTGTGATGGTAACGTGATCGACATTCAATGCTTTGATGCGATCGACATAATCTGGCAGCATCAGCCCGTTGGTGGACAGGCAGAGTTTGATATCCGGTGCTTTGTCTGCAATTAACTCAAAGGTGCGAAAAGTTTTCTCAGGGTTTGCGAGCGGGTCACCTGGCCCAGCAATGCCTAATACCGTCATCTGAGGAATTTTTCCGGCAATCACCAAGACCTTGTGAGCTGCTTCCTCTGGTGTGAGTAACTCACTGACAACACCAGGGCGGCTTTCATTGGCACAATCATATTTACGGTTGCAGTAGTTGCATTGAATGTTGCAGGCAGGTGCAACAGCAACGTGCATACGGGCATAGTGGTGGTGCGCTTCTTCGCTGTAGCAGGGGTGCTTGGCAATCCGGTCAAGCATGCGCTGATCGAGGTTGCTAGTTGCGTTTGGATTGGTACTACATCCACAACTTTGGTCACTCTTTTTCTGTGTCACTGTGTTTTTAGTGATCACAATATCGGTGACGGGGGCAGACTTGGGAGGAGAGAGAACGTCAGAAGATGGTGGTGTCATTGAATTTCGGCAGGGCTGAGTGGACACCGCCTCACTTGCCTTCCAGCTGAGAAATTCAACCTAGCCTTTCTACTTTGGAGGGCGGAGTGATTAGCGTTACGGAAGTTATATCAGCCGCCCAAAACGCTCCGATTCAGAAAGGCGGAATCAGAGTTATTGAAATCATTAGTTTGTACTCATGACCTTAAACCCAGTCAGCATCACTACTCAAAAAAATGCCTGGGTATGGGAGTCAGTATTTTTCAAATAGGGTTCGGGTATTTAAAGATGAGGGTGACAGTATTTTATGTACTCAACTTAAATGTCGATTCTGTAACTATTTGAAGGTATTTTGGTGTTTTTTTAAGGATGGTTGAAATTGTACTCAGACCGATTTCTAAAACAGCTTAAAACCGTGGACAGGTGAAGGTTGGAATTAAAGACTGGGGAAAATTGTTTTAATACTTTCCCCAGTGCGAGCCGAAATTCAATTCTGTATCTAAAGTAGCACTTTTTTAGATGTGAAAATGCTATTTACGATTTTTTAATATTTGTTCGCTGTGAACAGATTTACTCTATAAATAGAATCGTTTGATACAGAATCATTTATTTGAGTACTCAGTTATCTTACCTTTTTTGGGGGGCATTAATCTTCATCTAAGCCCACAGCAATTAGGTTTGATATTGAGTACCTAAATACTTGTGCCTGATGCGATAAATACTCGTTCCTTCCATTAAAAATACTCGTCCCTCAACCCAATCAGAAAAAGAATTGCCTGTCGGGTCAAGGTTTGGTGGATGAGTACAATTTCAATTAGTTCAATAACTCTGATTTGGGCTGCTGATTGGGTCGGGCTGCGAAGTGCCTGATATAAGCAGGAGACAAGCACACGGTTTCCCTGAATCTGAGCTATGCAGCACCCTTTCACCCCGCTTCTACCTGCCTTTCCTGATCGATTCACAAAGAAACGGCAGCAACCTCAAGCCAATGGCCAAAGTTCTGAGCTTGGCAGTCAGCGATCGCAGACCATCTCTGCCCTTTTAAGAAGAAGCTGGCAAACATTGCAAGCAGATTTTCGCATTATCTTTGAGCGCGACCCGGCTGCGCATCATTGGTTAGAGGTCTTGCTTTGTTACCCTGGCTTCCATGCCATACTCTTTTATCGTCTGGCACACGGACTGCACCTCCGTCAGGTTGCATTACTGCCACGCCTACTTTCTCATCTGGCTCGATTTCTAACTGGGATTGAAATTCACCCAGGGGCCACGATTGGGAAAGGGGTGTTTATCGATCACGGCATGGGTGTTGTGATTGGTGAAACCTCGATCGTGGGTGACTACTGTTTGATTTATCAAGGTGTCACGTTGGGAGGCACAGGTAAAGAAACGGGTAAGCGGCATCCCACCTTAGGCTCGCATGTAGTTGTAGGTGCAGGAGCTAAAGTCTTAGGCAATATTCAGGTTGGTGATTACGCTCGCATTGGGGCTGGCTCGATTGTCTTGCGAGAAGTGCCCGCTCATTGCACCGCCGTTGGTGTTCCTGGTCGCAACATTTGCCGCACGAACAATCTGCAACGCTGTCCGCTAGAGCATGGCCAGGTGCCGGATGTTGAGGCGATCGCCCTGCAATCATTGCTTGATCGGATCGAAAGTCTAGAACAGCAAATTCAACGATTCACTAAACTCAACGAACTCTCTAACCAATCTTCGAGGTAACTATAATGCTTTCCCGTTCCCGTGAAAAAGCTGACGCTTGCCCTAGCAACGACCAACCCAATCCACCTGTCTCTACCCACGTGGTGACTGTGCCGCAGAGCGATCGCTGGCGGATTTACTACCGCTTGCAAGAGCTAAAAATTCCCTGCTGGTGCTTACCTGATGGGTCACTGCGGGTTGAGGTTCACGATAGCGTTGGCATCCTTTTACTTAGAAGTGTTGTGCAACAGTTCGTCGCCTCTCGGCATGAAATGGTGCTTTGGTTAGAGCGCTGCTGGCACGCCACACTCACTTAGTAATAAACGTGTCGCTTTTCCTATCTTCCTGCTCTCTCTGTTTCCCTTAACCCTTCTACTACTTTCTAAGGAGATCTTCAAATGACACAGACATTCGTTCAAGAATTTGGTCAGCTTCAAGCAAATCCCGTTGCGTTGGGACAAGAAATCACCATTCCAGTTTGTGAAGGGTTAAATATTGCCCTTGCCAGTTTTCAAGCTCTTTATTTGCAGTATCAAAAGCATCACTTTGTTGTCGAAGGTTCAGAGTTTTACTCATTGCACGAATTCTTTGCTGAAAGTTACGGACAAGTGCAGAATTACGTGCATCAAATTGGTGAGCGACTCAATGGTTTAGGGGGCGTGCCTGCTGCCAGCTTCAGCAAACTGGCAGAACTGTGTTGTTTCTCGCCTGAATCAGATGGAATTTGTACGTCTCGCCAAATGCTCGAAAATGATTTGCAAGCAGAGCAAGCAGTCATCGATTTACTCCGCCGACAAGCATCGCAGGCAGAAAGTGTTGGCGATCGCGCGACACGTTACCTCTATGAACAGTTTTTATTAGAGACCGAAGACCGAGCATTTCACCTGGCCCATTTTCTGGCTGAAGATAGCCTCACCCTTGCATTTGTAAATCGAGGCTAAAAGGCGGTAACTGTTTCATCGACCTATTCTCTCTAGGAGGCAGCAATGAGCAGCAACGGGAAACTCATCCAGTTTTTGCAACATGAGTTAGCAATTTCGTCCGCAGAGATTGATGTTTTGTTACGTCACCCTGAGCATGCTCATGCTCCTCTCCCAATCATTCTTTGGCAGTATGGTCTAATTACTCTTCAACAACTCGCGCAAATTTTTGACTGGCTAGAGGCGCAAGTTTAATAAATGGTTGGTAATGAATATCTGTGAATAATTCTGACTTAACTGTAGAAACCAACCAATGAGGTATCTATTATGTTATCAACCCTAATCACGATCGCAGCAGTGTACTCCATCGTCTTATTCACCCACGAGTACATGCTAAAGGCAATCCACAAAAATGCCTTGGATGAGTCAAAACCACAAAATAAAGCTGCGAATTAAATCGTATGGAAAACTATCGCATCCAAATCAACGATACAACTCTGCGGGATGGTGAACAGGCTGCTGGCATCGCTTTTAACCTCGAAGAGAAAGTGGCGATCGCGACCTATCTTGACTCGATTGGGGTACAAGAACTGGAAGTTGGGATTCCAGTAATGGGGCAAGAGGAAGCCGAAGCTATTCGCGCGATCTCCCAGTTAGGTCTGAATGCTCAACTGCTCGGCTGGAATCGGGCAAACACGGCTGATATTCAGGCCTCAATTGATTGTGGCTTGCAGCGAGTGCATATCTCTGTCCCCGTTTCAGAAATTCAGATTGCTGCTAAATTTCATGGACAATGGCAAGTCATGCTCGATCGCCTGAGAGAGGTGATTTATTTCGCCCGCGATCGTGGTTTAAAGGTTGCTGTTGGCGGTGAAGACTCTTCGAGAGCCGACCCCTCATTCTTGCTAGATGTTGCAATGCTTGCTCAAGAATGGGGAGCCTTTCGGTTTCGGTTTTGTGACACGGTTGGCGTGCTTGACCCGCTCATGACCTTTAATAGAGTGCGCCAACTTGTGTCTCACTTATCGATTCCGGTTGAGATGCATACCCACAACGATCTGGGGTTGGCGACTGCGAATGCATTAGCGGGAATTCAGGCGGGTGCGTTATCGGTCAATACTACCGTTAACGGACTCGGTGAGCGAGCAGGTAATGCAGCCCTAGAAGAGGTTGTAATGGCGCTCAAGCGCATTTACGGCATTCAAACGGGGATTGACACCAAACGGCTGCTAGAACTGTCTCGCCTGGTTGCCAAAGCCTCTAACAGCCCTGTACCACCCTGGAAGGCGATCGTCGGTGAAAATGTCTTCGCACACGAGTCAGGGATCCATGCGCATGGCATTCTCCAAAACCCGATTACTTACGAACCGTTTGCTCCCGAAGATGTCGGTTGGGAGCGTCGGTTAGTTGTTGGCAAACATTCAGGCCGTCATCTTGTCATGAGTGTGTTGCAAGAGCATGGCGTGATGCTCACGGCAGAAGAGGTGCAAATCGTGCTGGATGCTGTACGGCATGAGGCGATCAAAGTAAAACGCAGTCTGACGGTTGATGAGTTGTTAAGTTTAGTTCCCCAAGCGAGGATATACGCGCATGCAGGTCAGTGAAATTGAAATTGATTCGCCTCCCGTTTTTGAGATTGGGCAAAAGGTGCGATCGCGAAAATTAATTCGCAATGATGGCACGTTCCCCGGCAAGGATATCGGCGATACATTGGCTAAGAAAGGTGATGTCGGCTATGTCATTAGCATCGGTACTTTCTTACAAAGTTCCTACATCTATGCTGTGCATTTTATGACCACTGGTTATGTGGTGGGTTGTCGGAAAAAAGAATTAGAAGTTGTTGAGGAAAATAAATGAAAGTGATGCTTCGTCAGAATTCAGCAGGACATCTGGTTGTGTATGTTGCCAAGAAAGATCTAGAGGAAGAAGTAGTCAAAGAAGTGGAAAATGATAGTGAAAAAATCCTGACTTTGGCCAACGGTTGGGAACTGGCGATCGCGGGTCTAGAGGAGCCTGTAAAATTGCCAAAAACGGTCGAAGCAAGACGGTTAGCCTAGTCTCCTACTGCACAATCTTACAACTCAGCTCTCTGTTACCCCTCTCTTTGTAGGGAGGGGTAAATGAAAAAGATTTTCTTGGAAACAAAAATGAGCCATTCTGATTGTCATCACTCTTTGCAGTTTAACTTTGAAGGTCAGTTCCTGGGGTTTGTCGTTCGTGCAGGAAAACTAAAACACTTGCGTTTAATGGTTTTATCTGAAGAGTTACAGATCAAGATTCCGAAGGTTTTGCGAGACTCTGTTAGCCACTCACTGCAACCAGGTGAGATGATCGGGGTGATGGGAGTAAGCAAATTCAACCGTCGTACTCATAAGCTAAAACTGAAAGCAACGCAAGTTACTCTTTTGTCGAATTCAGCTACAAGTTCGATGGTGCCAGTACCGATTTCTAATACGCCCTCTGTTTCGGGTAAAACTAAGGTCAAGCCAAAAGTCAAAGTCCTCGTGTGTCAAAAATCTGGGTGCTTAAAGAAAGGTGGCAAGGGATTACTTCAGCAGCTAGAACAAATACTGCGCGATCGCAATTTAGACTCGCATGTTAAGGTTCAATCAACTGGATGTCTAAAACATTGTTCTTCTGCCCCGAATGTTGTGATGATACCGGGTAACCATCGCTACACAAAAGTATCTTCAAAAGCGGTGCCGAAGATTGTAGAAGGGGTTGCTCAAAAACTTGAGATATATTCCTAGTTCTTAGAAGAACATGAAGGTATGTTATTCATATACTTGGCAAGGAATAATAATTTGGTGGACTGTAGCAACGAAAATATACCGTTCTAGCTAACGTTAATAGCAATACTGGAAAAGCGGTTTAGTTTTGGAGGATCCCCCTAAATTCCCCTAAGTCCCTACAGGGATGCGCCAAGGCGTAAAAAAAGGACTTTGAATGGTATGTGCTATGCACACGCTACGTGAACGGTTTCCTCCTTTTTTCTAGCGTTATAGCGTTTTTCACTCTAGTGAGGCACAGTAACAACAATGAGAGAACCAATTTCTTAGGTCACTTAGTGACACTTGGGAGAACGCTTCATCAATGGCTTTGGCAAGTTCTGGATAACTGCGTGCCCCAATCGAACGCAG
>DVDV01000251.1 GCA_015296075.1 Leptolyngbyaceae cyanobacterium M33_DOE_097 | reverse complement strand
TGTTTCAGTGCCACCGATCGCAGTGGTACTGGCAAAATTCTCAATTTGTTATGGCTGTTGCTTGAGTTCTAAAAGTCTCAGGGTTTAGCTGTTGGTCTTCCCAAAACTTGTAAAATACTTTTTCAGCAAGCCCTATTTACAAGTCCTATGTTTCTGAGCAAAGCATTACGAGTGGGGTTGTGATTGCTTGTATTGATACGTTTTTCCCAAATCTCTGGGAAACGAAAGGTGATTGTCGTTGATCAAGCCTCGATTCATACCAGTGCTGCAATTTACGCCAAGTTAGACGAATGGAAGCAACGTCAAATTGAGCTTTTTGAGTACCTAGTTATTCTTCTCAACTGAATCTGATCGAAATCCTATGGCGTTTCATGAAGTATGAATGGATTAAAATAAGTAATTATCGCAGTTAGCAAGATCTCGTCGAATATGTCGAAAAAGTCCTCCGAGAATTTGGAGAAACGTATGTAATTAATTTTGCTTAGGAACGGAAATTAAATAACCTGTAATTCTGGTTTAGCTGTGTAATTCCATTGTGGTAGAAGTTCATCGAAGGCAATTGTCATGTTGGCTTTGAAGTCTTCAGCAACTTTTCGACCCGTTTGATAGGTTTTGTCGAGAATTGTTGTGAATACCTTGAGCCCTGTGCAAGTGGTGGCCTTTGCCATCAATTCTTGTACCGTTTGAACATTATCAAAAATTACACCCTGACACATCCGAGAGACATGCGGAAACAAGCGATGTTCAACCGGGTTGTACTTGGAGGTGTAGGGCGGATAGTGAGCAATCCGAATTTTAATGCCTAACTCGTTGACCAACGCTTGTAAGTCTTGCTTAAAGATATAGTAACGGGAACTGTTGCTGCCTCCACCATCGCAAAGTAGCAAAATCGAGTCTGCTAGGGGATAGCGAGCTTTACCATACGTGTTCCACCAGTAGCGAATCGAGTCACAGGCAAACTCACTGGTATCATGACTGGTCCCAATCTGGATGTAGCCGATATTATCCGTCAAGTCGTACAGTCCGTGGGGAATGGCTACCCCTGCTGCTAAGGAGGCCCAATCATGGTCAAACACTTCGACCCCCTGATCCTGCGTGTACAATTGTCCCGCTCGATACAACTTGCCAATCATTTCTCTTTTTTTGTATCCATACTCATGACGGGATTGCCAGCCGCTTGATAGGTGTTTTTCAACTGCTCAATCCGCTCAAATTGTTCATTGCGATGTTCACTCTCCCCGGTCGCCAATCTTTTCACCGCTTTGCGTTTACGGAAGTTGTGCTTCTCCAACAACTGATCAACCACCGTCACACTCACCTCAATTCCTTCCTCTCTCAGTAGCACCGCAATCTCATGGCGTTTGAGATGGGTCCACTTCACCGTCTCGTCCATGGGTGAACCTGCCGTGTGTTGCTCCAACACTCTCAGAAATGCCGCATCTAGCCCTTCTATGGTCTCAAATGCTGACTTCCGTCCACCCCCCACTTGACGAATCCGTTCCTGTTCGAGCGCCGTTTCATCGTCTAGTTCTGCCATGCCCAACGCTAGGGTTTCATGATGGCATCCGAACAATTGTCGATATAGACTTGCCCTCCATATCCGAGTTTGATCACTTCAATGGCGGCATAGCGACGGCGATCCTTCTCCGATAACGATTGATAGTACCGTTGCATTTGAGCTTCAATTGGAGCGGGATGGGGTTGCATTGTGGTTCTGCTTCATCGTCTACTGTTCTAGTTTACAAATACAGGAGGTAGAATTACATCTTATTTAATCTAGGATGCTTAGAACATATTCTGATGGAACCCGATTTTGATTCCATTACAACCCAGATTCAACGCCGGCTTGAATCTTTAGTTGTGCAAACCCTAGATGGCTCTTCGAGTTCTGCATCTTTGTTAGATTCATCAACTGTCGCAGAGCATATTCCAACACAGGAAGTCAGAGAACTATTTCAATCACAGCTTGCTGATTCTTGCTCTGAAGATACCTTAGAGCAACTGATTCAGTCGAGCCATCAGATTATTCATAAAGCTGTACTCCATCCCCGCCATACCTGGTCTAAGCCAATATGGGTCCTGCGAGTTTATAGCCTTAGGAGGCTCTTGCTTAAAAATATTATAATCATCTGTCAGCAGACTGATTCCAAGACCATAAAAATCAACTGTTTCTAAACTTACCTTGAATGAGCCATCCATTAACTCCATCCAACTCTTAAGAGACGCAACTGAATACTCAAATAAGGCACGATTATTAAAAATGAGATTAACTGAATCGTAAGCAGTTACAGCGACACAAGGATGTGGAGGTATTGAACTATAAACGACCTGAATATCAAGTTCATCAAAAATATCAGAAACATTCATCTCCTCAGATTGTAGATTATCAATTAGCATTAAATCACTTAATAAGTCATACTCATTACCTATTTCAGAAAAGGATGTATTAAGTATTCGACGCACTTCTATACGAGGCATACCAAAATAAATTGATCCTACTGACTGGTATGACTTAATTTCAAATCTCATTTTGATTCGGCATTCAGTGTATAAAACACTCTAGATTTGGCTCTATCAATCTGGTAGTACGTTTTGCATCTAATCAATGAAATTTTTGCATTATAACCAAAGTCATAAACCGCGATCACATTGCTATTAGCTGTCTAGTGCATGAAGGCAAGAGTAGTTAGACAGCTAGAATAGAACTGATGTCTAAAATCCAGCAGTTCTTGTACCATGCCGACCCCTTACGCCCTCGCTATCCAGTTAAGCGAACGCCAACAGCACCTACTCGAGCAGATGA
>DVDV01000090.1 GCA_015296075.1 Leptolyngbyaceae cyanobacterium M33_DOE_097 | reverse complement strand
TCATCTGCTCGAGTAGGTGCTGTTGGCGTTCGCTTAACTGGATAGCGAGGGCGTAAGGGGTCGGCATGGTACAAGAACTGCTGGATTTTAGACATCAGTTCTATTCTAGCTGTCTAACTACTCTTGCCTTCATGCACTAGATTGAATGAATGGCTCAAACAAGCTGTCGATCTCATCGGGTGAGATACCAATACCCGTGTCTGTGACCTCAAAGCAAAGCGTGATAGATTGTTCACGCGATGGCTCAGCTTGAGTTCCCTCTTCTGCGCTTAGATTTGCAGTGACCCGTAACATCACACGTCCTGCAAGAGTAAATTTGACTGCATTGCCGATCAAATTAATTAACACTTGTCGTAGCTTGTTTTCATCTGTCTCGATATAGCGAGGTAATGCTGAGCCGCGATTGATAATTAACTGCAAGCCTTTTTCGATCGCTCGAAAGTGGAACATTTCCTCAAGGCTATCAAGCATTGAATAGAAGTCAAAACGATTTTTAACAAAGGTCGAACGGCCAGCTTCAATCTTAGACATTTCGAGAATGTCATTAATCAGGTTAAGCAAGTGGTTACCACTACGATTGATAATACTTAACTGATTGCGTTGTTCTGGCTCTAGTGTGAGCTTGCGCGCCATGAGTTGAGCAAAGCCAAGAATGGCATTGAGGGGGGTGCGCAGTTCATGACTCATGTTTGCCAAGAACGTACTTTTTGCTCGATTTGCCGCCTCAGCCGCCTCCATTGCTTTTTGTAGCTCCAAGGTGCGATCGCTGACTCGTTGCTCCAGTTCTAAATTCAGTTGTTGCAAAGCTGCTTCAGCTTGTTTGCGATCGTCGATGTCGGTATGCGTGCCTAACATCCGTAATGGTTGGCCTGACTCATTCCATGCCACAATTCTACCCAGAGACAAAATCCATTTCCATTTCCCATCCTGAGTGCGTTGGCGAAACTCAATGTTATAGTCAGGAATTTCACCAGCAACATAGGCGCGATAGGCCAGAGTCACAGCTTCTACATCATCAGGATGTAGTCTTTCGATCCATTTAGTACTGGTTTCCTCAAAGGTAGCTGGATCATATCCCAACATGCTGGCATACTCAGGACTGACAATGGCTTTGCCAGTCTGCAAATCCAGGTCATATAGCCCCTGAGCAGTAGCAGTCAACGCCAATCGCAACCGTTCTTCACTATCTCGTAAGGCTTGTTCAGTTTGTTTGCGATCGGTGATGTCGTCATAACACCCTAAAACACCAATGACTTCTCCCTGAGTATTTGTTAAAGGGATTTTACTGCTGCGGATCCAAATTTGCTCCCCGTCTAGATTGATTGTCGGTTCTTCATAATCCAGTTTGGGACAATTCGTGTCCATCACCCTGGCATCATCTCCTCGATAGAGATCTGCCCAGAGTGCCCAAGGTAATTCCAGATCTGTTTTACCAATGATCTCCTCGTTACCGAGATGATAGTCATTTGCAAAGGCCGGATTACAGCCGAGGAAGCGAGATTGCCGATCCTTCCAAAATACCCGTTGAGGAATCGTATCCAGTACCAGCTTGAACATATTGCGCGACTCTTGTAAATCTCGCTCGGCTTGTTTGCGATCGCGAATGTCTCTGACCCCAGCAATGGTAACTGCACGATTTGCTAGCGTCACCTTTTGGAGTGAAACTTCGACCTCAAGAACAGCCCCGTCACTAAACCGCCGCGCCTGCCACTCAAACCGCAGGGTTTCTCCGGCTTCAACCCGTTGCATGGTTGCTGAAATACTCTCAGGTTGTGCGGCTTCAACAGCCAAATTAGCAACATTTGCAGCCAGGAGTTGTTCTCGTGTTACCGCAAAAAGTTCTAAGCTCCGATCATTGCAGTCTAGAATGTTGCCATCCATGTCATGAATTAAAATTGCGTCATAGACATTGTTGAAGATGGTGCGTAAGTCTTGTTCTGATCGGGCCAATTCTTGAGTGCGTCGTTGAATCCGGCGTTCTAATTCTTCATTGAGCTGTTGCATGGCTACTTCAGCCCGTCTACGCTCAGTGATGTCCATGGCTATACCAGCCGTACCAATGGATTCGCCGTACTCGTTGAGGATCGGTGTTTTAATCGTTTCGATCCACTTCTCTAGCCCTTCAGGCGTTAAGAGTGGTTCCTCAACCCGCTTTTGCTGCCCGGAGGCCATCACCTCGCGATCGTCTTGAATGTAGGCTTCTGCCAGATGCTGCGGCCAAATATCTAAATCCGTTAGCCCGATTAGTTGAGCCAGAGGAAACCCACATGCCTGAGCAAACGGCTCATTCACAGCCAGAAAGCGACCATCGCGATCCTTTAACCAGGCGATATGAGGAATGTTGTTTAGAAGCGACTTCAATTGCTGTTGTTTTTCGCGTAAGGCAAATTCTGCTTGTTTGCGATCAGTGATATCCCGAACAATTACCAGAACCTCCTGATTCAAAAGAGGAATAATTCGTACTTCTTCATGCCGCAGTTGCCCATCCAGTTCTAGAGCTTGTTCGTAGACTTGTAATTGACCAGTATCAAGTGCCAGGTTTGTATACTGTAGACGCTGTTCTGTCTGGTTGAATGGCAAAATATCACGCACTGTTGCTGCATGAATGGGGCTGTCAGGCCGCAACACCTGCAGGTATTCATTACAAATCAGTTCTTGATGGTGCCCGTCTCGATCCATCCGAACGAGTAGATCGGGGATGGCTTGAATAATTGCATTTTTAGTGGCCTCACTCCTTCTCAATGCAAGTTCGGCTTGTTTCAGTTCGCTAATATCGGTATTGGTGCCAATCAAACATTTGGGATTGCCTTGTTCATCACACAGCAACTCTCCTCGCACTAAAACCCAAATCATAGAGCCATTTTTGTGAACTATCCGATGCTCAAATGCTAACTCTGGAATTTTGCCCGTCAGGTAATCTTTGACTACTGACATGATGCGATCGCGATCCTCTGGATGGGCGATCTGCAACCAATGTTCAATATCACTGGGAAATTCTTCGTTGGTGTATCCTGCGAGTGCTTTGACGTTTGGGTCGATATAAATCTGGTTGGTTGTTAAGTGCCATTCCCAAACCCCTACTCGCGCGGCACGAGTCGCCAAACTATACCGTTCTTCAGCCGTTCTCAGGGCAATTTCGGTGCGCTTGCGATCGGTGATGTCTTGCACAATACCTAACGCCCGTTTGACCTCGCCTGTTGCCGTGTAAATGCCCTGCCCCATCACCCAGCGCCAAACAAAGCGGCCATCTTGCAATTGATAGCGATATTTGTCGCTAAAAGCAGTTTGGGTTGCGAGGGCGGTTTGAATTTTGGTGGTCACTCGATCGCGATCGTCGGGATGGAGCCGCTCACTCCAAACTTGAAACAGATTGTCTAGCCCCGGTGGCAATTCCAAAAGCTGTTCCATCTGACCGTTCCAAGTATACTGGCCTGTCGTCGGTTGCCAGCTCCACGAGCCAATCCCAGTAAACTCCAGGGTTAACTGAGATCTTGCACCAGTTTCAACAAGGGGTTGCCAAAGAAGGAAAAATCTGAAAGAAAGGGCGTAATCAAAATTTAACTGAACGGTTATGGAAACCATTGTTCAACACGCCCAAGGATTAGTGTATAGCCTGC
>DVDV01000366.1 GCA_015296075.1 Leptolyngbyaceae cyanobacterium M33_DOE_097 | reverse complement strand
TGGAATGCGCTGGAGTGAAACTGGTTTCAATCATTTGCTGCATCTCCGGGTCGCCTGGGTAAATGGGAGGTTCGATTCCTTGTTTGGCGATCGCCCTCTGTCTCCCACTCTGTACTCCCCCAACCGCTAGATGCGCCCATTGATGGCCTCCTGCAACAACTCCAAATCCAACGGGTGAACGTGGTGCAAGGTGTGATCAATGTTTTTTCTGACTCGATCAATGTGCTGCTGAAGCTGCTGCTGGTCATCGTTCTAACGTTGATGTTTCTAATCAATCCCAAACCGTATGCGCAGACGTTTATTCGTTGTTTTCCGGGGTTTTATCGACGACGGGCAAGACAAATTCTGGCACGATGTGCGACAGGGTTGGGTAATTGGACAGTTGCCGCATTAATTGAAATGGCTTTTATTGCGCTGCTCAGTGCAATTGGTCTGTGGGCTTTACAAGTACCTTTGGTGTTAGCTCATGCTGTAATTGCAGGATTGTTGAATTTCATCCCAAATATTGGGCCAACTTTAAGTGTCGTTTTACCGATGTCCGTTGCTTTACTAGATGCCCCCTGGAAGGCGATCGCGGTTTTGATTCTTTATGTCGTGATTCAAAATATCGAAAATTACTGGTTAATGCCAACAGTAATGGCTAAGCAAGTGGCGCTCTTACCTGCATTTACTTTGATTGCGCAAATTTTCTTTGCGAGTCTCTTTGGGGCGTTAGGTCTGTTGATGGCGATTCCGCTCATGGTTGTTGTTAAAACGTGGGTTGAAGAGGCTGTATTTAAGGATATTTTGGACGAATGGCGCAGACGACCCAGTTCAATAAAGGGGCAGGTTAAAATGTTGGCATTCAGCCGCTTAAAATAGATGCTCTTGTTGAGGTTGAATAGCACGGTCAAACTTAGGACAGCCCAACCGTTGTTTGCATAGTGGTAGTTGGCTTGTGAATCGTTGCATGTCCCTGACGAATCAGTTCGGCAACTTGTAACCCAGCTGTCACTGCCCCTTCATGCAATCCGTCACCTAAGTAGGCTCCAGCATGGTAAGTGTGGTTTTCGCCATTTGTAGAAAGCATTTCATCTCGATAATGAAATGCTTCAACGGTATACAACGGTGTATGGTGCTGCTGAATGTGGATAATGCGATCGCTGGCAATGTATTCTTCTAGTTGGAAGGCTAAATTATAGGGCTGAGATGATTGAATCCCACATAGTTGATTGAGATAAGCATTGTATCCCCAACTATGCTCCGTTTGGAAAAAGTCAAACTCTGCTAAGGAACGAATTCCGTAACGGGTATACATAGAAGTATCAGTATGCAGTAATGTACGAACATGGTTTGACTTCCAGGCTGAAAAGCGCCTGGTTTCGGCAGGTGTTGGGTCTGATAAAAGAGCAAGTACTTGATCCGGTGGGGTCGCGAAAATAACTTTATCATAGGTGTAGTCTTGTCCTTGCGTATCTTTAATCGTTACACCTGACTCACTTCTAGTGATCTGAGCGATGTCCGCGTTGAGTTTAACTTCGCCATGAAATTGTTCTAAGATTTTCTCAATATAAGAATACACTCCACCTTTAATTCGGACCCAATCGACAAAGACATAATCGCGCAAAATTGGGATCGCTAACGCGGCGGGAAAATCAGCGATCGCCTCAAAAGGCATGGAGTAGCTGTACATGGTTAGCAGCTTAAGCCAGTTATTTTGGGGACTCGATCGCTGAAGATGCTTTGACATGGGCTGATCACAAAAATCCTGATCTTTGGCGAAGCGTAACTTCATCCATAAACCCATTCCACGGAAATAAAACGCATCAAGCCGTAAGTGTTCTGCTAATCGGTGCAAGCCTGTGAAATTTTTTTGGATCATCACCCCCGATAGAAAGTAGCGTCCGTCTTTAAAGAAGAGTGCTGAACCTAAGCAGACAGGCTCTAATTCCACGCCTAGTTCTTGCATCAAGGCAATAAAGTTGTGAAACTTGGTTGGAAACTCCAGCACACCGTTTTCTAGAACTTCGTCGCAGGCAGCTTGATTTGGTTCAACGTTTTTGTTTAGGGTGCGAATATGTCCTCCCAGCATGGGCTGCCGTTCCCATACAGTAACGTGATGACCTTGTTGGTCAAGTCGGTAAGCGGCAACCATCCCGCTTGCTCCCCCTCCAATTACTGCGATTCTCATAGCTTACCGCCCCCTTCATGTAGATTTGCTTGTGTTTGGTATCTCACTGGGATCAATGGATCTATCTGTTTTCTGTGAGCAAAAAATAGAAAACCTGAGACAACACTCCTCTCTCAATCATGTTTGAGAACAGTCAATAATATGAATATCTTGCTTAGATCAGTTTTCTAATTGAAAATGACTTGATTTGAGATTATTAAGAGTTACCTAAAATGACATCGCCAGACAAATTTTGATACAGAAGCGCACCTGTCCAGAATGTTGGAGCAAAGCCGGGATAGCCAGATGAGGCATTACAGAAGTAGAAGTTACGCAGGGATGTGTGATGGTTTAACCGTCCTAATGTCATTTGCTGAGGAGTTAAGCTGGAGCCATAGGAGTTGCCTTGAGGACACCAACAAAATCGCTCATTGGTTGTGGGACTACCTGTGACGTGAAAGACGAGATGTTTCCGAAAATTGGGGACATAGTGTGCTTCCACGACATCCAAAATGGAGTCGAAAATTTCCTGTTTTTTAAGTCGATAGGCTTTAGGACTTTCTTGGCGTAGCTGGTGGAAATAAGCGTAATTTGCAACCGTTAAAAACTCAACAATTTGACAGTCAGGAGGACAATCTCGCACACTATCAGATAATAATGTGGGTGTTGTAATGGCAAAGCTCGGTTTAGAGTAATCATGATGTTCGTACATCTGAGCAAAGGCTTCGTTGAGATCGGGATGCTCAGTGTGAAATACATTCCATTTGCCAAAGCCGTAATCACGCAAATCTAAGTCTTTGACAACACAGTAAGCCATGTAGTTAGACGGTGAATATTCATAGTTGAGTTTTCGTTGCACCGTTTTAGAGAATTGCGAAATCCCAATCATTTTGGCGGCTTTTTTAGGATCCATATTGCAGATCACGGTATCACCGCTAAATTCCCTTGTCTCATGGGTGATTCGGTCGATCGCTTCTACTCCTGTCACTGTTTGAGCTGTCACGCAAAACTTTGTGACTTCCTGGTTAAGCAAGACTTTGCCATCGTGTTCTTCAATCACCTGAACGAGGGAATCAATCACATGCTCAAAATGCTGAGTCGGGTAAAAAGCCCCTTCCTGATAGCCCCGGAACAACAAGACCCAGGCGTAGAAAGACAGTTGTTGGGGAGGTAGGAGAAAGTCAGGCCATTGTAAGGCTAGGAGCGTTTGGGCGGGTAGAGGCAGCTTAAACTTGTCAAAGACATCCTGAAGCGTACTGTTAAGGTACTGAATCGCACAGAACACCTCCCCGCCATGCTGAAGCACTTCTAACGGCTGAATGGGTGGCGAAAGGTATTTAAGACCTTCGCGCGTCTTGTCAACATCGTGAATAAAACGGCTCAAGCGATCGCCCGCCTCTGGAAATAGATCCATTAATCGACGCAAGAGTTCTTGCAGGTCAGAGGGGATGTCGAGCTTATATCCAGGCATACGCATGTGATCAAAGCCCTGCGGGTCGTAGCGCTCGAACGTTACTGTTTGGTCTAAACCCAACTTTTTAAGGACACGGTTAACGGTATGCCCTTCACCACAGTCCCAAACGTAGTGAAGCTGCGCATTGAAGGTATAGTCTTTGGAGAGGGTAAAAGTGTGGCCAAAGCCCCCTGCATGTTCGTGGGCTTCGAGAATATGCACCTTCTTCCCAGCATGTGCCATCAATGCCCCAAAAACTAAAGCCGATAAACCACTGCCAACAATCAGGTAATCTGGTTTCACAACAAGTTTTACCTCAAATGATGTTATGAAGCGATTCTTATGCCTTTAGCCTATCTTAAATCTGAAAAGCTGAGTGTAAAGACAAGTCAAAAGGAAGAGATTTCAGCTTAAGAATGCTTTACACAGGTTCAATCTGGCGCGATCGCTCATGTAGTTGCTAGATTCTTTCCTGTTTACTTTGAGAAGGGAATGCGAGGTGCTTGGCATTCTGTTTGTGAATCTTTTCCGTATTCTTAAATATCCTTTTATTGTTCTGCTTTAGTAATGAATCAAACAAGTGAAAATGTAAACTTTCTACCAATGTCGCTGGCTCAACATGACCCAAAAGAAGTTGCGTGCTTACTCTATGAGTCGTCACCAGAACTGTTTACTTTAATGTTTGGTTTGAGCGCGATCGCGTATTTGACCAAGTTTGTGCAAAAATCTCATAACCGTTACAGCCATCAATACATTCAGGTCGCTGAAATTAATCAGTATGTTGTGGGCATTATCACTCTCTTGCCAGCTGTTGAACTCAATGCTAATGCTGATTATGATGCCGTTCTTAATCCAGCTCAGCGGCTGTGGTTAAAGTTGGTGCAACGTTTTTTGCTCCCGTATGTGTTGCAACAGTCCTATCCTGATAACGCCTTCTACATTGGCAATCTTGCAGTTGTGGAAGCGTGCCGCAATCAGGGCATTGGTCGTCAGTTGTTATCACAGTGCATCGCTGAAGTAGCAAACAAGTCAGGCACACTTTTTATTAGTGTCGATGTGAATAATCCGCGAGCGCAAAAACTCTATGAATCCCTTGGGTTTCGAGTTGCGACAACGAAAGGTATTCGCTTATTTGGGGTTGTGCTGGGTTCACGTAGCCTTGCATGGTCAATAGCGGATGAGTCGGGCCAGCATGAACATCACAAATGACGCTAACCAAGCGCCCACAACCAGACTCAGGATACCTGCATCAAAACTGCCTGTTGCTGCCACAATCGACCCTGGAATGAGGGAACCCCCAACGCCCCCTAACAGCACCGCTAAGCCGTTGTAAAGCCCTGTTCCGGCACCGACTCGATCGCTCGGTAAGATGCGCTGGACGATCGCATACTCCTGAGCGCCATACGCACTTTGACAAAAGACTGCGATCGCAAAACATAACACTAAAAGACTTACCTGTGTTGTTGTAGAGGCGATGTAGACCATGCCCCCCGCAACCAAAAAGCCCAACCCGGCAAGCACCGTTCTTTGCTGCAATTTGTCGCCCAGGTAAGCCATTAAAATGATGCCGACAATTCCCGCCGCAAAGACGAGCGCGAGCGGCCAGCCCAACTGCTCAAAGTTGATGCCCTTGGCGCGGTTAAAGTAAGTTGGCAACCAGTTCAATAAACCAAAGGCACAGAAAGCATTGAGGCTACCGCCTGCTGTGATCAACCAGAAACGGTAATCGCGACGGTAGGGAACTGGAGGTTGTCTCTGACTGAGGTTGTCAGGCATCTTATTAAAAGTTGCCTGCTCTGCTTGATGGGCGCTATCTGGAATGAGAAAGTAAACCAATGGAATTGACAACAGCATGCCACCCGCACCCAACACAGCAAAGGTCGGACGCCAGCCCCAAAATTGAATTAACGGCACCACAATCAACGGCGCGATCGCTGTTGAAACTAAGATGCCGCTCCCCCAAATTGCATTGGCCCGCGATCGCTCACCTGGTTGAAACCACTGACTTGTGATCGCACTTGCCATTGGGATATGTACCCCCTCGCCTAAGCCCAGCAGCAGGCGCAAAACAATCAACGCAGTAAAGGAATATCCAAAAGGGGCGCTCAAAATCGTGACGATTGAGAAAGCTGCGATGGCTGCTATGACGCTTCGTTTTGGCCCCATACGCTCAGCAATCGGACTTAACAGCATATTCGACAGCGCATAGGAGATGTAGAAAGCTGCCAACAATAACTCGCCCTTAGAGCCGACTTCGCGATCGCTCCACTCAAAGTCTTGAGCAATGCGAGGGATCGCCAGAGCCAAATTATTTCGATCTAAATAATTAATAAAGATAGTGACAGATAAGGCAAGCGGAATTTGCCATCGAGTCTGGAGTTTTGCTGTTGAGGGAAGTGGCATTAAGAAGTTTGATTAAGTGACTGGCTTAAAAGAATACATCCTCTAGAGCAATTGTTCTGTTACTGGTTTACGCTATCGTTACATTTTGAAAATGTTAGAGAAATATACCTGGATGAAGTGTAGGAGTTATCTGATCTAGCTAATTTTAAGGAAATGTTACGTTCATTTGTTAGATTCTTCTGATCAGCAATTTTCGATCAAAAATAGAAATAGAGCAGGTGCATCCAATGAAGCATCTACCTTGCCTTTGATCCGTTGGAGGATGGTTTATGACAACCGCATTACCTGGAGCAGAGAGCCGCAATTACTGAATCATTCAGCTTATTGTCTGATGACTGCTGCTAGCCGTTTAGCAGAGCGTCACGCAGCTTATCCAACAGACAAGCCCCAGTAAACGCTGCTGGGTATCAACTTGCCAAATAGCCTGAGTCACTCAACCCAACAGAGATGATAGGGAGTTAATCATGTTTCATAAGATTTTGGTTGCGATTGATCGCTCTGAAATGAGCCAGGCTGGTTTTGATGAAGCTGTTGCTATTGCAAAGGCGACGGGAGCCAGTCTGATCTTGATGCACATTCTGTCTTTAGATGACGAAGAGAGTCCACACATGCCCGTTTTACTGGGTAGGGACTTCTATCCTCAAGGTGCCAGTCGCAGTGTTGGTCAAATCTATGAAGAACTCTGGAAAGCCTATGAGGAGAGGGGGAGTGTGCTGTTGCAAACTCTGACGGAGGAGGCTACAGCCAAAGGGGTTGCGGCAGAATTTACGCAAGGAATGGGGAGTGCTGGCCCGGTTCTGTGTGAGTTTGCCCGTGAAATAGGCGCTGACCTGATTGTGCTGGGGCGTCGAGGTCGCTCTGGTTTAGATGAATTGTTTCTCGGCAGTGTGAGTAACTATGTGCTACATCATGCTCCCTGTTCGGTATTGGTCATTCATCGCCAACCTGAAGCTAGAACGAAAACGACCTCAGAGCCACATATTCAGACAGTAAACGGATGAGTACAAATTTTTTGGGGCCAATCTCGCATCATTTTGCAAACCAATCACGCTCTCGAATCGTGATTATGGGTGCGGCTGGGCGGGATTTTCACAATTTTAATCGCGTCTATCGCGATAACCCCCAGGTTGAGGTGGTTGCTTTTACTGCGGCTCAGATTAGTGGCATCAGCGATCGCCGCTATCCTGCTTCATTAGCGGGGCCACTCTACCCAGATGGCATTGTGATCGTGGATGAATCGGAGCTGGAAGTGGTTTGTCAAAATTATCACGTAGATCAAGTTGTCTTTGCTTACAGTGATGTGACGCACGCGCAAGTGATGCATCTCGCTTCGCGGGTACTGGCAATGGGAGCTGACTTTGTGTTGTTAGGGCCAGAGCATACGATGTTGCAGGCAACGGTGCCTGTGATTGCAATCTCCGCTGTGCGAACGGGGTGTGGTAAGTCGCAAGTTGCTCGCTGGTTGTCAAAACTACTACGTCAACAGGGCTTACGCATTGCTGTGATTCGGCATCCGATGCCCTATGGTGATTTAGAGCAACAGCGCGTCCAACGGTTCACGAACCGGGCTGACTTAGATGCGGCTAAGTGTACCCTCGAAGAACGTGAAGAGTATGAGCCGCACCTGGCAGTTGGCAATGTGGTCTATGCGGGTGTGGATTATACCGCGATCGCGACCCAAGCTGCAGCGGAGTCAGACCTGATTGTATGGGATGGTGGTAATAACGATTTTCCCTTTCTGCATCCCGATTTGCACATTGTTTTGGTCGATCCGTTGCGTCCAGGGCATGAAACGAGCCATCATCCCGGTGAGGTGGTTTTGCGAATGGCCGATGTAGTGGTGGTGGCAAAGGTAGATGCGGCGGCAGCAGCCAATGTTCAACAAGTGATTCAAACGGTGCGATCAATTAATCCCAAGGCAATAGTAGTGCGGGGAGCTTCTCCGATCGCGCTCGAACATCCTGAGCTGGTTAAGGGACGACGGGTGCTTGTGATTGAAGATGGCCCGACAACAACGCATGGTGGGATGTCCTATGGAGCCGGATATGTGGCCGCTACCCAGGCACAAGCAGGGGAGATTGTTGATCCACGAGCGTTTGCGGTGCCAGAAATCGCGATCGTCTATACGCAATATCCCCATATTGGTCGGGTTTTGCCAGCAATGGGCTATTCACCAGCGCAGTTAGAGGGTTTGCGTCAAACAATGAATCGGGCTGAAGTCGATGTGATTGTTTCCGCTACCCCAATTGATCTGGCTGCTTTGGTGGATGTGAATAAACCAATTCTACGAGCGCGTTATGAGTTTGCTGAAGTAGAAGAACCGGGATTAGCAGATATTGTTCATCAGTTTTTGCAGCGTATGAATTTGATCAAGTCTTATGCATCTTAAAGATCTTATTGGGTAGCTCTTTCTGGTAATTGGACTAGGCAAGTCAGATTACTGTCATGAGACGTAAAGCAAATCTGCTAGCGAGCGGTGATTATAGCCTTAATTGCTTTCCTCATTCCAGGGTGCAAAAAAGGGTAATAACGCTAAACCTGGTAACGCAGCGATCAGGGTTAATAGAAAGAATAGGGGCCAACCTGTTTGTTCGGCTAATTTTCCGGCTGGGGCTACCAAAATATCCCGGCTAACCGCCATCAGACTGGACAATAACGCGTATTGCGTTGCTGAAAATCTAGGGTTACACAGACTCATCAAAAAAGCGACGAAGCCTGCGGTGCCCAATCCACCACAAAAGTTCTCAATATTAATTGTCAGCATCATTGCTGTAACGTTTTGCCCGACATTCGCCAAGACAAAGTAGGCTAGATTGCTCAAGGCTTGCAGCCCACCAAATATCCAGAGTGACTTGTGAATCCCCAACTGGCTTAGAAGCGCTCCTCCACTCAGCGCACCGACAATTGTTGCCAATAACCCCATACCCCCTTGAATCGCGCCAATATCCGTCTGGCTAAAGCCCGTCTGGAGCAGAAACGGCGTTGCCATATTATTTACCAGGGCATCCCCAAACCGATACAGCGTAATAAACACGAGGATCAAAATGCCTTTGACCACTCCTGATCGCTGAAAAAACTCCAGAAACGGAAGTTTAACCGCAGCGGCTAGCGTCTCAGGAGGGCGATCGCTGTGGAGCGGTTCGGGTGCCCAAATTGAACACGCGACGCTCAGCAGCATTAGCCCTGCCATGCACAGGTAAACCATCGGCCAGGGTAAACGGTCTGCCAAAATCAGCGCCAGTGCCCCTGTCACAAGCAGCGCAATTCGGTAGCCCAAAACCGAAAGAGCAGCCCCGGCTCCCATTTCTCGTTCTTCTAGCAAGTCTGTGCGGTAAGCGTCAAACGCAATATCTTGGCTGGCACTAAAAAAGGCGATGAACAATGCGTTAATAGCCAGGAGTTGCAGCGATCGCTGTGGATTTTGCAAGGCCATTGCCGCGATCGCCAGGGTTAAAAGCACCTGCGCCACCACTAACCATCCGCGCCGACGTCCTAGAAAGGGTGGCACAAAGCGATCGAGTAGCGGCGACCACAGAAATTTGAGGGAGTAGGGCAAGGCCACAAGACTAAATAAGCCAATCGAGCCTAAATTGACATTCTCAACGGTCATCCAGGCTTGTAGCGTCCGACTGGTCAAAAAGAGTGGTAATCCAGACGCAAAACCGAGCAGCAACAAGGCAACCATTTTGCGGCTAGAGAAAACCCGAAAAAGGGAAGGAACGTTTTTCACAATGGGCAAGCAATAGAACAGCGGCGTAGTCTTTACCAAAGCAGAGACTGCATTCTGCAAATCATACTATTGATAAAGATACTCAGGGCAAATGTAGCTTAGTTTGCCTGCCACTGCCTATTTTGCTGCCGGATGTAAAGAAATTTCTTACTACTTGTGAATGGAGTTTTAGACCTGCTGTAGGATTCTCGCAGATGTTGAGCTAATCCTGTGAGAACCCTGAGATTTCGCTAATTTAGCGGTTTGATGACCTCATCCCCTTTCATGGAGATCTTTTGAATATCCTTGGCTTTGAGATTCATCTTGGTTAGATCAACCATGCGAATCTGGCTATTTTCGTAGGTGCGGAAGTAGAACCGTTTTGCTTTTAAATCATTCGCACTGATCCAACTGGTGTAATCTGCCACAATATTGCCATGCTCGTCTTTTTCGGCTTCTCGGGCAGCACCTTTGGGAATATCAAAGTTGTTGAGAATATGGAATGCTTGCAAAATCGCATCTGCTCCTGTCTTTGATGGCAGTACTGACTGGCTAAACGCGACTGCCCGGACAAAACGTGATGGGGGAGTGAAATCACCCGGCATCCCTAGCATTCCTGAACCTTGCCCCAA
This sequence comes from Leptolyngbyaceae cyanobacterium M33_DOE_097, assembly GCA_015296075.1. Taxonomy (GTDB): domain Bacteria; phylum Cyanobacteriota; class Cyanobacteriia; order Leptolyngbyales; family Leptolyngbyaceae; genus DSRU01. Next base: position 16,920 of record DVDV01000366.1, on the reverse strand, counting down.
AGGCAATAACTTGACAGATTCTAGTTGCACCGGAGGCACGTTTGCGAGTGAAAAGTTAACGTAGTTGCGCAGGTTGGTCATGTGCCAATCGAAGGCTGGGGAGTTTGACATTACACCCAGTGGGTTGTCGTGGATATTGAGACTACCTTTGACGTACTCAATCACAATGCTCTTGCCAGAGGGGTCATGTACCACGTAATGAACCGGAGGGGCAAACCCCCAAGCCTTGAATACCACTTCTGGCACCACAATCTTGCCGATATTGGCTTTCACTTCCTCAACAGTGGCAAAGTTCTCCAATATCCATGAGCCAACTTCCCAGGGGGCGATCGTCTGACTCGACTCCGATGGGCTATAGCTCATGTACTCGGCAGTTGTCGGAAAGTAGAAGGTTCCAACAGCAAGTCCCTTCTCATTCAGACCGTCAAAGATAAATGGTAGCCCAACGGCATTTGCCCCAAGGCTGGCGTATTTTGTGTTCCACTTCAACCCTGCTTTACCGTCTGGGGTCGTTCCAGTGCGGGCGTAGCGTTGCGGTACCATAATTACGTCAGACTCAAGGTCAATGCCAAACTCTAGCGTTCGGGCGTGGACAATAGTTCCATCCATTGCTTTGAGGCGAATGCCAGTGCAAGCCTGTGCTGGGAAGATCATACTACTGGCTAAAAACAAGGATAGCAGGGCTGTAGCAAAAATCTGCTTTAGCGTCTGTTGACCGAACATTTATTTTCTCCTGGCGGATAATTAAATAGGAATCCTAGCATGGAATTTTACTCTCGCTAGAATTTTTAATTCTTCTACGCCTTTCCGAGTTGATCAACTGCGCATCTTGTTAGAAGTCTTTTACAAGCCATCCATCTCATTTGGAGTGGCGTTCATGCTGCAAGAGATTGTAAGAAAATGTTTGGCAGTCAGCTGCAAAAACACGACCCTGATGCCCAGGCAAGCTCAACTCATTCGAATGAGTCCTAATCTGCTCAAGAGGGAGCTTGCGGTAAAGTAAGCACGCATGGCAGCTAAGGGGCGAAGCCGGGTAGCGTCAGCTCGACAGGCAAGGTATTGCTGCGCTCTTAAAAGGAAGTCTTCATTGTAACTGCAGGTGGTGATTAGAACGAACCAGGCAACATGGTCGCGAGCGCTTTTTCCAGCCCTTTTGGATCAGTAAGAAGCTGAGCCGCCATCTGTTTGGCTTGTTCACCGGGGTAAACGTCTTCAATCCCCTGAACTACTGCATCGAGTGCATCGCTAACGACTTCTTCTGGCGATACTTTTGGTTCAGGATATGCTTTGCCCATGCCGATATTAATCGTTGCAGGTAAAACCGCAATAACTTGGGTTCCTTGGGCAGCGAGTTCAGCTCGTACCCCTTGCGTCAGAGATAGGGTGGCTGCCTTCGAAGCCCCATAGCTTCCATTAAAAGGGAGATTCACCCGCCCTACCATCGACCCCATATTCACGATCGCTCCCCCGCCATTCTGTTTCAGCACAGGGGCAAAGGCGCGGCACATCATCAACGTGCCGAAATAGTTCACTTCCATTTCCATGCGAGCGTGCGCCAGGTCAGAAGCCGCGATCAACCCTTCATTAAAGCCGACACCTGCATTGTTGATCAGCAGCGTAACATCTTGGCAATTTGCGGCTGCCTCATTGACCGATTGTTCATTGGTAATGTCGAGAGCGATTGGCACAACAACGTCAGGATGGTCTGTTACCAAGGGTTCTAAAGCTTTCAAATTCCGTGCCCCGGCGTAGATTTTGGCAACCCCTCGCGATCGCAATGCTTCCACATAATGTTGCCCCAAACCTCCGTTAGCTCCGGTTACTAGCGCGATCGCTCCAGCAAGATCCATACGTTTTCCCATTTAAGTTAGAGCAACACCATACTGTGATTTAAAGCATCTGTCACTCAACGATTGTTCAGTTTTCAACCATCAAAGATGCAATAACCCTTACGGTATACTTCCACTATCTTTTTGGGAAGTACTTACTTTTTTGTTAGTCCTAATTCAGTTGTAATAGAAGGAAATCATGCCCATGACAGACGAATCAGCAGACGGTACAGTTTTTGTACAAACGACTCTGAGCGTATTGGGTGGTAAGTGGAAGCTTTTGATCTTGTGGCACTTAAAAGATGGAGAAAAACGGTATAGCGAGTTGAAACGGCTGATCCCTGGGATTAGTGAAAAAATGCTGATTCAACAGTTGCGTGAACTTGAAAAAGACGCGATTATTGACCGCAAAACTTTGTCAGAGATGCCTCCTAAAGTTGAGTATGGTTTCACGGACTATGGCAAAACACTCATTCCCGTACTTCAGCCACTTTGTGACTGGGGCCAGGTTCATTTGCAGCGGCTAAATGGGAATAACACTAAGTGATTTTTTTAGGACATACACAAGTTGTAGTGCTTGCCTTAGAAAAGGGTTCAGAGCTGAGTCTTGAACCCTTTGACTTACAGAGGGGAGGTTGGGTGCATCCGTTTTATTTCACCGGATTGTTTGGTGTCAACTCCAGCCCAGGAGTAACCGATACTGACGTTCCAGAGTGGTTGTCAAGGCTCTTCTGAGGCGAATGTTGGTTGATCTGGACGCGATCAGTCAGACGCGAACGATGGCGCTCTGAAATAAACTGTTCTGGATCAATACCGTCAAACGTGGGAGGCAACCAAACCCGAATAATTAATAATGCCCCTAGCACGAGGAGAAAAACACAAGCGACTAACACTTGAACCCAAGGAGTTTCTAAAACACCGCGCACAATCACCTCTCTAAGCACGGAGACAATTGATACTTCAACAGCAACTCCAATAGAGACGCGATGCTCTTGTAAATAGATAATCAGAAGTCTAAATAACTCAACTAGAATGAGTAGAAAAAGAATATCTGAAGTGACAGGTTGAAACTCTAAGGGGGGCAGCAGCGAAAGTACCATCTCTCGCAATTGTAAAACCATAAAACTAAATAGACCTATGCATAGACAAATCACAATAAAGTCTTGCACGGTTTCTAATAGACGAATCACGCGATGGCTGTTTAGCCAACGGTACCAGGGAAGTGAAGACGATAGGATGTTCATAAAATTTGGGTTGTAGGTTGACAGAAAGGAAAGCGATCGCGACTTCTGCATTCCAAGTGAACTGCGGAGTGAAACGATGCGGCACACTCAACCTAATCGATGTTGAGAGGAGCCTCCATCGGGGTTGAAAGAGATGGTGATGAAGGGGATTTAAGTTGAGCCCCAAAACTAATAAATGCCATCAGAAAGCCGAGGCAAATTCCGGCTAAAAATACCCAACCGTGAGACGGGTACAGGGAACAGAGGAGTCGGCGATCGCCACTATACAGCTGAAGTGACCAACCGCTATCAATACTTTTGGGTAAGTGATTTGGAACTTTGTTCATGGTTTGGTTTGAATGCGAAGAAGGCTTTAGCAATAACAGCGCACGTCTTCTTTACAATCATCGGCTAAATAGCAAAGCGCTCGAAATCTTAAACCAACGATTTCCTCATACAGTGGATTGAGTTTACACAATGATGGGATATGCAACAGAGGGCGACCAAATAGACAAATTGTGCGCTCAAACGGGCACTGAACAGGGATAAGACGACAAATTAAATGAGCAAGTGCAGCATCACGGATCTCTATACGGTTCAACCATTGACGAATTGGAGATAAATGATTGAGTAAGAGTAAATGAACCGCATTGAAGGTGAGAGCTAGTTGATAAGTGGACTTTGATAGGTTCATCATGGCTGATTGAAAAGGGAGTAACTAGATGTGATTGAAATACAGTCTAGCTATAATTCGATCAAATTCAAATGCGTTTAGTATATAACTTTTCTTTATGACTAATAATCCCTGCTTAACTTTTTGCTAGTCGGCGACTGGATGATGAGTTGAACCTGGCTAGAACCTGGATGCGGCATGCCAGGTGGTTCTATGCATAGGCATTAGAAAGCTTTATGGATAGATCGTTTTCTCGTCAGCCCAATCAGTGAAGTGGGGCTTGATACTGCTGTGTAAGTGACTCCTCAAGCTCCAAGTATTTAGCTTAATCTGCGATACTGCGCTATTGTCTCTAGCGATCGCAAATCCGTTTGTTATTATGCTCGTGAATTTTAATGCCGCAGAAACTAGCCAGACTTTTACGTCTCTGCCGGAGATTATTGCTAATTTGCCCATAGCTGCTCAAGAAGCGGGTCAGCTGAATGAAGAAGCTGTCGTGCAAGTAGCAACTACTCTTACCATTCTGTTGCTGGTGGCGACAGGGGTTGCGCTGATATCTCGTCGCTATCGATTGCCTTACGTGACTGGTTTAGTTCTAGCGGGGTTGGCTATTACTGAGTTTTTGCCTCGCCCCCTGGGGCTAGACTCGGCTTTGATCCTAAACTTGTTGCTGCCTATTCTATTGTTTCAAGCTGCGATCAATACTGATATTAGTCGGTTACGTACTACGATCAAACCCATTGGCTTGCTAGCGGGGCCAGGGGTAATGATTGCTTCTGGCATTACAGCAACGGTGCTTAAATACGCGCTCGGTCTGGAGTGGATTCCAGCCTTGTTGGTTGGAACGATTTTGGCAATTACTGACACAGTTTCGGTGATTGCAGTCTTTAAGGAAGTTCCGGTACCCAGTCGTCTGTCTACCATTGTCGAAGGCGAAAGTCTCTTTAACGATGGTGTGGCATTGGTTTTGTTTAGCCTGATTTTACAGGTCTATATCAGCGGTTCGGTTACTTTTTTGGGAGGGCTGCAGCAACTTTTTGTCGTGATTGTCGGTGGTGTGCTGTTAGGGTTGGCGATCGGCTACCTGGGTGCTGTTTTATTTGTTGCTCTTTCAGACGACCCTTTAAGCGGCATTCTGTTAACAGTTGCGGTTGCGTTTGGCACCTTTCAAGCGGGGCAATCGCTACAAGTATCAGGTGTCGTTGCAGTTGTCGTGGCCGGGTTAACGGTTGGCAATCGTGGTCTAACGCAGTCACTCTCTGCTTCTGGCAAAATTACGTTGCTCAATTTTTGGGAGTATGCGGACTTTTGCGTAAATACCTTCATTTTTCTGCTAATCGGGTTAGAGGTTGATCCCCGTTTATTGTGGAAAATTATCCCAAGCATTTTACTTGCGATCGCAGCTTACCAACTTGGGCGAATTTTATCGGTCTACCCGCTGTTGGCTGTATCCAATCGCCTTGATCTACCGATTCCTTTGCGCTGGCAGCATGTCTTGTTCTTTGGCAATATTAAAGGCTCGCTTTCGATGGTGCTGGCGTTGAGTCTGCCTGCTTCGTTGCCGGGTCGCAGTGATTTGATTGCGCTGGTCTACGGGGCTGTGTTTGTCTCGTTGATCGGGCAGGGAGTGAGCCTACCGTGGTTTGTCAAGCGTTTGAAGATTTCGTCTGTTTCAGAGTCGCGTCAGCAGATTGAAGCATTGCAATCTCAACTAATTGCGGCAAAAGCGGCTCAAAATGAACTGGCAGCTCTACATGATACTGGAATTCTGTCGAAAGCAGTCTATGAAGAGATGCGCTCGACCTACCAAATTCAAGTGGCTGAGGCGGAAGACCAACTGCGGGAGCTCCACAATCGCCGCACTGACTCTTTAACGGGCAGCCGTGGTCGAGCGTCAAAGTTAAATGCGGTGCGTCGCCGCTTGTTGATGGTTGAGCGGAGTGCCTTAAATGATGCCGTGCGCAAACGGATTATTTCAGAAGATATTGTTGCGCCTCGACTTCGGGCGATCGACGATCAGTTGATGACCTTAGAAGATGAGTAACGGCGACGAATGGCAAGTAACCGTTGTGAAACCAGCACCATGATTGGCAATTCGATTAATGGGCCAATCACTAGCGCCAAAGCAATCAGGGGGCGGTTGGGGAAAGCCGAGGTGGCGATCGCCAGAGCAATCGGTGAGTTGCGGGCCAGCGTCGTGCAATTAAAACACGCCAGTTCTGCGTAGCTGAGTTGCCCCACACGCCCGATCGCCTGTCCCAGATAAAAGTTCACGCTAAAAAAAATTAGGATGGGTAACAGCATTCTTAGCAGCAAATCGGGTCGTTGCAGCAGCACCTGACCTTGAGCGGTAAACATAGCGGCGATCGCGAGGCTTAAAAAGATTGGTTGCGCGTCTGCGAGCTGCTCTGGAATTTGCCGCCAGGGTTCGCTGAGATGGGGGATTAAACCTTTAATCGTGAATGCCAGGAACATCGGTATGAGCAGTACCAGCCCAATGCTTTGCAGCAGTAGGGTGACATCAATTTGAATCAGCAGTCTGGTGAAAATCAGCAAATAAACAGGGAGTAGCAGCATTTGTAGCAGCAAGTTCCAGGGCAATAGGGTCGTCGCCAGCCCCACATTGCCTTTGGCGATTCCGGTGAAGACAAGATACCAATCCGTGCAAGGGGTCACCATTAGCATGATCAACCCCACCCAAAGGTCGGGCGCGTTGCGCAGGAAGACTGCTCCCAAACCCCAGGCAAAAACAGGAGTCCAAAGAAAATTCATCCCCAGACTGAGGGCTAGCACCCGATAGTTTTGCAAGTCCTTGCCCAGTTGATTCAAAGGCAGGTTGAAGAATACGCCAAACAGCAGGAGCATCAAACAGGGAACGATGAGCGCAACCGAGTGTTTGGCAAGCCAGCCGTTTTGCCCCAGAACGAACCCTCCGGCGATCGCGAGCAGAATCAAGGCAGACTGAAGTTTTTCTATCACTCTCATAGAGCCAGCCTAAAGTGTCGGTTCAGAGAATTCATGGCAAGCCTCTTTTCTGCAAAAAACTATTTGCTATCCAACTGGGGTGTCCTGTTAGTGCTTGGGATCCGTTGCTGGTACGCACTCTTGCAGAAAATCAATCACCGGGTGGAGGGTTTCAGGTTTGGTTGCTACAAGCACAGTTGAATCGGGTTCCAGGATGGTGGTGCCATTGGGGATCATCAAATTGAGGTGGGGATGGGGTTGATAGCCAATAATCAGGGAACTAAGAGGAAAACGCGAGTCCTGCGCAATTTCGGCGATACTGCGACCAACAATATGGCACTGGGAGGGAATTGCCAGCTTCAGCACTTCGATTTGACCCTGTTCAAAGTGCATCATTGACTCGACTTGAGGATATTCCACCGCATTCACCATTGTTGATACAGCAAGGTCAACTGTGCTGATAATGCGGTTGGCCCCGGCCTGTCGGAGGGGTAACTCAAAGTCACGGTGGCGCATCCGCGAAATGATGTAGGGTACTTTGTAATGTTTTGCCAGAGAGACGATCGCCAAATTTAACGCATCCTGCCGTAGGGCTGAGCAGACAACATCGGTCTTGCGAATGCCTGCTTCGTTTAAGACCTCAGTGCTGACGGCACTACCTTCAAAAGCCATCACACCCAGGCGATCGCGGGCATAGCGACAAGCGGCTGGGTCAATGTCAATAATGGCGATCGTATGCCCTAACTTCACCAGGTTCTGGGCTAATGTGCGTCCAATCAATCCCGCCCCACAAATTAAAACGTACATAGTTTTTCCCATGTTGCTTTTCTCTAATTTAGCCATACCTGGTCGGTGCAGATGTTGCACAGCGACTGGGGTGATAAAACTTGGATTATTGGTTTCTTGATTTGGGATTTGCTGGTGAATATTATCCCATCGTAGGGGTATCGCATTGCCAAACCCCTACCACAGACGGTTTTACAACTGGGACTTTATTTGTTTGCGGGTCCCTTTCCTTTTTTTGCAAATAATGAGAAAGATAATTTTCTTGATAGAGTAGACCTAGCCACCAAGGGAATACCAATGAGGCGCTTCAAACCACTGCTCTATACTGTTTTCGTTCTCATCTTGATGGGTTTGACCGCTTGTGCAACACAAGGGCAGCTGACAAAGCAATCGCCCTTGCAGACACGCCAGACTCCGCTTCAAGAAGTTACTGTTGATCTGAAAAAGGTTGCGATAGGCCAAACCGTCTACGTCCCTATCTACTCACACATTTATCACTTCAACAATCAAGCGCACGTGATGAACTTGTCAGCAACGCTCAGTGTCCGTAATACCGATTTCACAAACCCCATTATCATTACCTCCGTGCGGTATTACGACACCGATGGTCAATTAGTTCGCCAGGATGTTAATCGTCCGCTGCGTTTGAATCCGCTTGCTTCTACCAGTTTTTTTGTGTCCGCAGATGACTCTTCTGGTGGGTCAGGAGCCAACTTCATTGTGGAATGGGTGGGTGAGAAAATGGCATCGGAACCTGTGATTGAGGCAGTTATGATTAGCACCTCCTCATCTCAAGGGATTTCATTTGTTTCTTCCGGAAAAGTGCTACAGCAACGGGGTAAAAGCGCCTGACTTCGCCTGAGCAGATACATTATTAGAACATAAATTCTGCTATGCTAAAGCCTTTAGTTCGAGACTATATTTGATTTATCCGTTGACAGAGATAAGTATGGCAATCAACAACGTTGTTAAGCCTTGCCGAGTTTCTAGAACCCACCGACAGACTCTGCTTTTCCCTAGTCGAATGGCCTCTGGTGCGATCGCGCGCTGCCGTGAGTGGCTTTTAGTCGTTCTGTTACTACGATTCTCTTTGTGGTCGTCGCAACCTTTAAATTAAACGAAATAGTGTTACTTTTTAAAAAATCTGTTTGTTTGAAGTAAACAATTGCTGCTCTATGAGTATTCACTCCACCTTAATCTCTGTCTAAACCGATGGATAAGCCAAACCGTATCTTAGTTTTATTTGCTCATCCTGCTCTAGAGAAGTCACGAGTTAATCGCCAATTAATTCGCTCGATTCAAGGGATGGAGTCTGTTACGATCCACGACTTATATGAGCATTATCCTAATTTTCATATCAATGTGAAGCTTGAGCAAGAACTGTTGCTGGCTCATGACATTATCGTTTTTCAGCATCCCTTCTACTGGTACAGTAGCCCTGCCATTCTCAAAGAGTGGCAAGATCTCGTGTTAGAGCATGATTTTGCCTACGGTCATAATGGCACGGCTTTGCGAGGCAAAAAGGTTCTGTCAGCAATTACAACTGGAGGCACTCAAGAAGCTTACTGCCGTAAGGGACATAACTACTTCACCATTCGTGAGTTGTTGGCTCCTTTTGAGCAAACTGCGCATCTCTGTGGCATGGAGTACGTGCCACCCTTTGTAATTCATGGAACTCATCAGCTCCAGGAGGCGCATCAAATTGCTCCGTATGTTGAGAGTTATCAAAAGGCGATCGCTATGTTTCGTGATAACACGGTTGATTGGCAGACCTTGCTACAACACAAACACCTCAACCACTACCTTGAACACGTGAGTAACACGCTGGAGTCACCTCTCCATGTCCAATGAAAACTTTTTCTTTCATGCGTTTATTTATCTGGCGGCGGCAGTTCTGACAGTACCCATCTCTAAGCGTCTGGGTTTGGGTTCTGTATTGGGTTACTTGATTGCTGGGGTTGTGATTGGCCCTTTTGGGTTACGGCTGGTCGGTCAAGAAGGTCAAGATGTCATGCGCTTCGCTGAATTCGGCGTTGTAATGATGCTCTTTTTGGTTGGTTTGCAGCTTCAACCGGAGTTATTGTGGCGCTTGCGAGTTCCAATTTTGGGGCTGGGCGGTTTGCAGATGGTAGCAAACGTCATTCTCCTGTCAGGAGTCGGCATTGCGTTTGGGCTATCCTGGCAGGCAGCTCTGGCGATCGCGCTGATTTTGCCGCTCTCTTCAACTGCGATCGGGGTGCAAACTCTGACTGAGCGAGGCTTGATGAAAACTGAAGGAGGGCAATCTGCCTTTTCAGTGTTGCTGTTTCAAGCTGTTGCTGTGATTCCAATTTTGGCTTTGTTACCGTTATTGACGACTAGCCCGGCGGCAGTGAGTGCGGCAACAACGAGCAGTTCCCTGGCAGGTTGGCAGCAAACCCTATTGGTGATCGGTACGGTTGGTGGAATCATCGTCGGGGGGCGCTTCTTGATGCGTCCCATATTTCGCTTTATTGCTGCGACTCGGTTGCGTGAGATTTTTACGGCTACAGCCCTCTTACTTGTCATTGCAATTACGCTGGTGATGCAGATCGTGGGGCTGTCACCCGCATTAGGAACGTTTGTTGCAGGGGTTGTACTGGCAGAAAGTGAGTACCGCCATGAGTTAGTTAGCACGGTGGAGCCGTTTCAGAGCTTGCTGCTGGGGTTATTTTTTCTTTCAGTGGGGGCTAGTATCAATTTCAATCTTGTCTTCGGACAACCGATGTTAGTTTTGGGATTGATTGTAGGGGTTTCAATTCTCAAATCGGGTGTGCTGATTGCCCTGGCTAAAAGCTTTCGAATGGATCTGAGCCAGAGTATTTTGTTTGCTTTTGCGCTGGTGCAAGGTGATGAGTTTGCTTTCGTTTTGTTCTCTTTTGCGACTCAGACAAATGTTCTACCTGAACAACTGGCAGGTATCTTAATTGCTGTCGTCGCTTTGTCTATGTTGCTGTCTCCACTCTTTATGATTGCCTATGATCGCTTGATTCAGCCTCGTTTAATCACCCAAACAGAGGATCGCGATGCAGATGAGATCGATGACAATGAAAATGCGGTTATTATTGCTGGTTTTGGGCGGTTTGGGCAAATTGTAGGGCGGTTGTTGCTGGCGAATGGCTATTCGATTACGGTTTTAGAGCATAACTCGGCCCAAATTGAGCTGTTACGCCGCTTTGGCTGGAAGGTATTTTATGGAGATGCTTCTCGCATTGATTTGCTCTATGCGGCTGGTGCTGCTCAGGCAAAGCTGATGGTTGTGGCGATCGATGACAGCGAACAAATTCTTGAAATCGTGGACTTGACGCGCAAGTATTTTCCTCACTTAAAGATTCTGGCACGGGCCGTCGATCGACGTCATTCCTACGAGTTGATTCGTCGTGGTGTAGATGTGATTCAGCGAGAAACGTTTGAGTCAGCCTTAAGTATGGGTGTTGAGGCGTTGAAGCTCCTGGGAGTTCGCTCTTATACCGCACATCGGGCTGCTCAAACGTTTAGACACCATGATGAAGAAGCCTTACATGACATGGCTGCGATGGAAGGTGATGATAGTGCTTTGATGGCACGTTCGCGACAACTATCTCAAGATCTAGAGCAGATTTTGCAGTCTGATGAACAAGAAATTAAGCATGAAGTCGATCGCGCTTGGGATATCCTGGCTCAGCAAAAAGAGAAAAAGTGATTAGCAGCTTAGCCGCTGGGGTCGAATGTACCAGTATTAGGCTGATATAAGAGTCTTTTAGCCGGATATAAATTGGCCTCGGCTTGCCTGATTAAGTGAATCACTGACTTTATGCTAAGGGATCTGCAAGTAAGTCTTATGCAGTTGCAAGGGTTTGGCATGCAAATCCCTGCCACAGAAGGCTCTAGCACTGGGATCTTATTTCTTTGTAAATCTCTAAACTGTCAATGATTCATCCAGTTTTTAGAGTATTTAGGATTTTCTAATACTTCAAGTAAATATCAATTCTTTTGACTAAGTTATTTTACCTGTCTCTACCCAGTCATCCTATCCATTAACATCTTTGACCCAAACACTTTCTGTTTGATAAAACTCTCCTCGCTGCTCTAAAGCAAACCCTCCTAGTAAAAGTCCCAGCCAAAGTTCAATTAAGGGCTTCTTTAGCATCTTTTGCAGCCTAATTAGAGAAACTTCTTTTCCCTCTCTTTGCATCCATTCCTGAATTGCTTGAATCCATACAGAAACATCTTCTTGGTGCGCCAGACTGAGCGCTTCTTCCATCGCTTGCTCCTGGTCAAGCATTTCAGCAAACTCTAGTAAATTGCTTTTCTCCACCTCACCCGCGACTGATTCCGTCGGGATATAGGTGCGGTGAAAATCTGGATGTTCCATAAACTCATCTAAATGCAGGGTCATGCTTTGGCGTAGAACTTCTTGTAGCATGGCTGCTGTTAAAACAGGCTCTTCTTCTTCTAGCGGAGTGTATTGCTCTTCCCATTCATCAAAGAGCCAACGGGCGCGCGCTGCAATGATTTCGGCTAAACGACTCAAAATTTCTCCTGCAACCCGGAGCTGAGCCGCTCTTGGTAATTGGCTAATTAAGTAGTCAAACTCTTTCAGTAGTTGCGGCAGATTAGCAGTCATGGGATCGGCGATCGCCTTGTCAATAGCTGTGTTGAGCGGTTGCCCTGAAGTGAATTCTTGAGAGGTCATTTTATGGCTCCACTTTATAGGGGCAGGGAACGAGCGGACATTGTTCGACTGGCATCTCTTTTACAACATCCTCAAACCGAGTGACACCAAATTTTTGATGTAATTCGCCTAACAAGTGTTTGATCTGTGCCTGTACCTTATCAGCTCGCATTCCCATACAGTGAAAAGCTTTTACAACTGCAATTCGTTCTTCGCCTTGCCAAACCTCTGCGGCTACAGCATGAACAGGAGCATCACTGGCTTGACGATATAGCACCAAAATAGCAGCAGGACTGGCTGGCATTGAGGATAAACCAATTTCAATCAAATTCACAGCTTCGCTATTCACGATAGTGGGTTTACGGCGAGATCGTTTCTGCGTTTTCCAGTTTCGATATTGGGCTTGCTCAAGCTGATCAGCTTGAGCCTTGAGTCGTTCTATCTGCCGCTCTAGCTTTTGAATTTGCTCGCCTCGCTGACAGGCTGCCGTATATCGTGCAATTTGCTCAACAGGCACATAACGACTTTTCTTGCCATTGGGCAAGACTTTGCCTCTTCCAGCTCTCAAGCGCGCGTATTTGCTACTTTCCTTGGCATTTTGTGAGGCAGTTCCCCCTGCGGGAGATCGCTCAAGCCGTACCCCAATCAGGTAATCTCCCTGACTCTTGATAGCTTCTACCTGAGCTTCGAGGTCTTTAATCTGTTGCTGTAGGGCAGCGTGAGAAGGCATTTAGAAGAAAACTATTCGTGTGACGCAAGTAATGCTTAGAATGTAACACGAATACCAGGCTGAATGTCAATCTCTGGAGACTTTTTGAGGCTTGGGGGGCGATCGCTTAAAGCTTGCCAAAAAGAAAGGCTGCCTATCAAACTGCAAGCTTTAGATTTGGTATATGAGGTCACACTAAGCTTATCCTCCCAGGGGTTTCGGAGGGCTAGGCAGACCAAGAGGAAAGCAGCACTGGAAAAAGTTAGGATGGGTTCCGACTTCTAGACATGGCGCTGTAAAGTAGACACGAGGTTTAACTCTGTCAGAACTAATGGTTTGCCAAGCCAACTTTGCCAAGTAGAGAAAACGAATGGCCAATGACCAACGAACAACGAACAACGAACAATGGCTCAGTCATTATCAACCCTGCAATGTTCTTTTAGTGAACTACTAGTTTGCAATCAGGATAGTTACTGGTCTGCCTAGGGTGTGTTTTACTTTAAAGCTTTCTACTTTGTTTCGCTGCCTGATGTGGATCGCTCTAAGTCCCTAGAGTTTAGCGAAGCCATACATGTTGACTCTACACATCACTCCTACCTTTGTCACCTATTGAGAGGATCTACCTCCATTCGCTTTTGCTCTATTAATCTCATTACCCAAAACGTTTTGGGTAGCTGCTTGTTGTTTCAAGTAAATCTTCAAAAAAGTAGTCCATAAATTGCGAAAAAAGCAACCATGCAACTGTTTCAGCGGTATGATAAAAGCATTCTGATGACTAAGAATATGCAAACTCCAGAAATAATTGCTTTCGTAAATCAGAAAGGCGGTGTAGGTAAGTCAACGGGAGCGGTTCATGCAGCAGACCATTTTGCTCGCAAAGGTAAGTCTGTGATTTTAGTTGATGCTGATGCTCAACAAAGTAGTTCCCAATGGGTTTCAGAACTAAAGGAGACTTATCCAAACATTCAGTTATCTTCAGTCGCTATCATTAACCCTGAAGACTTGTTTGATAAGCTGCCTAAACTATCTCAAGAATGTGATTTGGTAATCGTCGATGGCCCAGCAAAATCGAATGAGATCACGAAGGCAATTCTTGCCCGTTGCCACCTTGCGCTAATTCCATGCCGAGAATCGATCGTGGAACTAAGAAGCTCCGGAGACATTCTGAGGCTAATTCGTCAGGTTCGAGAGCTGAGAGGCGATTTGCCAAAGGCTGCAATCTACATGACTCAAGTGAAAAGCAATACCGTTCTCTTGAAAGAGGCGCAAGAAGCCCTTGGTGATGAGCCTGACATTCCACTAATGAAAACGATCATCTACGATCGCCAGGTCTTTAAAGATGCTCCAGGTCAAGCTACGACTGTTTTTGGAATGACAGGTAAGTCTGCGAAAGATGCAGCAAAGCTGTATGAATTGTTGTTTAAAGAAGCACTAAAGATTTTCAATGGTAACTAAAAGTAGAAGAACTCTAAAACAAGCGTACAAAGACAATTCTTCGCCAGAGTTAGCCAACTTTGTCTTTGGCAGTGATTCAACAGTCACGCCTCAGACGCCTGAGCTGGAGCCTGAACCTGAAGCTGAAGTGGTTGAATCGGGTACCGAAATTGTGGTTTCGATCGCTAAGATTCACAAGACTTTTTCATTTACCCCAAATGGCAAACCTGTTCGCTACTACTACGATCAGAGCGAATTGATGGAGTGGGCCGAAACAGACATTAAGCCAAATGGTTTGAGAACGGCTCTTTGGACTCGTCCGATGCCGGGTAAACCCGGTGAATATGAACTGGTCGCAGGTTTGCGGAGGTTAACTGCCTGCGAACTAATCGGAATGAGCCAGATTCCGATTAAGGTGTTTGACTGGAACGATAATGAAGCTTATGCAGCGGCCTTTGATGAGAATGATCGGCGTCGTGACTTCTCTAAGCTAGAAGAGTTAGATATTACACTCAATATTCTAGCTAGACAGTTAAATGCTGAGCGTGAAGAGATTATTTCGCTGCTTTATCGAATGGACAATCAGGCAAAAGGAAAAACTACCCAAAACGTTTTGGGTAATGGCAGCGCAGCTGTGATTGAGGAGTTCTTTAAAGCACGTGGCCAGCTAACTTGGCAGTCTTTTGTCTCGACGAGACTACCACTGCTAAGGAAGCCGCCTGAAATTTTGGATGCGATTCGCTCGTCGCGAATTGACTACACGAAAGCAGTCGAAATTGCCAGGCTAAAAAGTGCTGAGGATCGAAAAGCTATGCTAGAAACAGCGATTAAGCAGCGGTTATCGGTGAATGAAGTGAAGCAACGCGTCAAATCAATGCTTCAAACAAGCCAGCCAACTCCTGTGAATGATTTGAAGGCACGCTTCAGAGTCACTGTGCGCCAACTAGAGCGCTCAAACATTTGGGCAGACGCAGAAAAAGCATCTAAGCTACAAAAGTATCTTGAACAGATTGAGCAGCTGGTAAACTGATGTTTTTTTGAACAGGTTTAGTTCTACTTGTGTTGTGAGGCTAGCTTCTGGAGCAATCCAGATCGTGCTTTAAAAGTCCAGGAAAAGTGTTTTAGCTTTAGAGAATCCTTCTCAATCCTCAAATTTACGTGCTGCCAAGTTAAAAAATTGGCTTTGAGCGGTATCTGCGACACGCATGCAGGATCATGGATTAAATGAGTTCGATATTTGGTAGGGGTGGGTTTTGCCCGTTCAATCCCTTGTAGGACGCGGATACGTCTGCTAAACCCGCCCCTACAGTTTGCGGATTTATTAAATTCTCGTTCCTTAGATCGTGCTTTAAAAGTCCAGGAAAAGTGTTTTAGTTTTGGAGGATCCTCCTAAATCCCCCTAAGCCGCTATGGGGTTGCGCCAAGGCGTAAAAAAAGGGGACTTTGAACGGTATGTGCTACGCACACGCTACGCGAACGGTTACCTCCGTGCAAAGAAGGGCTAGGGAGGATCAAGAGGCTTTAAACCAGCCCCTAGGATATTCCGCTAATATTCATCAATTCTTGGTTGTAGACAGAACTCCGAAGTGAGATGTTAGAGTTCCAAAAGCGATGGATTTGCTCGCTCACTTGCTGAGGATAAAAGTAGTGAAAGAAGTATTGCCCACCTGGACAAACCCAAAGCTGTGAAGCGGGGTGCTTGAAGTGTTGCTGCCAGTCTCGTAGCTGATGGGGATCGACCACTGTATCATCAACACTACCGCAGACTAATAAGGGGACTTCAACTGAAATTGGAATTAAGTTTGTCGAACTCAATAGACTGTGAAGGGTAAGTGAGTGGTAAAGGTCTTGCTCTAACAAATTGACCAGAGCTTCAACCATATCTTTGGGTGGGCAACCGAGTAAGCTATAGACGAAATGACGCAGTATCGTGTGTTGATCACAAGGAAGAAGCCTGCGTTGGGCATAATATTGTGCTTGCCAATCAACCGATGGGTTAACCCCGACTGAAAGCAGAGTCAGAGATCGCACGCGCTCTGGATATTTATGAGCATAAAGTAAACCCAACAACCCACTGGTACTATGACCAAGTAAATGAATGGGGCGATCGTACGGCTGCAAGTAGTCGTGCAACAGCATTAGAGCTGACTCAAATGAGGTAGACTCATCCAAGCTTTGTGTATACTTCCACTGTGCGATCGTGGTGTGTTGCGCTAGATCTTTCAACAAGGGGTGGTCAAATCCTTGTAAAACGGGGCTAACGTTAAGCCAAAGAGCATCTGGTACGTGTGACATTCAATAATTTCCTATATGAATCCAATTTTTAGGATCATGGATTAAATAAGGTCGGATATTTTTCTGTCGAAAGGAGCGAACAGCCCGATAGCTTGGCGGCAATAGCCTTTGGCATGGCTACGCTAGTGCTCGTCCTAAAAAGTATCAAAGTTATTTAATTTCCATCCCTTAGCAGATCAAGAGGGAACAGAGTGCCTAGTGCATGAAGGCAAGAGTAGTTAGACAGCTAGAATAGAACTGATGTCTAAAATCCAGCAGTTCTTGTACCATGCCGACCCCTTACGCCCTCGCTATCCAGTTAAGCGAACGCCAACAGCACCTACTCGAGCAGATGA
>DVDV01000018.1 GCA_015296075.1 Leptolyngbyaceae cyanobacterium M33_DOE_097 | reverse complement strand
TCATCTGCTCGAGTAGGTGCTGTTGGCGTTCGCTTAACTGGATAGCGAGGGCGTAAGGGGTCGGCATGGTACAAGAACTGCTGGATTTTAGACATCAGTTCTATTCTAGCTGTCTAACTACTCTTGCCTTCATGCACTAGGTATGTGAGATGTATGACGAATCAAACCTCCGATCGCTCTGCTCAGAAATATTGATAGATAGCCTCTTAGCGACAACCAGAAACTTGGCGACATAGCACTACTTCACCCACCGCCATAACCTTCGTTCTCAACCAAGCGATTGAATATGGTCGGTGTGAATATGGATTGTTGGCTCAGAGTTTTCCGGCGACCTTCACCACAATATCTTCCCGCACTCCCCAAGCCTCTCATAACTTGATCAAAAATCGTCTTGTCGGTATCAAATCGCGGGAAGTTTACGAGAGGGCTAGGTTTGAATTACCAGAATTCTCCCCTATGGCTTCTGTCTTCATTAGTAAGGCTTTATCTGATTGGATAGTTCAAGTGGTGCTCTTTATTCTTGGACTGGCATGTCTTACTTGAAAGTGGAGGAATCAGGCTTTGAGGAGTTTGCTCGTTTTTTTGCTTTGAGGCTTCTATATCCCTTCTGACAGGATTTCATGGCTGTTCTGCGTATTATCTGAAGCAATGGAAAAACCAGGGTTATCACCCCTTTTCTCCATTGTCCTTCACGTCATGTGGAAACCAATATGAAAACACCTCAAGTTCCTCGAATAAAGCTTTTTAGCATCGTGCATGTACTGGGCAAAGTTCCTATTTTTGTGGTTACCTGTATCAGTCTGGTAGCTTTGGCTGCGATTCTATGCGACTTCTCAGGAACGCTAAATTTTGACTGTGACACTCAGGGCTGTCATCTCAATCTGGAAGGAAAACCAGAGAGATCAAAAGTACCGTGACAACCCCCAGCCTTCTCGTTCAGGAGTGCAAGCAGTTTGATTCTTTCAAATGGTTCAAAGACCAAAATCAACGTTTTCACGATTCCTCTTGATTGCCTTCCATAAGAAGGCAATCTCCTTTTCCAATAGACGAGGAAAACAAGCTAGCGATGCCCATCACCCGATGCAAGTCATCTCAAACGCCATCAATGACTACCCTGCGATCAGTGGATGTGGGCATGTCATGCGGTATGCCTGCGCGTGAACTCGATGATCACGTCAACATAAGCATCCGGATGTGTTGCGTGCGGAACATGACCAGCACCTAGCAAGGTGACAACCTCTGCATGGGGAAGCGCCCCTGAGAGTTGGGTGACCACAGGCGCGAAAGGTGCCGGGCTTTGGTCGCCCAGCGTAAGTAAGGCTGGTTTCGAGAAACTGCTGAGCCAATCGAGATCGAAGGCAAACTGGTCTGGATCATTGGCCTCGTCGAGGAAAGTTGGTGCGTTCTCGATCATCCCCTGCTGAATGTTAGGTGGCACTGTTACCCAAGTGCCAGGACCGAGCGCTACAGTCTCGACAAATTGCTCGGTAGCGCCAACGTGGTCTCCAATAGCAATCCGCTCAGCTACCGACCGGATATTTCTCTGGACATCCTCAAGCATTGGCAACAGGCTTGGATCATCGGCGAGCAACGAGAATAAAGGTGGCTCATGCACAATGATGCCTCGGAAGAGGTCGGAACGTTCGCTGAGCAGCCGCAGTGCAATTGAAGCACCGAAGGAGTTGCCTACCACCCATGCTGGCATAAGACCCAAGTGCTCGATCAAGGCCGCAAGGTCGGCAACATCCTCACGAACGCTTCCCTGTCCAGTGGGACGTTCGCTTTGGCTGTGTCCACGGCGGTCATAGGTAAGAACTCGAAACGCATCAGCCAGGCGCGGCACAACGAGATCCCAGTCGTGGTGAGAGTCCCATGACCCGTGCACCAAAACGAGAGGCACTGCCCCGGTACCATTAAGTTCATAAAAGAGCTGGACACCATTCACTTCTGCCGTTGCCATACTCTCACTTGCTCCTCGGAACTCGCCTGGTTCACTTATTGCTCAAGGTAGACCTGTGCGATCAGCCGCATAATCCTGCCTATCATCTACCACAAATAACCTCTCAAGCCTAATATAAAGACTTGCTAGGTCGAGGTGCAACCGAACTATTAAGCAGAAATTTAGGATCATCAAGTAAGATTTAGCCCTCCGTCTGAAATCAAAATCTCACCTGTAAGATAGTGGCTTGCAACCAGCATCGAAGCAACCTGTGCGATCTCCTGTGGCTGCGCTCCCCGACCCATTGGCGATCGCTCTTCCCACAACTTTCGGGCTGCTATCCAATTTTTGCTCATTGGAGTTTCAACTAAACCTGGCGCGATCGCATTCACCCGAATTAAAGGAGCAAGACTTAATGCAAGCAGCTTTGTCATGTGGTTTAGAGCCGCTTTACTTGCAGAATATGGAATCGATGCTCCTTTCGGGCGAATCCCAGCATGAGAACTAATATTGAGAATACAGCTAGGACATTCACGACTGGATGACTGACGTAGCGCATTTTCAGCCTCTGCGATGAGTGTCCAAGGGGCAATGACGTTGACTTCATACAGATCTCGCCAAATCTCTGGTGTCGCTTCCTTGAGGGATGTATGCGGAATTGTGGCGCTAATCCCCGCATTATTTACCAACACGTCTAGCCGCCCGTGATGCGATAAAACGTTAGCAATCAAATCACGGGTTTGGCTTTGATCAGACAGATCAGCTTGAAAATAAGATGCATCAGGATGAACTTTTGCTAATGATTGCCCAGTCAACACCGATGATTTGGAATGAAAAGCAACGGCAAAGCCATCTTCAGCCAGCCTCATTGCGATCGCCATCCCAATTCCTGATGTCGAACCCGTCACCAGTGCAACTCTCTTTTCGCTTCCCTTTTCAGTCACAGTTTGACACTTCTCATCTTTCTTGAGTTTAATTCTGCCTAAAGGCAAAACGCAGCGCTGACAGACAAACTTGGTACCCCCACCAGCGGCTTGCCTCCGTCCGCTGCCATGAAGTGTTGGGCTGATGCAACTACCCCCCAGACTGATGTTGTAAAAGCCTCTTCACTGACTCAACAATAGCAGTCTCGTCCTGAAACTCAGAATTATCAATTTCTAAATCCCACGGAAGATCAACTAACAACGAACGTTCGTTAATTTCTTTTAATCTATGGTCGGAAACAGGAATATGGGATGATGCATCTCTTGTCATGACTCGCTCTATGCAAGTATCCAATGGCGCCTTTACATGAACAATGAGTACCCGGAAGCCTTGGCGCAGAGCCGCTAATAATTCCGGAAAGGTATGGGCTGTACCTGTTGATTCAATACAAAGAGTGGAGTTGGCTTGAGCTAACTCGTCTAACTTCGCTAACACAATTTGGAATCCTCGTTGTTCCAATGGAATTCCTGCTAACTCTGGCGCTTGCTGGAGGAGTTCAAGAAATATAGATTCGATCCGTAGAAACTTCACATCGAGATATTTCTCCAAAACACTACCAATGAATGTCTTTCCAGATCCTTTTAACCCCATAAGCAAAACTAAATTACAGGGTTTTGTATTGAAAGTTGAGTACATGGCATGGATGTGGATTGGCGATCGCGACCTAACAGCAATAACTTAACATCAGAACGCCTTGCCGACTACTCTACACTACGATCTCACAGACAACTTGCTACTACCTAAACATTAAACATCAGCAGACAAGCTTGATTTACTTCCCCCACCGAGATGTGAAGCATCCCAACGCTCGCAATCACCGGATACTAATACGTTTGTGATGCACCAACCATTGCTCGTAAGCCTTGCCCGATGTAAGCTCGCACTAGAGGCTGATACCCGGAGAACCCAGGCAATGGGGCAACTCGCTTCAAGGCCTCAATGACATCTTCGGGCATCCGAATTATAATCGTCTTCATAGGACAGTTCCGATCTAACCGCTTTTTCAAGGCTTCAGCTTTCATAATATTCCCGCTCCTTGCGTGTCGCTCTGCGAGCCGAAATTGATCCGAATCATGTTGTCTTCGCGCTCAATAAAGACAACGTACAGCAGATTCCAACGCCGATCTAAACCAATAATGGCATCTCGCGCCTCGCTATTACGACTCGCATCAACCACCACAAGCAGTGGCTCAGGATGCATCCCAGCTGTGCAATGAGTAAAAATACTCGAAATCGCAATTCGAGAACACTTCTATGCTGCTGGGGGAATTTATCCGCTATTCAGGAGTGCCAAGGCATGGACACTGATAAGTAGTTGACGCTCTCCCAGCAACCCTGACGGATATGCAGTGAGATTCTTGACTCATCGACTCTTAACTAGATTGGGTTGCCCCAACCCCCGCCAGACCCTCTCTGCAAGCATTTTAATTGAACGTCCACGATGCGCCCCACCGCAGCCGATGAACACGTACAACACATTCTGTATGTTCAACCTATTTCGCACAAAGTTTTACCCAGACTGCGATTTAAGCCTGGAACCTGATCCTTTGTTTTCAAGGTTCAAAAAAGGGGGTACTACGTCCCGACTTGCCACGTTTCTGCTCTCGGAGTCCAGTCAAGGATATCCTGCAAGGGTCGTCACCGAGTACAAACCAACTGGACTAGATTTGCTCCCTAATGGTCGCGCTCCGCTTCACCCCCAACCAAGCTTTCAGCTATGGTTGGAGTACTGCGAAGAATCTTGATAGTGAACTCTGGCGATCGAAATGGAATGCCAGATCAGTAATGATGAGTGTGCAGCTTTTGGCAGGTCGTATTCCGTAAAATATTGACAGGGCATTTCTGATTCAGATCCGTCGTCTCAGTCTTTCATGGCAAACCCCTTCTATCATCAACTCATCGGCATTCTACGATCAATCACGGCTCTTCCTGATCACCAAGTGGAGAAGCTGTCAGAGATTTTTCGTCCTTCCAGTTTGTCTGCGGGGCAGTTTTTTATTCAGGCGGGTGAAAGACCAACTCAAATTGGATTTGTGGTTTCAGGGCTGATGCGGCTTTACTATGTCAACTCGGCAGGCATGGAGTTCACTAAAGCCTTTTGTCCAGAAAATCATTTCGTTGCCGCGTATAGTGCCCTGTTGCTGAACCAACCTGCGCGTTTTTTTATTGAAGCCTTAGAAGATACGTCTCTTCTGGTGGCAGACTATCAGGCATACCAGCAGCTTTGTACAGAACACGCTTGCTGGCAAACCATCAATCACCGACTGGTGGAAGGGTTATTTATCAAAAAAGAGAAGCGGGAAGCAGAATTGCTGCTGGACGATGCCACGACGAGGTATCAAACGTTTCTGGCTGAATATCCTGACTTAGAAAATCGTGTTAAGCAGTATCACATTGCGTCTAGGGTAAACGCACATGATTCTTCATGGTTTGGTATTAGTCTGAGCAT
>DVDV01000004.1 GCA_015296075.1 Leptolyngbyaceae cyanobacterium M33_DOE_097 | reverse complement strand
TTCAAGTTTTTCAGTTCTTATCGAGTCTGCCTGACCCTCAACCTGCCATGGCCTCCAAGCGACAGCAAGAAGATTCCTTTAGGCGCGAATTCACCGTCCTCAGCCGCATTCCACCTTCTTAGTTCTGTCAGCCAACCAGGCCTAAACTCACTGATTTCAATTCGGCATCTGGTTGACCACCAAGTTGGTTTGATTCGATATCTGGTTGATCACTAAGTTGGTTTGTGGAATGCGAAACAGGATTCACCGATTCTTGGTTGCGATTCTGCTTTCTCGCATTGGGTATTAGGTTACGCAAAATATTAGGTAACAAAGCCATATATGTGTTTAGAAGAGCGCTTAGTTTTTCACGGTGAGCTGCTTATGCAACATATCAACTGTTGAGAGCAACTTTAAAATCTCAGGAAATCTTATACAGATACGTCGAAATCAATCCTAAAAATCTTAGAAAGCATTATACAGATATATTGAGCATACTGGCTCTGGCTCAGAGCAACCTAAAGCCAAAACCCGATCAATTTAGAATACTTCTTAAAACACTTTCTAAAAAAGGTGAGAGTTGAGACGAGCTGAAAGATTTTTCTCTTTAATGCTCACAAACTCATTTGATCTATTCAGGCTTAGCCTCAATCAGCTCTTGTAAAGCTGGCTTTCATGCTTGTTGTATCATTTGTTGGATGTGTTCGAGGAAGGCTAATTTAGAATTTTAATCAGAAACAATTAGCCGCTTCCTATTTCTGCTTCAGGTTTCTCAGATCAGATTGCTCTTAAGAAGGCTGAGGTTTAGTCGTTTGAACTTTCGTTAGTTTACGCCGAAACAAAAATGACCAAATACGATAGAACGCGTAAGGCAAGAACAGTAGAACCAGTAACCCACCAGCAACTGGCACCGTGATAGCGAGCAAGGTCAGCGCGATCGCCCCAATCAGTTCAATTGTTGCTAACACCGGATTTGTTAAACCACCCGAAATTGCCGTTGAACTCACCCTAAAAATATTCAGCAAACTCTTGGTTAAACCTGCTGTACCACCACCCGCCGCTAGAGCAAGAGTCCACTGAATCAGAGGATTCATATCGGGTGCAACGGAGAGTGTGATGAATGTTCCAGCGATTACGGCCAAAGGGGTTGAAACGAAATCCAGCGCGTGGTCAACCCAGGGGATGTAGTAACCAAATACTTCTAAAACCGTTGCGACAGCAAACATGACCAGAGCCTGATCAGAGGCAACCCAATCGGCGTTATCAGGCAAATTCAGATGGCCAAAATCAGACACCAAGCTGATCAACAAAAATGGAATTGAGACGCGAAAACCCGTCGCAGCACTTAAACAAATAGCTAAAAGAATGCTGATGACTGTCTTGAGACTTACGAGGGCAGCCAGTCCGGCAAAGCTTTCCAAAATCATATTAAAAATTGCTATCTCTTCATCAGACTTAACAGACAGAACTCGATTCAAACAATCATTCTGGCTACACTGCAACATTTCTCAACACTGCTAATCGTTTGACATCGTGAACAGGTTGGCGGCAATTAAATGATTGAGAACAGCGATTACAACTTAGGTTTCACTTGAGGTGCCGACGTGCGGTATGTTTATGTGCATAGATTTTTAGCCCTTCACATATTTGGGTCTGCTAAGTGATGGGCGTCTGCTTGCTAGGTTCTTAAAGTTCAAGACTATGGTTTGCGATCGCCCTATTTCGTTACTGGTCCTAATTCCTGTTTTTAACGACTGGAAGTCGCTCAGTCTGTTACTGGCTGAATTAGACAAGACTTTCGCTGAAAGTGAGCAAATCTGCTCGGTTTTAGTCGTTGATGACGCTTCAACCATTCAAGTGCCATCCGAGTATCTGTTAGAACCTTATCAGGCTATTCAGACTGTCGATATTTTAGAGTTGCGGCGTAATTTGGGCCATCAACGGGCGATCGCGATCGGATTGGCTTATGCAGAGGCTAATTTGCAGCACGATGCTGTTTTGGTGATGGACGGGGATGGGGAAGACACTCCCGCTGAAGCACTGCGCTTAATTGATAAATGCCGCGAAGAGAAAATGCAAAAAATTGTGTTTGCGCGGCGATCTCAACGCTCTGAAAGCCCAATTTTTCAAGCGTTCTATGCTGTCTACCGCTTGCTATATCGACTTTTGACAGGCCAAACCATCAATTTTGGCAACTTTAGCATCATTCCGGCTGAACCCCTACAACGGCTCGCGGCTGTTTCAGAGTTGTGGAACCACTACGCGGCTGGAGTCATGCGATCGCGCGTTCCCTGGACGGATATTCCAACTAAACGGGGCTACCGCCTACACGGCACCTCGAAAATGAATTTTGCGTCACTGGTGATTCATGGGTTGAGTGCAATTTCAGTCTTTAGTGAAATTATTGGTGCCCGCCTGCTATTTTTTAGCTCAGTCCTTATCCTGATGAGCGCCCTATCTATCTGCATGATTGTTTTAGTGCGATTGACAACTAACTGGGCTATTCCCGGTTGGGCATCAAGCATCGGAGTTTTATTAGCAGTATTTCTGATTCAAACTGTTATTCTGTCCCTGATGTTTATATTCATCATTCTCGCAGGCAGAAATAATTACAGTTTCGTACCTCAACGAGACTTTCACTTCTATGTTTTGCGTGTTCATCACTTACTGAAATGCACATGAAAGAGTTTTCTTATAGTGGTCAAGAGCTAGAGCTATTTAGTCAAGCTCACAATTGGAAAGCATACTTTGGCTCAATGATTCGACCTTATTTAGGAGATTGTGTAATTGAGGTCGGTGCTGGTATTGGTCAGACAGCCAAAGCGCTAAGTCGGTTAAACGATCACTCTGAATGGGTTTGTTTGGAACCTGACTCAAACTCAGCAAAGCTAATACAACAATTAATTCAAAATCAAGACTTGCCAACTTACTGCCAGGTAGCAATCGGCACTTTAGATAATATTCAGCAGCAGCAATCTTTTGACTCAATTATTTATATTGATGTTTTAGAGCATATTAAAGATGATGGTTGGGAAGTGCAGAAAGCTAAGGATGTCTTGAAACCGGGTGGGTTTTTAGTGGTGCTTGCCCCGGCGCATCAATGGTTATTTACTCCCTTTGATGAATCGATTGGTCATTATCGACGCTACACCAAGAAAACCTTGTCAAGGTTAATTCCGAAAGAGCTTCACTGTATAAAACTGTGTTATTTGGACTGTATTGGATTGAGTGCCTCTCTTGCTAATAAGCTGCTACTTAGACAAAGTACCCCTAGCTTAAATCAGATCTTACTTTGGGATAGATTTATGATTCCTATATCTCGTAAGATTGATCCGCTCATAGGCTTTTCGGTGGGTAAAACTGTTTTGGGTATTTGGCAGAAAATGGAGTCTTCCCTTTAAATGCTTGTGGCTCTAGGAGAGTTTTTTCTGACTGGTAAATTTGTTTGGCATTAGCAACCGGGGATGTCTTTAGTTTAACTGTTGCTTAGTTCTTATCGCAGTTTCTGTTTATGCCCAAACCGCTATTTAAACCGTGGTTAATTCTTTGCTTCGTCATCGCGATCGCTCCCGCAATCCTATTAGGAAATGCCGTTTTTTCAAATACGGTCGATCTTATTTTTGGAGATGAGTGGGGTGTTGTTTGGTTTTACAACTATAAGTTTCTGCAAGGAAACCTTACTCTTGATGACTTGATGCAGCAGCACAATGAAAGCCGCCTTCTTTTCCCAAAATTAGTTTTTTTTGGGCTGGCTGCACTCAATCAATTTCGCTACAACACCTATAACGAATGCATTCTAATGTTTGCAGTCGCTTGTTTGGTTTCCCTGAATGTTTTTCTCTTAAGTCGGCTAACGTTACCTCTACGTTCTTGGCAACATTTACTTTTAGCCGCGATCGCAAATTTGCTGATCTTTAGCCCGATGCAACATGAAAATTGGGGCTGGGGGATTCAGCTTATTGTCTTTATTCCAATCGCTTGTGTCACAACTGCTTTGGTAGTGACAAAACTTAAGCTCAACTTTACCGCGATCGCTTTCGTTACTGCGCTGCTCGGCTCCATCTCAACTTTTTCTTATGCGAATGGAATGCTATTTTGGGCTGTTATTTTTCCAGCTCTGCTAGCTGTCAGAGTGCCAAGCTTTAAACAGGTTAAAAACACCGCTATCAGCCGTTGGAAGATCATTCTAGTCTGGCTCATTTTTGTAATATTTAATGTCATTTTCTACTTCCATAACTATCAAAAACCAGGCTATCATCCAAGTTTTTTAGAAGCGCTTAAAAAGCCTCTAGATTCAATTCTTTACCTATTAGCATTTCTTGGCTCGCCTTTAGGGGCTGGTAGTTTGTTCGCCTCCCAAATTATGGGAAGCATCCTACTCATCTGCTTAATTTGGATTGGTGTTCAGCTTTGGCATCACCGCCACGAACAATGGTTACAGATGCTCTACCCCTGGTTGTGCATGGGCGCTTACACCCTACTGAGTGCCATCATTACAACGGATGGGCGAGTCGGGTTTGGGGTTGGTCAAGCAATGTCACCCCGCTACACCACGTTTTCAGCTTATGGATGGGTTGCTCTTGTCTATCTCATAGCGGCTCTATGGCTGCAACGTGAAACTATCGCACTTTCGCAAACAAAACGCAGCCAACTGCTTGGTATTAGCGCCATTGGCTTACTTGTGATCATGTTGGTTATGCAGATCTTTAGCTGGTCACACGGTCAACGCAGAATGGAAGTGCAATACCGAAATCGTTTATATGGCAAATCCTGTCTCTTAGCTCAAGAACTTATCGTCGAAACAGACTGCATAAAGGCATTTGTTTTTGCCCCATTTCAGCCTAATGAAGGTGACATAGTTATTGCGGTTTCAGAAGGATTAGAGAGTCGCAACGCTTGGCAACCTGGTTTGATCGCCTTACAGGAGTTTAATGAAGCCGTTGCTTCTCAAGCGTCAGGTTCAACCCTTTATGGTTATGTTGATACACCCACCTCACAGGATGTCGGTGGCTTCTTTAAGTTTGGCGGGTGGTCGGTACTACCAGAGTACAAGTATCCCGCGCATGGGGTAATGTTGGTAGCGCTCGACGCGCAAGGGAAACCGACCCCTTTTGCGATCGCCCCGGTGAAAAAGAAGCGATCGGATGTGAAGCAGGTAATCGGCACCTCAGAATACCGCAGTCAACGCTATGGTTGGGAAATGAATGTCCCGAAAGCCCGAATTCCAGCCGATGCGACCCAGGTGATTGCCTTAGCCATCGATACTCATACTGGCAATCTGCATCGACTTGTAGGCAGCACTCAACTTAAACGCTCAACGTAACCGGAATCCCTACTATTTGCCGTTCAAAAGAATCAGCCTGATAAACACAAATACCAGTAAATTCGCCATTCCACCATTAAAAAGCAGCTTGTCTCAGTAGTTCTTTATTTTTATACTGCTCTTGTTTCATCCGTAAATACAGTAATGGTCGAACTTTATTTGCCTTACTACAATTCACGCTTTGGACATAACGACATAGCAACTTCTTTAATTTTTTACATAAATGTGTTATCGACTTTGTAACTATGGCTCTCACATAGGAGCAAACTTACATGAAAACCGTATCTAAGCTCTGGCTTATTTTCTGTTTTATAGCAGCGATCGCCCCTGCCATTCTATTAGGAAATGCCGTTTTTCACTACACTGTTGATCTCATTTTTGCTGACGAGTGGGGCATCGCACTAAGCTATCTTTATTTCTTGCAAGGAAACCTTTCATTCGAGTGGCTGATTACACAACAGAATGAGAGCCGTCTGTTTTTTCCAAAGTTGATTTTTGTTGGACTGGCGATACTTAACAATTTCCAATACAACACGTTCAACAACAGCATTCTCACTTTTTCAACTGCGTGTCTCGTTTCGCTAAATGTTTTTCTTCTAAGTCGATTTACTCTGCCGTTAGCTGCCTGGCAACATCTCCTTTTAGTAGCCCTTGCTAACTTGCTGATCTTTAGCCCCATGCAGCATGACAATTGGGATTGGGGCATCCAACTGATTGTTTTCCTGCCGATTGCGTGTGTCACAACCGCTTTAGTTGTGACCAAACTCAAACTGAAGTTCTCAGTCATTGCCCTTCTCACTGCCTTGCTTGGCACGGTTTCAACCTTTTCCTATGCGAATGGCATGCTGTTTTGGGGCATTGTGTATCCAACATTGCTCGTTACTCAAGTTCCCAGCTTTAAGCAGCTCAAGCATTTTGCTATCAGGCGTTGGAAGCCCCTCTCTATATGGTTGGCTTACGCTGTTCTCAATATTGGTTACTACTTTCACAACTATAAGAAACCAGTGGGGCATCCCAGTTTTCTAGAAGCGCTCAAGAAACCTGTTGATGCGATTCGTTATCTTCTAGCTTTTCTGGGTGCCCCATTGGGAGCGGGTAATTTACTAACTGCTCAGATTATGGGCAGTCTCCTACTCATCTGCTTTGTTTGGATTGGCATTGAAGCATGGCGACGACGCAACCGCGAGGGATGGTTGCAAGTGATTTATCCCTGGTTGTGTATTGGGGCTTATACCTTAATAAGTGCGATCGTTACTACAGCGGGGCGTTTGGGCTTTGGGGTAATCCAGGCGATAGATTCCCGCTACACCACGTTTTCAGCTTATGGATGGGTTGCTCTTGTCTATCTCGTAGCGGCTTTACTGCTAAATCATGATCCGACTGCACTTCCTCAACCCAAGCGTGGTCAGCTGCTTCGCAGTAGTGCCATTGGCTTACTTGTGATCATGTTGGTTGTGCAGAGTTTTAGTTGGTCATACGGTCAACGCAGGATGAAATTGCAGCACCGCTATCGTCTGTATGGCAAATCTTGTCTCCTGGCTCAAGAACTCGTCATCGAAACGGACTGTATGAAAGCATTTGTTTTTCCCCCGTTTATCGCAATGGATGGGTTTGTTCAATCTATTTCTAAAGAGTTAAATCACCGAAATGGGTGGGAACTTGACTTAATGACTTTAAGGGAGGTCGATGCAGCAATTTCCTCTCAAAATGCGAAGGACACCCTCTACGGTTATCTAGACACTGCTTTTTCACAAGATATCAATGGTTATTTCAAGTTTGGGGGTTGGGCTGTGCTGCCAGAGTACAAGTATCCCGCGCATGGGGTAATGTTGGTGGCGCTTGATGCGAAAGGAACGTCAACACCTCTTGCGATCGCCCCTGTCGATAAAAAACGCCGAGATGTTGCCAAGGTAATTGGCACTTCAGACTATCGCAGTCAACGCTTTGGGTGGGAAATGAATGTCCCGAAAGAACGAATTCCATCGGATGCGACTCAAGTGATTGGGCTTGCGATCGACACCCATACCGGAAAACTCCATAAATTAGCAGGAGTCAGTCAACTTCAGCTTTTCACTCAAGACTTAAGACAGAACAAGTCAACCAGTGAACCCAATTGATTTCAATGCCAAGCCATTGGCTACTTATGTGCAAATAGCATCGTTGCACTTGCAAGTTCAAAGTTCTTTTCCTCTGATAACTCTTTGACAAAAGGCATCTTCAAATACTTGAGGGGGGTTTCCATCAAGTCTGAAACCCGTAGATTCATAAAGTCATCCTTTGTCTTACCGTTGAGACCTTCTGCCCAACTACGTAAAATCCAGGTTAAAGACCAGATGGGAGAGATACCTTCATAAACAACCACCTTGTCAATATTGAGGAAATCAACAAATAAATTTTCAAGCCCTTGACTGGTCATGTTGTAATAGTGATGCGGATAGCCATGGGCAGGCTGAAGAAATGGGACACAACATATTAAGCTACCACCCTTTTTTAATACTCTAGCTATTTCTTTAGCACACAAAAAAGGATCTTTTACGTGTTCTAGAACTGATAAAGAAAGTACAGCATCAAATGATTCATCATTAAATGGAAGAACTTCACCAACTCCACGAACATCTGTTGTTTCGTAATCTACAATTTCAAAGTTAACAACGTTATCAAAATAGACAGGTCTTCTCCCGGCTCCACAGTCTAACACCAATCCATCTTCATTCTGATTGATCAATTGCATTGTATAACCATCATAGTTATGGCTACCTACTGCATCAGTATCAACAATATTAAATTTAAGACGTAGTTCTTCACTTAAGAAATCAAAGCAGTTTGGTGTTTCAATACATGGTATATCCTTGCGGATTAGAGGTTTGATTTTTTCCAGCTTCCTCTGCTTGGCTTCAGAAATAATAGATGATGAAAATCTAATTTTTCTGCCTTCATTTTTGCCAAAAGCTTCAAAATGGATGCGCCCTGACTCCATCTGTCCTTGCTTTACAGCCTTAGCAACATCAGGATTAGCCGCTAAGTATGCAACCTCATCAAAATTTGAATCGGTTGCAATTGACTCAAGAATGTATGAAGCCATTTTCTCCAAATTCCTTTCTAAGTTGCATCTTTAGCGATTGGTTGCACGGACGCTGCTTATGATTTTACATTCTTTACGTGTCACTCAATTCATATTACTCATAGATTTTAGAAGTAACAGTTATTTCAGTTGGGTGAGTAGGCAGTAAACTGAGATGGCGCTGCTCATTGAATAGAAGGGAGACTGTAAGGGCTATTTCTTGCCCCTTTCTACTGAAGTCCTGCTAGTTTTGTGAGAAAACTTGTATGTATCTTTTTTATAGTTTTGACGAGCCAACAATGCTAAAAGTTCTAGTGTTGCAACAACTTCAATTCAGCCAAAATTCCTTCAAAGTACGTCTTTGAAAAGAGTAGAATAAAACCAGTTCAGAAACAAATGCTGTAATAGCAAGCTTTTGCTGATTGTCGTAAACAGAATTCTATAAAAGTTGATCAGTATGGTCAAAAAATATCTCAATTTAATCTCTGGTTGATCTTATGTTTTTTGGTGGCGATCGCTCCTGCCATTCTATTAGGAAACGCTGTTCTAAATTATTCGGTTGATCTGATCTTTGCGGATGAATGGTCAATAGGTTTGGGCTTTATTCATTTGTTGCAAGGTAAGCCAATTTTTGAGGAATTGATTGCCCAGCAGAATGACAGTCGTCTATTTTTCCCAAAATTGCTGTTCTTTGGACTGGCAGCACTCAACAACTTTCAATACAACACGTTTAACAACTGCATTCTCATTTTTTTGGTTGCGTGTTTTATTTCTATTAATATTTTTGTTCTCAGTCGGTTGACCTTGCCCTTACGTTTCTGGCAACAGTTTTTACTATTTGCGATCGCCAATTTATTCATCTTCAGTCCGATGCAATGGGAAAACTGGAACTGGGGAATTCAGCTCATTGTCTTTATCCCAATTGCTTGTATTACATCGGCTTTGGTGATTACTCAGTTGAGACTTGATTTCTCTGCGATCTCACTCATCACGGCTCTACTGGGCACCCTCTCAACATTCTCTTATGCAAATGGCATGCTGTTTTGGGTGATTATCTTTCCGGCTTTACTCGCTGCAAAAGTTCCAACTGTAAAGCAACTGAAGCAAATCAATGTGACTCGCTGGAAGATACTTTCACTTTGGCTTTTATACGCTGCATTAAACATCGGGTACTTCTTTTACAACTATAAAAAAACAGGCTACCATACCAACCTTCTTGAAGTACTCAAGAAAAATCCAGCTGATGTAATTCATTATTTTTTAGCGTTTCTGGGCGCTCCTTTGGGGACTGAAAGCTTTGTGGGCGCTCCTTTGAAGCAGGGGTGGTTCATCGCTCAAGTTATGGGAGCCGTTTTACTCGGTTGCTATGTGTGGATTGGTATTGCGGTGTGGCGACGACGGAACAACATAGGATGGCTACAAGTGGTTTACCCCTGGTTATGTATTGGGTTTTACACTTTACTGAGTGCCGTGCTGACAACTATGGGTCGAATTGGGCTTGGAGTTACCCAGTCACTGTCTTCTCGTTACAACACCTTTTCTGCGTATGGATGGATTGCTGCCTTGTACCTGGTAGCTGCTCTATGGCTCAGTTACCAAACCGTTGAATCTTTTAGAACAAAGCGAAGTAAGCAATTTTTTCGGATAGCTACTGTCGGTTTATTGATTACTCTATTGGTTTTGCAGTTCTTTAGCTGGAACTATGGTCTTCGCATCATGAAAGTGCGGCATAGAGAACGCTTGTATGGTAAGGCTTGCCTGCTTGCCCAAAACTTTTTTGTAGAAGCAGATTGTATCAATGCATATGCCTCGCCTGGGTTTAACATCAACCCAGTAGCACTAAGTATTTCTCAACAATTAGATAGGCTGAAAGCTTGGAAGCCGGGTTTGATTACTGCGCAAGAGTTTAACGAAGCTGTGAGTTCTCAAGTGTCGGATTCAACCCTCTACGGTTATATAGATACAGCCACTTCACAAGATGCCGGTGGTTTCTTCAAGTTTGGCGGGTGGTCGGTATTACCAGAGTACAAGTACCCGGCGCATGGGGTGATGCTGCTTGCACTTAACGCGCAAGGAACGCCAACCCCTTTTGCGATCGCCCCTGTCAATAAAAAACGCCCGGATGTGAAGCAGGTGGTCGGCACCTCAGAATATCGCAGTCAACGCTTTGGGTGGGAAATGAATGTCCCGAAAGCACGAATTCCGGCTGACGCGACGCAGGTGATCGCCCTGGCAATTGATACTCATACCGGCAACTTGCATCGACTTTTAGGGAGTAGTCAACTCAAACGCTCAACGTAACTGAGATACCTACTATTTGCCGTTCGAAAACTCAGCCTAATAAACACAAAATACCATTCAATGCTTCGTTTCAGCATTAACGATTATCTTGCTTGAGTTGCTCTTTAATTTGTGATACTTTAAATTTTCCACAAAATAAAACAATCAAGTTTGTTGTTTCAGCATTGCAGGATATCTAACCAAGTTGCTCTCTATTTTTTCTGCTCCTATGTTCAATATAAAAGGAATATTTGGCAGATTTGATATGCTCTACTACGATGCACGCTTTAAACATCAAGATATAACAGGTTTTTCAACTTTTAAATAAATGCATTACCAGCTCTTTAAATACGGCTCCTGTATAGAAGCAAACTTACATGAAAAACTTATCTAAGCTCTGGTTTACTCTCTGTTTTGCAGCAGCGATCGCCCCAGTTATCCTACTAGTGCATGAAGGCAAGAGTAGTTAGACAGCTAGAATAGAACTGATGTCTAAAATCCAGCAGTTCTTGTACCATGCCGACCCCTTACGCCCTCGCTATCCAGTTAAGCGAACGCCAACAGCACCTACTCGAGCAGATGA
>DVDV01000284.1 GCA_015296075.1 Leptolyngbyaceae cyanobacterium M33_DOE_097 | reverse complement strand
TCCACTTAGGCGGTCGGGTTCGCTTCTTTTGAGGCAACAGGGGTTCGATGATTTCCCATTCTTTATCGGTTAGACTGCTGGAGTACGGCATTTTTGCCTCATTCTAACCCATCTTCCATGATCCCAAATGGGTTCTATAGGTTGGCGTCAGCTTGCGGCGGCGCTGGATCAGCGTCCCATCTGCGTCGAAGAGAAGCTGGGTATTGTAGATTGTGCCACCGTCGCGCTCGTTGACACTGATCGAAACGACCATGTTGGCCTCTTTCGCGGCTTGGGCGATCGCCCGCGTTTCAGCAGACGGCACCGTCACCGACTCTTCCAGCAACCGCAGCTGTTCCTTGGCCAACGCAAACGGGGCCAGCACATAGGAGAAGTAGGGGTAATAGGGAATGATGGTCTCAGGGAAAGTGGCAAACTGAACGCCTTGTTGGCCCAGCTCACGAATCTTTTTCACAACTTTTTCGACGGTTCCTTGCCGGCTGTACAGAACAGGGCTAATTTGTACGGCGGCGGCTTTAACGATTGTGCTCACTGTATTCTCCTTGTTTGCGCTGAGACTAGCTTTATTGGTCGATACCTCTAGTAGGCGATCGCGATCTACACCAACAGCGAAGGTTTCTCCCACTCACAGTGCTTGGACTCGATCGCCTGTTGCGCTGAAGTTCGAAGCAAGCTTGTGTGCTCTTTACTCGGTGAGCTGAGCATGAAGGTGTTAGTGCAAATGGGCGCTCTGGTATTCAGGGATGGTGAATGTCTGCGTCACTACCTGTCCGGGGAAGACGGTGTGGTTAGGGTCAACCAACTCGATCCTCACCTTGTGCTGTCCGGGTGGCAGCCCAGCTATATCAACCGTGTTATTGTTACTCGCATCTGCCCACCACCAGGGGAGATCATCAACAATAATGTGCAAATGGCCAGCACGTGGAGAGACCTGACGGGCACCCTCTCCAAATACAGGTACGATATTCAAGTTCTCCACCCGGTACTGCGCCCAGTAGACACCTTGGACTAGCCCTTCGGGAATTGGAGAATCTACAATCAGCTTGGGTGCTGGCTCGTTTTTGATCGCGATATACGGTGAAGCGCCGCGAATGTCTCTTGCGCTCGCCACGGTCGTAACCTGGTTTTGTGCATTATCCTGGGTAGATTGCTGCGCTAGCATACGGTCAGGGGTTGTCAGCAACACTGTTGCTGTAAAGAGCGCGACGAGAAAGCCTGAGAGCAAGACGAATGTACCTACGGTGCTAGCTTTGATTGTGTAGCCAAGTTTCTTGGGTTTGGTCATACTGTTTTCTCCTTGCTGTAACATTATCCGTTTTGTGACTCAGGCAATGCATTCTGACTACATCATTGGGAAAGGACAGGAAGAATCTCGTCCATGTAACGGTCAGCGGCGGCGGCGGCTTCTTCTGGACTGCTGCCATTCTGACGTGCACTCAGGTAGGGTGCGTACCAGTTCCACCAATCATGCTCGGCGTGAGTCTTCTCATAATGGTCATGGTGCTCTGCCGTCTCACGCAGAAGATCTGCCAGGGTTGCAACCTCTCCTCGCGGAGAGTCCCACAGACGACCGGGAAGCCGTGTGGTGATCTCTTGGAGCAGCCACAGGTTCCCATCCGGGTCTTCAAAGGAGGCAAATGAGAAGTAGGAACGACCTTGCGGGTCACGCCCACTAACGCGCGAGTTCTCTAGAGTGTTGTTAAAGGGACCACCAGGGTAATGGAAGATCTCGCTGACATTAATACCGCGAGCGATTAAATCTGCACGGGCAGCATCGAGGTCATCCACACCGAGAACTAAGTTTTGTACGGAGCCAGAATTATTTGGAGTGACTCCCTTGCCGAAGAGAATTGAGGCATTCGAGTTGGGCGGTGTGAAGTGTACGCCACGAAAGTTGCCCTCCACCACATCAATGTCGAACCGCCAGCCAAGATTCTCATAGAATGCCTTTGTGCGTTCCACGTCAGAAACGCTGAACACCACGACTTCGAGTTTCAGGTCGGGACTGTTGACAGGATTGCTATTCATCTTGATCTCCTCTAGGTTGACGAGTTGAATATTTACTTCGGTTACTTTTCATTCTTCTGCGATCGCCTCATTCACACCACTCAAGTTCTTTGAGTTAACAAAATATGTGTCTTCTTGAAGATCACTTCATTGAGGAAAAGTCCGTGGGTGCTAACAACTCGTTGCTAATGTTCTGCACCAGCGGATTGTTTTTCTCGGTCTCAGCTTTGATCGCGATCCATTCAGGGTCAGCGAGAAATGCGTTCCAGCGCTCCTCGCGCTCAGCCAAGTTATTCCAAGCAAGCAGGTAGGTAAGCTGATTACTCTCGCTCTCGCCAATTAGCGTTGTCTAAAATCCTGCTTGGCGGATGCCGTGCTTCTTCCAAATCTGCAGCGTGTGGTTTTGAAAGCGTGAAATCAACGCAGGTAGTCGTCCCGGCATCGCGTGATAAATGCGTAATTCGTAAATCATGCGTTTAATGCCCCGCACTCTGACCACCATCGACGTGCAGGATTTCGCCCGTCACAAAGTTGGCGGATTCAAGGTAGAGGATGGCATCAACCGCGTCTGAGATCTCGCCAATATAACCAACTGGGTGCAGATCTCCAAGCTGGGCATGGGTTTCAACTGGGTGCATGGGCGTCTTAATGGTGCCGAGCGCCACTGCATTCACCCGAATACCGCGTCTGGCATACTCGATCGCCAGTGATTTAGTTGCGGCATTCAATCCACCCTTGGTTAGGGACGCAAGGACAGAGGGTACACCCGCGATCGCATTATCAACCAGGCTTGTCGAGATCTGCACAATATGACCGTTGCCCTGCTTTTCCATTTCGGCGATCGCCAGTTGTGTGACGTGAAAGAAGCCAGCGATATTGGTACCCAGGTACACTTCGTAGTCTGCCTCGGTGTATTCGGTAAATGGCTTGGCGATGAAGATACCCGCGTTGTTAATCAGGGTGTCGATACGCTCAAAGCGTGACACACCTTCAATAATTGCCCGTTCTGCCGTTTTTCGATCCGCGATGTCACCGGATACCGTCACAACACCATCGTCATCGGATGGCTGAATTGAGCGTGAGACTGCGATGACGTGATAGTTGCGATCGCGGTATGCCTTAACAAGGGCTGCGCCGATGCCCTGGGATGCGCCAGTAATCACAGCAACTTTCTGTTCAGTGTTCATCTTGAAACTCCCTTGGCAATAACATATAAACTGCGCCTGATGTGCAGCCGGTTTTCCTGATTGGCTTCAAGCGATTCTTCAAAGGAAAGGCTACGCCAACGCGGTAGAAACTGCAAAATTCGTCAATTAAACATTTCTGGATTCTCATTCTTAACAGACGTGAAATGTTCGCCACCCAAGAACTGCACACCTCCGCTTACGAATAGCGTTCAGCTAGATTTCCGGCGGATTCAAATACATCGACTGCTCATTGCAAAAGCTTCGCTTGACTTCCCTGGTGAAGTCGTCAGCCAATATCTCTTCCTGGTTGTCTTCAATGCCAGTCAGGGCGGCTGCGGCAACCTGTTGTGGACTGGTCTTCTTCATTTCAAAGCCTTTGGTCATATCGGTATCCATAAAGCCAACATGCAGCCCAAGCACTAATGTCTTCTGGCTCTGCAGATCGATGCGTAAGGCATTGGTGAAGCTCCATGCCGCTGACTTCGAGGCAGAATACGCTGCTAGCATCGGACGCGCATACCAAGTGGCATCCGACAAGACATTGATGACTGCTCCACCTCCATTTTTGGCAAGAATGGGAACAAATGCCTGGCTGAGCAAAATCATGCCATAGTAATTCGTCTCGAAAACTTCGCGGGCGATGTCGATCATGCCTGGATCTAGGGAACTGCTGGTGAGCCGAGCAATACCCGCGTTGTTGACGAGCACAGTGGTATCGCCGCACTGGGTCACCGCCGCCACGATCGAGGCAGGATCGGTTACATCGAGTTTGACCTGCACAATACCTGGCGTTTTGGCTTCAGTCAGATTTCGCACTCCGGCATAGACCTTTTTAGCTCCGCGCTCAAGTGCTTCGTGTGCAAATGCCAAGCCTAAGCCGCGACTAGCACCAGAAATAAAGACCACGGAATTTTGAGTTTTCATTTTTAGTTTTAGAGACAATGGGTGAATGGTGCAGGTCAGGCGATCGCCTAAGCGGCAACGCGGTGGTCATGGTCGGTGCTGGTCGCGACAGGTAGCCAGGCTTCGATGTCCTGTGCCATTTTGGCGACGTTGTTTTGGTACATTGCAACCGCATCTTTTCCAACAGGTAGATGCAGCGGAGGACGGTCTGTATTGGCAACTTGGAGAATCACCTGAGCAAATTTTTTCGGATCACCGGGTTGATTGCCGTGTAGCGCATCGGCTCCACTCCGCATCTGGCTCACCGTTTCCTGGTAATCATCGATAATGGTTTTCGCCGCAACATAGGAGTCAGTGCTGAGGAAGTCGGTACTAAACAGACCGGGGGCAACTGCCGTGACATGGATTCCAAGTGGTGCCAATTCGACTGCCAATCCTTTCGAGATACCTTCAACTGCAAACTTAGTAGACCCGTACAATCCCCAGCCTGGAACGGTATCGTAACCAAACAGCGACGAAATATTGATGATATGCCCAGACTTTTGCTGACGCAGGTACGGCAACACGGCACGAGTCACATTAAGCAACCCAAATACGTTGGTGTCATACTGTCTTCGAACTTCAGCATCCGTCGCTTCTTCGATCGCCGTTACCATGCCATACCCAGCATTATTGACTAAAACATCAACACGACCAAAACGGGCAATACTTTGCTGAACTGCTGTCTGTACCTGGTCTTCCTGGACGACATCCATCTGCACAACAGACAGATTTGGGTGGTTATCCAGAGTCACAGCGAGCTGTGCGGGATTACTGCGAACCGTTGCTACGACCTGATCACCTGCTGCCAGAGCGGCCCTGGCAATTTCTAACCCAAAGCCTCTAGAGGCTCCGGTAATAAACCATACTTTTTGTGTTTTCATCTTTGTGTCCTTGTTTTAGGTGTTGTCTAGGGTGTTGGTATTCCATTACCGTCCAGGAAGCCGCACCCTGACCTCTTGCAATATCCAACCATTGCCGTCGGGATCACTAAACGAAGCATAGGAGGCATAATCGCCGCGCTTTGGATCAGGACCGGGTACTCGTCCCTCAGTTCCGGCGTGGTGGAAGATGCCGCCAATGTCATGGAATATCTCACTCACCTCAACACCTCGCTCAACGAGTTCGGCGTGGGCTGCCTCAATGTCATAAACGATCAGGTATAGACCCTGAACCGAGCCCGGCTCGGCTAATGACACTTCTTTACCAAAGATGATTGATGCTTCCGAACCAAGCGGGGTAAATTGCACGACTCGGAAGCCATTCTCGCCAGGAAAGTCAGCATCGAGCCGCCATCCCAAGGTTTTATAGAAGTCTTTGGAGCGATCGACATCGGCAACGGGTATCACTACAACTTCGAGTTTCATGGCTTGGCTGTTGACTTGATTGCTACTCATTTTGATCTCCTTTAGGTTGGTGGATTTGATGTTCAAACTTGTTGCGTTTTATTCCTTAGCGGTGCGAAGCAGTTCCCCCTGCGGGGTAATCGCCCAACTCAGACCACTCAAGTTCTTTGAGTTAAAATGCAACTTAATTATTCGGATTGGAGTAAGGCAGCAGGAAGTGAAGATGTTAGATCTGATATGCTTCAGGTGAGCTATTTGATGTGCTGGTGGCGGCACAGGCGACAAGTATGATGCACCTCTAATTGAATGGAATAGTGAGATGTGCGAAGCTCGTAGGCAATCAAAACCATTCCCCAAAATAAAACGGCAACTCCACCGAGAAAGACGATTAGTGCCATCTGCGATAGCCAACTGATACTGGTGGCAACTGCTATGGAAATGACCAGCATATCCAGCATAAAGATTAGGATGGCAGTATAAGTAAGAACCAGGGCATCATGCACAAAGTGATGGTGCTTCAGCAGATCCCTCAGCATGGATTCAAATTCTTGTATCCTCTGAGCTTTGTGCTGATTGTGAGCCAGATCGGACTCCTGCAAGTCCCTCAGTTCCTGGTTAACGGTACGTAGGCGATTGCCAAGGGAACCCGTACCGGAGCATCAAGCCATTTACCACGATGGCACACGTCGTGATCATGACGACCGGTGCAATGATCAGGTCAATTATCTTTGCCACTTCCTCAATTGACGACATCATGCCACGCTCCCTTAGCTACGGTGTTCGCCCTTATCTCTAAAAGAGACGGCGAATCGTATTTGCGTCTTACTCTTCGTTGATGACCAAGTTCTGTTCATTAGTATTGGCGATAAGCACGGCTAGCAGGCGTGCGCGTTTGGTATCACTGGCATTTGCGCTGATACGATGATGATCGCCAGGTAATTCAAAAAAGCTCTCACCCGCGTGATATACCTGCACCGGATTATCATTGATTTTGCTACGAACCGAACCTTCCAGGATTGTTGCATAGATGAAAGCCGAATCTGGATGAGTGTGAGGGATCGATGAGACACCTGGCTCATATTCAACTGTCTGGACTTTGATGCTCTTGCCGGGTACATTGGGAAGGGCATGGTCAAAGACCAACGTTACTTTTTCACCCAACACACTGGCTGAAGCTGGGAATACGGGGAGTGCTATGAATAGAGAAAGTGCTGCGAATATGGAAAGTGCTGCGAATGCAAATCCGTGAAGAAATCTAGTCAACATTTGGGTTCTCCTTGCGCGAATACAAACGTGAACACGAATTGGTGAATATAAATCAGTCTGATGTGCTCTCGTGCTGAATTAAGTCGATCGCAGATTAGATAGGTGTCGGTTGAGTTGAGCGTTGCAAAACTCAGCAGTTGTGGAATGTTGGGCTTTGTGTCCTCAACTGAACTTAGGTCAGCATTAAATGCTCATTGCTGGTCGTTGAGCGATCGAGCGGTTGAGCCAATCCTCGAAATGGGTCGAACCGATGAGCGAGTTGCCCTGCGGAACGAGCTGATCGTTCAACGCTGCACCAAAGTAACGGGCGTGGCTGTCTACAACCACCTGACGTGAGTCATGAGTTGCACTCAGAAATTGGCGAATGATTTCCTCAAAACGGAACCGCTCTGGACCTGCTAAATCGATAATGCCGTTGACTGGCG
The DNA here is from genome assembly GCA_015296075.1 of Leptolyngbyaceae cyanobacterium M33_DOE_097. Classification (GTDB taxonomy): domain Bacteria; phylum Cyanobacteriota; class Cyanobacteriia; order Leptolyngbyales; family Leptolyngbyaceae; genus DSRU01. The sequence goes on along the minus strand of DVDV01000284.1, from coordinate 418 downwards.
CTCCCAGTATGATGTCGATCAGCGCATCTGCAACGTCATCTGTCAGGATGGGCTGGATAAAGGCAGAGGGCAAATGAACTGTCTGCCCATCGGTGGGAAATTGAGCAATGATCGTCTCGATGAACTCAAAGAACTGCGTAGCGCGGACAATTGTATAGGGTATTGCTGCGGACTGGATCAACTTTTCCTGAGCGACTTTGGCACGCATATAGCCGCTATCCGGAATGCGATCGACACCAACGATTGATACTACAACGTGATGATCCACACCCGCGTCTGGGTATGTCAAATAGATTGTGTCAAAGGTAAAAATTCAAGTTGGAAAGCGATCGCCAAACTCAATGGCGAAACGGTTGAGGGCAGGTTTCCAATTGGAAATCGGCATCGTCCACTTTTGGGCAATATTTTGAATCGCCAG
>DVDV01000260.1 GCA_015296075.1 Leptolyngbyaceae cyanobacterium M33_DOE_097 | reverse complement strand
TTTGCCGAGATCAATCCCTAGAATTTTCATAGCTTTTGTCCTTGGGTTGGAGATACACACTACAGGTCAGTTCGGATTTAGTTTAATTGTCCTGGTTTTTCCAACCCACGGCTTACATGGATTCTTTATGAATTTGTTAGCCAACGCGATTGATGCGCTGGAAGAAGTAGATGAACGCCATTGGCAAACTCCTCAACTCGCTGAGCCATCTCTCATTGGCGCAAATTACGATCAGGCTGTGTTGCCAACTCAAGTAACAAGCTTTCCACCAGCAACCGCCCCAACCATTCGAATTCGGACCCAAATCATTGAGGGCAAGCGGGTTCAAATTGCGATCGCCGACAATGGTTCTGGCATTCCGGTAAATGTGCGAGATCGTCTGTTTGACCCGTTCTACACCACAAAACCTGTTGGACGTGGCACCGGGTTAGGGTTATACATCAGCTTTCAAATCATCGACAAGCATAAGGGCACGTTAAAGTGCATCTCAGAACCCAATCAGGGAACAGAATTCATTATCGACATCCCGATTACAAAAGTGGATGCGTAAGCCTGAATTTGTTGTGGGTCAGTCATCCTGCAATCATTTGGCTCTGTGGGTTTGAGCGGCTATTAGACCAGACGGAGCGCTGATCCCAGTAAAATTACCCTGCAAAAGATTGCTTGCAAACCGCTTAGCTGCAAAGATAGTTCGGGTTGTTATGCTGTCTGGCAGAGTTTGAAACTAACAATGAAAATCCTTTCTTTAACATCGTTTTTTAGCAACTGTCGTCAAATTGCGATCGCCTCTGGTTTGGGACTGGTCATGTTGAGTAGTTGCACGCCCAGCGGTGATCCGATCGCCAAAACGAGTTGCACACGGGCGATCGCCGAAGCAACCTACACCTGGCGCGTCAACTATTGGACGAGCCGCACAGGTGGGCCAAATGCTCAACGCTGGGAAGAGTTTGACAGCACCTCTTTAACCACCTTTAATGCCGAGAAGCCCGAAGGCGCAGTAACCGGGCCAGATGATAATGAGGTCTGGTACCCGGCATTACCCAAACGTCCGACTCCGGATGAGATGGATGAGCGGCGTGAACCCGGTGAGAGCCAGGATCCGCCTGAGATGCTCACGACCGTAAACTACAGCTTAGACTGCGCCGATGGCAAGCTAAAGGCGGATAAGAATATTTATCGGCAGGTCGCAAAGGGGGTCAAGGCAACCGGGTCTGCAAATGTAAACTACACCCTGGGACGGGCGATTAATCTGGCTCAGTAGAGGCAGGAAGACACAAAAGCGAAAGAAGACACAAAGGATTGCAGTAAAAAACTCTCCACACTGCACGAATGGAAGACTAGACTAAAAATGAGGAAGGCGTATTATTTCGCAAGGAGAGCTAATCGTTTCTACCCTCTGTCCTTTTACTTCCCCGCCTGCCTATGGAGCGCCCCTCTTCTCCAGACCCCATTATTGCGCTGAATGAGCGATCGCTGAATACGTTAATTCGCACTCTGCAATTTTCGCGGGGTGAATTTTCGCTGATTTTGGCACGGTGTAATTATGTCAGCCTGCGATCGCAGATTGTTCAACAGTTGCAAGAGCGTTGCCCATTTCCAATTACGACAGTGACGCTGCCAGAATCGGCAAAAACACTGCTCACGAGTATTCGAGTCGCTCTCAATGGTGAAGGAATGGAGCAAGGGATCGAGGTGGGCACCCTTAGCTGTGAGAACTTAGGAGACGATTTTACTCCGGTTCGGCCTGAAGCATTGATGGTTTTTGGATTAGAAGCAGTCCATGCCCTCGACGCTTTGCTCAACTCGACAAACCAGGTGCGCGAAGAGTTTCGCAAGCGTTTTCCGTTTCCAGTAGTGCTATGGGTTAACGATCACATTTTGGCGCGATTAATTCAACAAGCGGCGGATTTTAAGAACTGGGCATCTGTCTCGATTCGGTTTGAGATGATGCATGACGAGTTAATCCGCTTTCTGAAAAACCATACAGATCGGCTGTTTGCAGCTATCTTAAACGCGGGGGACGAGCAAACGTTTGGGACGTGGTTGATCGCGCCGACCCCCAATCTATTGCGCTTGCCAGAGCTAGAATTCGCGATTAACGATATTCAAAATGGCTCTGAGATCGTTGATCCGACGTTGGGGGCGAGTCTGGATTTTTTGAGAGGGCAACTAGCCCACGCCCAAGGACAACTGGAATCTGCCCAGACTTACTATGAGAAAAGTTTGGCCCACTGGTTGCAAGAGTCCACCAAGCCGGAATCAGAACCCTCCTCAGAGTCAGCTCCGCCGCTCAAGGAAACCGCTCCAAAGCTAATCGCAGAGGCCAACACTTGCACAGTTCCAGCGATTCCTGCCCACCCTTCCTACTTAGAACGGGCAGCCTGTGTCTACTTCTATTTAGGACTGGCTTGGCGATCGCACGCGGTTTTTCAACGTACTCATCGCATTTTTTCTTACCGTCAGGCTGAAGCGTACTTTCACCAGAGTCTTGACTTATTTGAGCGAGAAAATCGGCAAGATTTGGTGGCGCGTTTTATCATTTCCCGCCTGGAAGTGATTCAGAAATTGGCGAATTCGGTTAAGGCTCCCCGGCGCGACTGGTGGCGAGAGCTTGAGATCCTGGCAAATAATGCGCTGAAGCTGCACCATCTCTATATTGATCCAATTCGGCAGGCACGGGATCATGGTTTTTTAGCTGAAGTCATGCTGATGCGCTTAGAGTGGGCACATGCAAAACATCATGCAGAGGCATCCTTACGGATTTTAGAAAAGATGGAAGCCGATGCTAATGACTATGATTTGTTGCATCCCAACTTAGAAACAAGTCTAGAAATCGCGAATACCTATCATCGTAGTTGGTATTTACTATTGCTTGCAAAAGCAGAGAAAGGTTTGGGGAACCTTGAAAATGCGATCGCCCATCTGGAAGCTGCCAGTCAGCAAGCCTATCCTCAACCTGACCCGCCGCTCTACATTCGAATTTTGGATACACTGCGCGACTTTTACTATCAACAAAAGCGCTACTTAGAAGCGTTTCAAATTAAGCAATATCAGCGCACCATTGAGCGTCAATTTGGGTTTCGGGCATTTGTTGGCGCATTACGACTGGAACCTCAGGCGATCGCAGGTTTACCTCTCACATTCGATACCCAGGAGTTACTAGCCCAAGAAATTGCAGCATCGGGTCGGCAGCAAGATGTGGATCGTCTGATTGCGCGTCTGGGTCGAGAAGACCTCAAATTAACGGTGATTCATGGCCATTCTGGCGTTGGCAAAAGTTCCATTCTGAATGCCGGATTAATTCCCCTGTTGAAAGAACGGTTGATTGGCGAACGAACGGCTTTATCAAGCTTGTGCGATCGCTACCGAGACTGGCAAACAGCCCTACGCACCACTCTCGTTTCGCTTGAGTCGGTTAGTCTAGAACCAAATCAGTTGTCACCTGAAGCAAATAATCACCCACCCAATCCTTCGCCGGAAGAAATCATTGCTTCGCTTACACCGTTGCTTGATACATTGCGATCGCTCACCGCTCAAAATTACCTGCCCGTCCTGATCTTTGACCAATTTGAAGAGTTCTTTTTTGTGCAAGAAACCTTGGCTCAACGCCGTCCGTTTTACGAGTTTCTGCGTGAGTGCCTGGACTTGGATTATGTGAAGATTATCCTCTCTGTGCGAGAAGATTACCTCCACTACTTACTGGAATTTCAACGACTGGCACGACAAGATGGTTTAGAACTGGATGCGATCGCAGATATTTTAGGGAAGTCTGTTCGGTATCCGTTAAGTGATTTCTCACCAGAGGATGCTAAGACCGTGATTACCAGTCTGACCAACCAATCACAGTTTTATTTAGAACCTGACTTGATTGATGAGTTAGTGCGTGATCTTGCCCGCGAAACCGGAGAAGTCCGCCCAATCGAGTTACAGGTCGTTGGTGCAGAGCTACAAGCAGAAGGCATTGATACCCTCGAAGAGTATCGTCAAAAAGGCCCCAAACAACGACTGGTGCAGCGATCAGTGGAGGCTGTTGTGCATGACTGTGGGGTTGAAAATGAGTTGGTCGCTCGCACCGTTCTCTTCTCCCTGACGAACGATAAGAACACCCGTCCTCTCAAAACCCGCGAAGATTTAGAAACTGATCTGGTGGATTTAGGTTTGACTCACGAATTGAATAAGCTAGATCTGGTTTTGACCGTTTTAGTTGGCTCTGGCCTGGTCTTTCAGTTTCCAGATAATCCTGACGATTACTATCAACTGGTACATGATTATTTGGTGAGCTTTATTCGAGACCACTGCCGTCCCAAAGAAGCAGAGTCGAGTCAAGCAGAAGAAGATTAAGTCTTCAGCAGGTTGAAGTCGGAAATTTGGAAAACCCAATAATCAACGCGATCAGCCCAAATAATTTGGAAAGGTCACGCGATCGCCTCAAACATTAAAGAGAGTTTAATCGAGCAGCCAGAACTGTAATTTGTATAGCAACTGCCAGTTTTGACTTGGACTTTAGACTAAACGCGATTTTCCACTATGTGTAAGGGCGAACAGCCGTATAGCCTTGCGGCAAAGCCTTTGGCATGGCTTCGCTAGGGCTGCGCTAGCGCCCCTCCTAAACATGGTGTATTTTTTGAATTATACCAATTCTCTAAATTCCATTTACAGATCCTCGTAGGGGCGGTTCGCGTTCGTGTAGCGTTTCCGAAGGAAATACCGCCCTTACAGATAATTGTAGACCAGTTTTGAAGAATTGGTATTAGTCCAAACTCCAGTTTGACATAACACGAAATCGAGGACATAGCAGAAACCATATCTCCAGCTAAAAGCTTTATCTGAACTTTGTCTTAGCCTACCGCTTAGTAGTGACAGAAGAATTTTTAATTGTGCGCCAAATATTATCGACTCAATCCATTTTTTATCTACAAATGAATCTTAAAGTATCCTCCAAACTCGCTCTTTGGTATAGCTATAGTTTGACCCCATAGACAGACTCCAGCAACAAAATGCAAACCTAAGATTGGTGTAACAAATCGTTAAGGAGTTTTGGTCATGCAATCCAATGAAACGCGTCCTAGCACTGATCTACCCAATATTGCTCGTGCCTACAATGGTGTTGATCGCAATGCCTTTCTGTTTGGTTGGAATCCACAAGCCGAGTTGTGGAATGGTCGCCTAGCAATGATTGGCTTTCTGGCTTACTTATTGTGGGATTTAGCAGGTTACAGCGTCGTGCGTGATTTGCTCCATCTCGTAGGTTAGACAGATTTCACGTTTTTCAGGACTATTAGAACTGGGTTTAACGTAAGCTTGAAAACCATCCTTTGGAACCTGCGAACAAACAAAATCCTGGTTGTAGAACCGCCTGTGGTAAGGGGGTTGGCATGCCAACCCTACCCACGAGGATGACATTTACCTGCAAGTCCCTCCCTTCCGGTTTACGTTCCAGGCAAAAATCTGTAGGGAAGCTGATCCAACAACCTCCACTAGACTTTCTACGGCTTCACGATATAGGGCGAGTTAATGGCTCCAGCCTTACCAGCTTGCACTAAACCCTGATAAACCATGGCCGTTACTTCTGCTCGCGTTGCATTTCGGTTTGGGTTGAGTAGCCGCACATTTGGATAATTCACCACAATTTGTTGCTGTGTGGTTGCGGCTACAGCGGGTTGCCCTGCTGCGACAATACTGTCCTTATCGTCATAAACATTGAGGACATTTGAATTCGCGGCAGGCAATCCTAGACCGCTAGCGAGCGAAAGCAAGATTTGCAAGCGCAGCACATTCTCATTCGGCTTAAACGTACCGTCGGGAAAGCCAGAGATAAATCCACCGCGATAGGCTTTTTCGATATAAGGTTTAGCCCAAAAGTCAGACGGCACATCCACAAAGGCGATCGCCTCACGCTTTGCAGGTGGATTGTAAGCATTGGCGATCAAAGTGGCATATTGGGCACGCGTCATTGTCAGATCTGGGCGAAATGTTCCATCTTCAAAGCCACGGATCAAGTTCATTGTCGCGAGTGCCTGAATAAAGTCGGCAGCCCAGTGGTTTGCAATATCGGTAAACAGATAACTTGGTAAGTCAGGTGAAACGATGTAAGGCGAAGTGATCGCCGGAGCCTGATTGAGCGTCACAAGCGCCTGATAAACCAGTGCGGAAACTTCAGCCCGCGTGATTTCGCGCATCGGTTCGAGCTGCTGCACATCAGGATAATCGACTACCATGCGTTTTTGCGTCGCAGTTGCCACCTTATCAGTGCCGTAGGGTGGTATTTGGGCGCGATCGCGATAAATTCCCAACAAGTCAAGCGTCCCCCCAGTTAGCCCCAGGCCACCCACTAACGCAACGATCGCCTGCACTCGTGTCAAAAACTGATTAGGCCGAAACGTGCCATCGGGGAAGCCTGCGATAAAGCCCATCTGGTTTGCTTTCCGAATATACTCTTTTGCCCAGAAATTGTTGGGTACATCCGAAAAAGGCGTGGCAGGTTGCTTTTCGGGCAAGGTAAAAGCATTAGAGATCATCGTTGCAAACTGTGCCCGCGTGAGCGAGTCTCCTGGCTTAAAGGTGCCATCGGGATAGCCACTAATCACTTTCTTTTCGATCAAGCCTTTAATAAAACCCTCTGCCCAATGCCCTTTTGTGTCACTAAAACCAGCATCAGGGTTAGGTGTCGGCGGCTGAGGATCCGGTGGGGTAGGTTCGGGTGTGGGGTCTGGTTCAGATGGTGGCCCCGGAATGGGTGGCGGCACTTCATTCGCCAGAAACTCAACAATGCCGCGTACCCGGCGCGGGTTGATTAAATTGCCGACTGAGATTAACTTGGCGCTGGTGTCATTTGCCAGATCAATTTCGCCATTGCTGCGCAGAATATTGCCACCCGGGTCTTGCGTTTGCCCTAGATCAGGAAATGCCTCCTGAGTGACGGAAATCCCCTCATCAGTGTTGGTTTCAACCACATTTGTGCGTAAAACAGGACGGCAAGAACGGTTCAGCACCATACCAATCCGGTTTTTTAAGATACGGTTATCAGCAATCAGTGGGGCAGCGTTATCGCTAATCGCCATGCCATAGCCCGTTTGCTCACACACATTGCCACGCCATTCACCTTTGGTGTTGCGCACGATAGTGAAACCACTGGCACTGTTCTGCCGCACTACATTGTTCAAAACAACAGGATTAGCATTTCCTGTAGCAAACACCCCTTCCCGCTTGGAGTTGACCAGGGTGTTATTGGCGATCGTTGGGTTTGTTGACTCAACCCACACAGCCGTTCCCCGTACAGCCGGATTCGTCACAGTCACTCCCCTAAGCTGAGCATTATTGCTCATTTGAATCGTGACCGCTTGATTGGCAAAAGTTGGGCTGGGGTAAAGACCACTACCCGTAATTTGAATGCCTGCCCCCTTATTGGACTCATTGCCTAACAACGTCACACCAGCCGGCACTGAGATCGGAAAGACTTCTCCGGTTGCGTCACTATAAGTTCCCGGTAAAAGTTGAATCGTGTCGTTGGCTTTTGCCTGCTTAATAGCGCGAGTGATCGTCTTAAACGGAGCTGCCTGATTACCGGCGGCTGAATCGTTACCACTCGTGGGATTTACGTAAAACAACATCAGTAGAAGACCTCGAAGCACACCCGCAATTCTTACCGATCTAACGCATTTGGAATGACAGGCTTTTGTTTTTCTGATAAAACGCTGAGCTGGCGGGCTTTTGAGATGTAAAGATGTGTAAATTAAAGCCCACAAATTGTTTGCTTGATATTTTTCTAGCAAAAATTATCAAGCTCAAAAAAATTTTTCACCCTTCGTCATCTCTTGAATAAAGTTTGCTATACTCGTTAAGCAAGTTTGCTGGTGTAGCTCAGCTGGTAGAGCAACTGACTTGTAATCAGTAGGTCGCAAGTTCGATTCTTGTCACCAGCTTTCAAATTTATTTCCAGTCCTATATTGATGGTAGGTCTGGTTCTGAAAGTGCTTCTTTAGGGAGTACTTTTTGCTTTTTAAAGCCGCTTACTTAGTTCAATTGTCCAAATCGCAATCCCTGGCTGCAGCCAAAGCAGCAGATGCAATCTACTTTGGCTGGGCATGAGGTAAACAATGCGGTAGCCTGACCTTAGCTAATCCCTTTGTTTCGATCAAGATCCCTATGACCACTGCTTTCACTGCCCTGCTGCAGCCCTTAGAAAAGGGGTTAATTATTTCCTGTCAGGCTCCAGCCGATTCCCCCTTGTATGAGCCATCGATTATCGCCGCGATCGCCCAAGCTTCGGTGCAGCGGGGGGCAGTTGCCGTGCGGATTGATACTCCCGCCCATGTGACGGCAGTGCGGCAACAGTGTGCGGTGCCCATCATTGGCTTATGGAAGCAGGTAATTCCAGGCTATGAGGTCTACATTACACCCCAGTTTCATCATGCGGAGGCGATCGCTGCAGCGGGTGCCGACATCATTGCAATTGATGCAACCACACGGCCACGTCCGGGGGGAGAGACACTAAAAAGCCTGGTGCAAAACATTCATCAAGAGCTACAAAAACCTGTCATGGCAGATGTTGATACGCTGGAGAATGCGATCGCGGCAGTTGAGGCGGGTGCAGACATTGTTGGCACCACACTCTACGGTTACACGGCTGAGACGAAGCACCAGAAACCACCTGGGTTTGACTTGTTGAGCGCGATCGTCCGTCAGTTGTCGGTATTCACAATTTGCGAGGGTGGCATTGCTTCGCCTGCAATGGCTCGTCAGGCGCTTGATTTGGGTGCAGACGCTGTTGTTGTTGGCACTGCTATTACAGGCATTGACCTTCAGGTGCAAGCTTATCAGGCTGCCCTTCGAGCAGAGAGCTGATTTGTGTGAATGAGGCATTGCTGACTCTGAGTCTGAATTTGTTCCCACCCCCAATTTCAGGCTGCGGTGTGTACCGATCGCACATCCACTCACTAATCCCTGCGCCGATCCTCGCATTTTCTACAGGGATGCGTCTGCGGCGTAGAAAAAGTGGGCCTCAGGCAGAAAGTAAGACTACTGACTAAAGAAAACTGACAACAGAGATTTTGCTTATATTGCTCGTCGTTTTCTTGGTAAGGACACTCATCCAAGTTTAAAGATACGGCTTTTAACTCAGGGATCTGCCGTATTTTCGGTAATCTAGAGTAAAAGATTGGCATGCTTCAAATGCAGTTTTGTTTAAGCATGAGATAGCTAGCAACGCTGGCTATTTCAGTAGTCCTGAAATTAAATGATGCGAGTTAACTTATTTCTAATTTTTTGTAAAAAGACTTCAGGAGCGACTCTAAGCGCAAATGTCTAAAAAATCTCTCGGTCTTAGCGATCGCTTATATGATTACCTCCTATCCGTCTCTTTGAGAGAGCCAGAAATTTTGCAGCAACTGCGGGAAGAAACAGCCCAGATGCCCAATGCAAATATGCAAATTGCGCCTGAGCAGGGGCAGTTTATGGCGCTGTTGGTTCAACTGATTGGGGCGCAAAAAGCTTTAGAAGTTGGGGTTTTTACGGGTTACAGTTCTCTAGCAGTGGCGCGTGCATTGCCACCCGGAGGGCAACTGGTTGCCTGTGATATTAGCGAAACCTATACCGAAATCGCGCGGCGCTATTGGCAGGCGGCTGGGGTCGCCTACAAGATTGACCTGCGCATCGCTCCCGCGCTAGAAACACTAGATGCGTTGTTGCAAGCAGGGCAAGCAGAATCCTTTGATTTTGTCTTCATCGACGCAGACAAGGTCAACTATGGGGCTTACTTTGAGCGATCGCTGCAATTGGTGCGAACGGGGGGCTTGATTGCCGTTGACAACGTGCTGTGGGATGGAGCCGTTGCAGACCCAGCGAATCAGGAGGCAAGCACCCAGGCAATTCGCACTTTTAACCAAAAGTTATACGAAGACACGCGAATTGACTTGAGCCTGGTGCCGATCGCCGATGGCTTGACGCTTGCTATCAAACGTTAAAGTGAAATCGCAGTAGAGTAGAGAAAGTTGAAACTTCAGAAACCGATGATAGTGTTGCGTTGTCTACTCGCGATTGTACTGACCTTTATGGTTAGTTTGTGGGCTTTGCCAAGTCAGGCAGAAGCAGTGCAAGGCAAATCCTACAACCAACAGTATGCTCCTCCTCCCTCCTACAGCAATGCTGAGCTAGCCGGAAAAGACTTTTCAGGGCAGCGGTTACGCATCGCCGAGTTTTCCAACGCGAATGTGAACCGGGCTAACTTTGAGAACGCTGATCTACAAGGAGCTGTGTTCAGCGCAGCAACCATGACTGAAACGAATCTGCATGGTGCTGACTTGACGCAAGCCATGATGGACTCAACCAAGTTGATTCGAGTCGATTTACGGGATGCGGTTTTAGAAGATGCTATTTTGCTACGCACCGAATTTGATACGGTCAACATTACCGGGGCTGATTTTACAAACGCCATGCTGGATGGAGCGCAGGTGAAGCAGTTGTGCAAAACTGCAGCAGGCACAAATTCTAAAACGGGGGTCGAAACCCGTGAATCGTTGGGGTGCCGATAGCGATGGTGGTGCAACGCATTGGTGTGATTGGGGGTGGTCAGCTTGCCTGGATGATGGCAGGTGCCGCTAAAAAATTGGGGGTCAAGCTTGTCGTTCAGACACCATCCAAGGATGACCCCGCGATCGCGATCGCAAGTGATTGGGTTCTGGCTGACATTGATGATGCAGCGGCGACGGCGCGACTTGCCTGTTTGTCAGATGTTGTCACCTTTGAGAATGAGTTTGTTGATTTAACAGCTCTGCAGCAACTAGAGCAACGGGGCGTTCGCTTTCGGCCTCGGCTAGGTGTTCTGGCTCCCTTACTCGACAAGTATGAGCAGCGCCAGTATTTGCATCATTTGAACTTGCCAGTGCCTCAATTTGCAGCTGTGACGCCTGACTTCGAGCCGAGTTTTCCCTGTGTTTTAAAGACGCGTCGGCATGGCTATGACGGTTATGGGACGGTGATCATTCGCGATCGCACTGAATGGGATGCAGCCCTTGCAAACCTCCGCGATCGCCCCCTACTGGTGGAGGAATTTGTGCCCTTTGAGCGTGAGTTAGCGGCGATCGCAGCTCGCTCGGTCAGTGGCGAGTTTTCGCTGTACCCGATTGTAGAGACGCAGCAGGTCAATCAGGTCTGTCGGCGTGTGTTTGCCCCAGTGCGACTAGAACCGAGTATTGCCCTCCAAATTGAGTCGATTACTCGCACCCTGTTAGAAAGTTTGGATGCGATTGGGGTGTTGGCGATTGAGTTGTTTCTAACGGCTGACCAGAAGGTGTTAATCAACGAAATTGCACCCCGCGTCCATAATTCGGGACACTTTAGCCTCGATGCCTGTGAAACTTCTCAATTTGAGCAACATCTACGGGCGATCGCGGGGTTGCCGCTAGGGAATCCGGTGATGCGCTATCCCCAAGCTGTGATGGTGAACTTGTTGGGTTACGAAGTGGCTCAAAGCGACTACGCTGAAAAACGTAAGCAGCTTGAACAAATTCCTCATTCATTTACTCATTGGTATGGCAAGTCCGAAGCCCGCCCCGGTCGTAAACTAGGGCATGTCACCGTGTTGCTAAAGCAGGAGGATCGCCATGCTGCCGAAGCGATCGCTCAAGAAATTGAAGCAATTTGGTACGGTGATGCCTAATTTCTTCCGGATTCAGTAATCCGCTCAGTGACCCTGTTGACAGAGCTTGTTTTCTCTCAGCGGGGTGCAAAAATGCAGAAATTTCTCTCAGCGCAACAGTTTGGGCAGCGAATCGAGTCATGGCGATGGCTTGCTGCAGGACTTTTAAGCTTGAGTGCGATCGCCTTTTCATTGCATCCGATACCTGACCTTGCTTCCCTTCAGATTCGGGTTGAAAGCGAGGATTCCACCCTAAATTCTGGGCAGCGAGCGATTTCTCCCCAACTCCAGATGCCACTCTACTGGCTCAGCACAACCAATAACCAGATTCGCTTGATCGCGGTGCCCACAACAATTCCAGCAGGGGATACGACGACGCAGCAAATCACGCAAGCCATCAACGCCTTACTGCTAACTACTCCTCCGAGTGGAACTGCAACAACCATTCCACCCCAGACCCGTTTGTATAAAGTTGAGATTCACGATCAGGCGATCGCCATCGATTTATCCCCCGAATTTCTCAATCAAAGCAGCCCGACAACCCTCGCAACCAGTATCGCGCAGATTGTCTTGACCGCAACCGTTGCTAACCCAGAGGCACAAGTTTATCTAGCGATCGCGGGTAAACCTCTCACCTCTATCAGCAAAACAGGTGTCTTATTAAAACAACCTTTGACCCGTCAGCAGTTTGAGCAGCAGTTTGCGCTTTAAGTGGTCAGGAATGTTGCAGGTGCATCAATCCACCAGGAATTCACCCGTCGCGATCGGAATCACCCTGCCCCCCACTTGAATCTGAATTGCGGTCGCTTGCTTCTGCGCCTTTAACCGTAAAAGCGACGGTCTGCCCATTTCATAGCCCTGTTCAACGCACACATCGACCTCGCCGCTACCCAGATACTCGTGCTGCGATAAATATCCTGCAAAACAGGCGTTTGCACTCCCTGTCGCCGGATCTTCTGGAATCCCAAGAAAATGAGCAAACATGCGCGCACTAAAGTGATTCTCAGGGTTGCGCGTCTCAGGACAAAACACAAAAATTTCTTTGGCGCTCAAGTTCTCAACCAATGTAAACAACTGATCGAGATTCACTTTGATCCTTTGCAGTGCCGATAATGACTTGAGCGGCGCAATCAGAAAAGGAACCCCGGTAGACACCACCTGCACCGGAAAACGCGGATCAATGTCCTCCGATGTCAGACTCAGGACAGGGGCGATCGCCTCAGCTGTTACGGTTTCACCAAACGTAGGGGGATTCGGTTTCATCCACAGCACCTGCGGTTGCCCCGCTTCATAGTGCAAGTTCACGGGAATTTGTCCCACCTGCAAGTTGAGGTTAATCTGCCCTACAGGTTGCTGCGCGATCGCCTGCTGAATCACAAACGCGGTTCCCAAGGTGGGATGCCCAGCAAAGGGTAATTCCTTCGCAGGCGTAAAAATGCGGACATCATAACCCCCATTACGTAGCTCAGACGAAAGAATAAACGTCGTCTCTGAAAAATTGATTTCCTTTGCTATCTGTTGCATCTGCTCACTAGAGAGATGTCCAGCATCAGTGAAGACAGCCAACTGGTTTCCAGCAAATTTTGACTCAGCAAAGACATCGACAATCCAAAAGGAGAGACTCATGGGAATCGTGCAGCAATAGTAACGAGACTATTTTAGAGGCGATCCAACCGTTTCCTTAAGTTATGAAAACAACGTTAGCGCGAGTGTCTTGAGCATTCCCCCTCCTCCTTCTCCACACCTTCATATCCCTGCAAGAGGCATAGGGAAAGGTTAGGGGGCTTTTCTGCGGTTAAAACGCTTCCTCAAACTTTGCAGGCGTGCCCTAAAATTTATCTGCCTGTCTAGCTTCAAAAATTAGTTTTCGCCCTTTCTGGTATTCTGTGTGAAGACATGATGAGGAGAGGACATAGTGGGTGAAAACGACAAAAGCAGATATAGGGCTTGAAGCTGATACAAGTGCTGACTTGGAAACTCTTGAACTCTCCATTATCATGCCTTGTCTAAATGAAGCGGAGACGCTGGGCACGTGTATTCGAAAAGCGCAAAATTTTCTTTGTCGAGAGCAAATAGTAGGTGAAGTGCTGATTGCAGATAATGGTAGTACTGATGGTTCTGTCGCGATCGCCCAGCAACTCGGTGCTCGCGTTGTTCATGTTTCTGAACGAGGCTATGGTAGTGCGCTGGGTCATGGAATTGCTGCTGCCAGGGGGCAATACATCATCATGGGCGATGCAGACGACAGTTATGACTTTTCTGATTTGAGCTTGTTTGTCCAGCAGCTCCGCAACGGCTATGACCTTGTCATGGGTAATCGCTTCAAAGGTGGCATTAAACAAGGAGCGATGCCACCTCTGCATCGATATCTAGGTAATCCAGTCTTAACGTGGATCGGTCGCCTTTTTTTTGGTAGCCCTTGTCGTGACTTTCACTGTGGTTTGCGCGGGTTCCGTCGAGCAGCAATTGAACGACTCGACCTGCGTACCACAGGGATGGAGTTTGCCAGTGAAATGGTCGTGAAGGCGAGTCTTTATCATCTGCGCGTTACTGAAGTACCCACTACGTTATCACCCGACGGGCGCAGCCGCCCCCCACACCTCCGCACATGGCGAGATGGCTGGCGGCATCTCCGCTTTCTCTTACTTTACAGTCCTCGCTGGCTTTTTCTCTATCCAGGGATAATGCTCATGATTGCAGGGCTGATCGTTGGAGCCTGGCTTTTACCAGGCACACGTGGCGTATTTGACGTACATACTCTTCTCTACGCCGCCGCCGCTATTGTTGTAGGCTTCCAATCTGCTACATTTGCCGTTTTCACCAAAATATTTGCTATTAATCAGGGTTTACTGCCTGAAGATCGTCGGCTCCTCCGCTTCTTTCGCATCATCAATCTAGAAAAAGGCTTAATTGTTGGAGCTGTGCTTTTGATGATTGGGTTTCTCGGTTCGCTCTATGCTTTTCTGATCTGGGGACAACGAGGCTTTGGTACACTTGATGCGTCTTCCATGATGCGGCTCACAATCCCTTCTGTGACAGCTATTATTATTGGCTTTCAAGTTTTTCTATCCAGTTTCTTTTTAAGTATTTTGGGGTTGAATCGGCGATGACCAAAACCAAAAGCGATTACGTTGGTAGCTCTGTAGGTGGGCTAGCGACACGTCTATCGATGCATATCCGTAACCAGATGTTTCGAGACGTGATGCGATTAGTGCAACCAAACTCTCATACAAAAGTGTTAGACGTTGGTGTCACCTGCGATCGCCGGATTGATTCCAACTTTTTTGAGCGGCTGTACCCCTATCCTGAAAAACTGATAGCCGTGGGTATGGAGGATGCTTCGTTTTTAGAAGAGCTGTATCCAGGCGTGACTTTTTGTCAAACGGATGGGCGATCGCTCCCTTTTCCTGACAAGATGTTCGATCTTGTGGTTAGTTTTGCTGTCGTTGAACATGTTGGCACCCGAGAACAACAAACGGCCTTCGTGAAGGAGTTGTGCCGCGTTGGGAAGCATGTCTTTATTGCCACCCCAAATCGTTGGTTTCCTGTCGAGTTTCATACGACTCTTCCCTTAGTCCATTGGCTTCCACCAAAAGTGTTTCGTCGTCTTCTACACTCGCTCGGCAGAGACTTCTGGGCACAAGAAAGCAATCTTAATCTGCTTGATTGTCCATCATTAGTAGCCATGTTTCCAGCAGCATCTCAGCTTAATGTCTACCGCTATCGCCTGCTTGGACTCGTCTCTAATTTGATGGTCTATGCAACTTGCAATGTATAGCTACAAAAGCATGGTATCAATTGGTGAATTGCTAAATGACCTTTGCTGAACTCGCAGAAAGACACGACTTTCAGAAATAAGCAGGTTTTACATTTAGTTGAATTTATCACCTTTCTGGAGTCACGATCAGTTAGCAATTTTCTCTGTAAAACTTTTTCAGTTGCTCTTTATGAAACTTTCTCAAGCACGGATACGACATCGTTGTATTTCCCGACTTCGAACTCCTGCTGCCCATCACGCCATCTGGTGATTTGTGCAACAACCTTAAAGCCATTTGATTCGGCAATATCGACAAATAATTCAGAAGTCATATTGCTGCGCCATCCTCCAGCCACATCCCCCTTCTGGGCATGGTGAATTGCTACACATCCACCTGTTCTCACTATTCGCTGAAACTCTTTAATGTACTGGGTTACTTCAGCAACATTAATGTGAACAAATACATCAAAAGACCAAACGCAGTCGATCGAGTTATCAGCAATAAAAGGCAATTCCGAGCCGTTGTTAACAAAGAAGTCTACGTTACTACATCCTGCGAACTTGTTTCTACAGATTTCAACGCAGCGATCTGAAATGTCTACTGCAATCAAATAGCTAGCAATTTTTTGCAGAGTCTCAGTCCAACGTCCAGCACCAGGGCCAATTTCAAGGATTCGACCATCCGTTTTCATATACCTGAGCAGGATATTTCTGATCAAGGATTCTTTCCATTCCGTCGATTGGGTCCACTCCTCTCCACCATTGCGCCAATCCCAGTTGCGCCAAATCTCATAATTCATCGTCGTGCTATTAAGCCCTGGAAGATTATGCTTCTTTCTAAACAAGCTCATCTGACTGTACGCCCATTCAGAAATGGAACTGGACAAGTAGTAGATTAATAAATAAGTTGTCCATACTGGACCATTTTCACGTAATGAGAGCAGAATGAGCCGAGCTTTATGAGATAGCTTAACTTTGCTTCGATTCGCAACAATATCTTTCATCAATTCACCTTTGAAATTTGTGTAAGTGAACTAGCCAAGGACGTCGATCAAAACTATCTAGCAATTAGGGCTAGATGTATAATTGAATACGCTAAAGCTTATTCTAAATTAATTGAACTTGATTATATGCTGATAGCTTTGTTATTTTGGATTCATTGTTTAATATATTGAAATTATCACTTTAGTTATTAGTCTTACTTCGGTTAAAAAATGCAATATTTAAAGCTCTAGATTAGAGTAGACTGCTCAATCAGTAAAAGTAAATAACAGATAATAATTTTATTCATTGCCATATTGTGTGACTTTTGAATCAATTAAGTCAATCAGGTTTGGGAACGAGATGTTGATTTAGGGATTGTAAGTTTATGCTTCTCCTTAGACAAGTCAAAGACTATGTTGCCTCACTTAGCGAGCATTGATGTTCTCACTTTTACTTCTGTAGTTTGGTTTTGACCTTATCACTACTGCCTTTTCCCCGCTTTTTCTAAGATGATTTACTCTCCAGATTTTGTGCAGTCATGAAAATTAAAAACCTCCTAGGAAGAAAATCTTTTTATCCGCTTCTAGGGTTTATTACACTTTTAGTATTATTTCTTGGTTCTAGTCGTCAAATCCAAGCTTTTACGGGCGCAGGACATGATGATCGGCTATTTGTTAATCATGCTATCAGCTTAGTACAGGGCAACTGGCTTGGTAGTTATAGCCAATTCACTCTGATAAAGGGGCCGTTTTACCCATTTTTTCTCGCAATCAATTACGTTCTAGGTTTGCCTTTGCTGCTGAGCCAGCAAGCTTTCTATTGCCTATCTGGTTTAGCTCTAATCTATGCACTTTCCTACTTCTGCCGCGATCGCCTGGTTCTCCTGCTGATTTACACTCTGTATGTCTTTCATCCAATTCCTTTTGGAATCAATCGAGTTATACGCGAAGGCATCTATGCAAGCCTTACAACCTTCGTCATTGCAGGCTCTATTCTGATGATGGCGAACCTGATGGGTAAAGTGCCGCAGGCAAAAGTGGCAGTTACTCATGCGTGTCTTTTTGGCATCAGCCTTGGGTGCTTTTGGCTCACCCGAGAAGAAGGCATCTGGCTCTTGCCTAGTATTGGTTTACTTATCAGTTTGGGTTTAGTCAATCAATTTCGCCAAAGTCGTGACCTTAAAGTCCTAATCAAACAAAGCCGCCCGTTAATTTTAGGATTGCTCATTACAGTTATGTGTGTAGTAGGTGTTGCCTTTACTAACTACACTCATTACGGTGTATTTCTAGCTCGTAGCGAGTTAGTATCGACGGAGTTTAAGGCTGCTTATGGAGCATTGACCCGAGTTAAGTCAAAATCCTGGGATGCTTATATACCTGTTCCTCGAGAGGTTAGACAGCAGCTCTATTCTAAAAGCGGCAAGTTTCGTTCACTCCAGGCATATTTAGAAGACCCTGAGACTGTCAAGGTTTGGAGTCAAGCTGGTTGTCAATTTTACCTCTCAGCATGTAATGACTATGCTGGGGGGTGGTTTGTTTGGGTCTTGCGCGACGCTGTAGCGAGTGCTGGTTATGCTGACACCGCCCCTCAAGCATTAAAGTTTTACCGAGAGCTAGCAACCGAAATAAACGGACTGTGCGACTCGAAGCAGCTTGAGTGCTTACCGCGACGCACAGGTACAATGCCACCTCTCAGGGTTACTACGCTGCAAGCTTTACCTCATGGCATCAAGCAGGGAATTAAGATGTCTTTAAGGTTACCTAATCTGAACCTTCAAGGTCAGCAGACATCGATGGGAGATCTAGAAGGACTTATGCTCTTCACCAAATGGACACGTGTTCCAGCATCCCCTACGATAAGTTCGATAGAATGTCATTTCAACCGCCTGGAAATTTTGGGCTGGTTTAATCGGGTTGACGGAAAGCTCCAACTTGTAGGACTTCCTAAGAGGATAGTGAACAATGGAGAGTTTTTCTGGAAAACTACTCTCCCCTCCCCCGATCTCGTAAAGGCTTTCAACAATCCTAAACTTTATCGGAGTCGCTTTAAATTAGATGTCTGTTGCAAAACATGCAAACTAGCTTTAACCGACAAGAAAGATAAACTCTTAAAAGAGGTGGATTTACTACAAGGGGCTACGCATGGAAATGGTCCCTGGGGCGCTTATCACCTCGATAGCGTTCAAAAAATCGTACCAGGATCCAATGAATCCAAATTACCAGAGCCAGCAGTTATTAAGTCAGGCATTTTAAATTGGGTGAATGTATTTGTATATCAACATTTAGTGTACTACGCCAACATTTTCGCCCTTGGAATATGGTGTTTAAGATTCATCCTTATGATCCTTCGGTTCCTACCTTGGTCAATAATCTACGGCATTGCTACTAGCTTACTTGTGGCAATTCTAATTCGTGTCACAATTCTTTCGCTTATTGAAGCCACGTCGTTTCCAGCGGTCAATTTCTACTATTTATTGCCAAGTGCAACACTTGTGCCGATCTTCACACTTCTGATGCTAAGTGATTTTGTTTTGCTTTGTCGTAGGCGATGGTCTCTCAACTCCTGATTTTGCCTCACCTGGCTCTTTCATCTAAGCAGAGAACCGTACTTATTATCCATCGTTGCACTTCAGAGGATGAATATAGACTCAATCAAGTTGCCAACTTGTAGTCGGTCCGGGCGCATCTAGCGGTTGGGGGAGTACAGAGTGGGAGACAGAGGGCGATCGCCAAACAAGGAATCGAACCTCCCATTTACCCAGGCGACCCGGAGATGCAGCAAATGATTGAAACCAGTTTCACTCCAGCGCATTCCAG
>DVDV01000317.1 GCA_015296075.1 Leptolyngbyaceae cyanobacterium M33_DOE_097 | reverse complement strand
TGGCGATTCAAAATATTGCCCAAAAGTGGACGATGCCGATTTCCAATTGGAAACCTGCCCTCAACCGTTTCGCCATTGAGTTTGGCGATCGCTTTCCAACTTGAATTTTTACCTTTGACACAATCTATTTGACATACCCTACGCATCACCTGAAAAACTGAGCGGTAAGAAAGAGCGATCGCCCCACCAAATACTTCTTTTAGCGTATATCGCATTGCTTCAAATAAGCGATCGCGCTGCTCTATCTCCAAGGCAATGTAAGAAGAGTACGTACTCAATAACGCTAAATAGTCATCGACACTATAGACTGTTTCATATAAGACATGATCTAAAATCAAATCTTGAAATAGATTAGAATCCAACAAAGCTTGCCCAATTGTCTTTAAACTTTCTAGTTGCTGTTCATGCGTTTCATACTTTGCCAACTCAGGGGCATACGCTTGAAAGACTGGCTCTAGAACTTGGTTGATCTTATCAGTTGGCATCATCCCCGTATTCCACAATAAAATCAGCGCACCGCGATCGCGCAGTGCTGCCGCCGCTTTCGCATAACCCACATCCGGTGTTACCCAATGAAACGATGTTGCAGCCAGTACCGCATCAAATTGATCGGCGGCTAACTCCCACTCCTCAAACGTGGTATTCACCACACTCACACGAGGATAAGTTTTGCAATTTTCCAAGGCAAGCTGATAAGCTCCCTGGCTTGGCTCCAGACAAACCATTGAGTAACCTCGCTTAGCAAAAGATACCGTTGCCGTTCCAGGGCCACAGCCAACTTCCAAAAGTCGAGTATTCGGTAGCAGTTGCGCGATCGCCACCACCCGATCAATCCACGCCTCTGCATAGCGCGGTCGAACTCGGTTGTATGCCTCCGCCACTGAGCTGTACCAGCGTTTACGTTCATCCAGAGTGCGATCGCTATACTGACTTCTCAAAAAGTGGGGATCTTTCATTGCGCTTCCCTCTCCAGGCCATGACTCGCCCTTAATTATCGGATGCTACCGCTTTAACCAACGCAGCGATCGCCGCTTCAATCCGTTGCCAACCTTCCGGCGTATCAAAATTAATCCCTAAAAAGGTTGAGCTTGCCTTTCTTCGTAGCGTCAAATAGACAAGACCTGCAATTAAAACAGCACTGATTGCATGAATGTCCTTGTCAGGTGGAAAAGTACATTTCTCCTCAAGCAAATTCAAACTCTCGCGTGCCATG
Organism: Leptolyngbyaceae cyanobacterium M33_DOE_097; assembly: GCA_015296075.1. Lineage (GTDB taxonomy): Bacteria > Cyanobacteriota > Cyanobacteriia > Leptolyngbyales > Leptolyngbyaceae > DSRU01. Next base: position 2,928 of record DVDV01000317.1, on the reverse strand, counting down.
CGATCGCGCACCTGCGCCAGTTCCCGCGTTAACTCATTTCCTTCTAACAGCTCCCAGCGCAAAATCTCTTGCGTAATCGTGCGCTGCTGCAAATCATGCAAAAACCGAATCAGCAAAACCTGCATCCACTCATCCAGGGATTCTGCCGTAACCGTGGACTCATCCCCAACCAACTCTTCAACCGTCAGCCAGTAGTCACCCTCCTGCGCAAACGAGTGAAGCAACGTCGGCAAGTTTTCAAAATATCGGTAGATCAAGACTTTATCGACACCCGCTTCCCGCGCGATCGCGTTTACTCCCAACTGCTGAAAGCCCGACTCTGCAAGCAACCGTCCTACTGCCGCCAAAATTCGCGCCTTCGTTTCTTCCTTGTCTCTTGTCATAAATCATTCTCAAACCACTTGTCACCAGATAGTGACTATGATACGTTGTCACTGGTCGGTGACTTAAAGGCGATGGACAAATGCAGAAAGTTAGCTTCGAGTTAGAGGTCTACTCCTTTCACATTGACTTTATTGGTCATGTGAACAACACCGTCTATGTGCAGTGGATGGAAATTGGCCGCACAAAACTGCTCGAAGAAGTTGGGATGCCAACCCACGAAATCTTTGAGCAAGGCGTTGCACCCGTTTTGGTGCAAACCAATATCACCTACAAATCGCCGCTTTACCTGGGCGATCGCGTCCGCGCCGAAATGTGGATTTCTGAACTGCGTAATGCTTCAGCCATCATGCACTTCCACTTCTACAACCAACAAGGCATACTCGCAGCGACAGGCTGGCAGAAAGGGCTGTTCGTCGATCGCGAAACCATGCGTCCACGTCGATTGCAGTCTAGTGAACGTGCCCTGTTTGAACCATACGTCTATTCAAACATAGCCGCTCAGCCCACTCCCGAAATGGCTGGCATATCCTAAAACTTGGTCAGGCCCTCTCAGCGTTTGTCCGTTTGCTAGAACACATCTCATTCAAGGAGACGGTGATGCAGTTTACAACCAATCGTTCGGCATTACTAACCTGGCTTCTACTTGCCAGCCTGATTTCTACAGCCATCCACTTTACCGACAACTATTTCTTTATCGACCACTATCCCCAACCCAGTTGGATCACAGCCCCCTCTATCTATCAATCGTGGATAGTTCTCACCGCGATCGGAGCCATTGGGTATTGGCTTTATCGGGCACAGCGATTTTGGCTTGCTTACCCGTGTCTCGCCATCTATTCCCTAACAGGTCTAGCCAGTCCTGCCCACTACCTTTACGGCCCCCTTTCTCAGTTCTCCCCTAAGATGCACCTGTTCATCTGGACAGATGGCCTCACCTGTCTAGCTGTATTGGGCTTCGTCTTCTGGTCGCTGTTCCTCCGTCAAGAATGGCGCACATTTCCCAAGGCATCAGAATAATGAATGACACCTGTAGGATGCGTCAGACGGAGCCATCACCCATCAAAAACTGTCTAGTGATCTGACCCAACTAAAACAGTGAGTCAGCATCTCTTCGATTCACTACTTGATCTTTCACCCTTAAGAAAAAATTATCAGACGGTACAAATGTAACTCCTCGACGTTGGGGCTTGATTTTACCTTTAGTAGCTAGAGTGAAAGTGTAGTGTTGCAGAATCGTTGCCAGCACCAATTTCATCTCATAAAGCGAAAAAGCCGCACCAATACAACTGCGTGCACCACCTCCAAAAGGCAGATACTCATAGGGCGAAAATCGTCGTTCTAAAAACCGTTCTGGTCGAAACTGCTGAGGCTCGGGATACGTTTTAGATTGGCGATGCGCGGTATAGATACAAGGAATTAAAACCGCACCTGGGTCAAACGAATAATCCCCAATTGTGACTGACTCGCAAACCACGCGCGGCTGAGCAATCAGAGCGATCGGGTAGACCCGTAACGACTCCTTACAGACCGCTGTTAACCAGGGAAGCTGCGCGATCGCCTCTGGTTTCGAAGTCCGAGCCAACTCAAAGCGCAATTTGTCTTCGACCTCTGCGTCTTGATGAATCCAGTAAAAAGCCCAACTCAAAGCGGATGCCGTTGTTTCGTGCCCCAGTAAAAGCAGGGTCATTAACTGGTCGTGCAACTCCTCGTCACTCATGAATTCGCCCGCTTCATCTTGCGCTTGCAACAGAAGGGTCAACACATCTTCTCTGCCTGGATCTAGATGCTGACGCCGATCGCCAATTTCTGCATAGATCAGTGCGTCAATTTCCTGTCGTCGCTTCAAAAACGCTCCCCAGGGACTTCTCGCGCCCAAGTCTTTTTGCAAAACTGGGAAGAAAAATTGACTAGAGTAAAGCGGTGAAGTGATCGCCTCCAGTAACTCCATCAACTCTTTGTAGAGTCGGTTATATCGCTCACCGGGATTTAACCCAAACACCACCCTCAAAATGATCTGCAATGAAATCTCAGAAGCCGCATGACGAATGGTCAGCACATCCCCAGGCTGCCAATTCCGAATCACGCTGCGAGTAATGCTGCAAATGGTTTCGCCGTATGCCTTCATGCGATCGCCATGCAACGGTGGCATCAACAACTGCCGCTGCCGCTGATGCTTGGCTCCTTCTTGCATGATCAACGATAAATCGCCTACCAACGGGCGAAAGGGATGCGTCACCTTGCCTAGAGAAAAACGATCAGCCTGAGTTGTAAAAATTTCAGCGATCGCCTCAGAGTTACCAAAAAATACGACTGGCGGCGAGTTCCACCCTAAAACACGAGTCGTAAATATTGGCCCATAACGCTCTAAGCAAGCATCAAAAAAAGCAATTGGATTGGTTACAAGTCAGCAATTCTCGATATGAGAATGATTCTCATAAAAACGTCCGGTTTTAACGTTTATGAATGGCTGAAACCCGCATTCTGCCGTTTATAACATTGAGTGCACAAGTCTTTAGACACTCTGGCTACAGTACAAATGTTTCA
>DVDV01000266.1 GCA_015296075.1 Leptolyngbyaceae cyanobacterium M33_DOE_097 | reverse complement strand
TCATCTGCTCGAGTAGGTGCTGTTGGCGTTCGCTTAACTGGATAGCGAGGGCGTAAGGGGTCGGCATGGTACAAGAACTGCTGGATTTTAGACATCAGTTCTATTCTAGCTGTCTAACTACTCTTGCCTTCATGCACTAGTCCGTTCTAATCAAGTGGTGTCGCCCCGTGAACGAGACAAAAGGCTGAAATAGCTACTGAAAAGGCATTTCAAAAAGCAATTTTCAGTCTTACTGAGACGTACCAAATAGCCCTTAGACTATTTGGTACAGAGATTGCGGACGAAGTATCAGGCTCAGTTTTAGTAGAAGTGGCGGATACTCGGATTTAAGCGATCGGATTGCTCAAGTCACCCATCTCACGTTGATTCTGTGGGGCAAAGCGGATGATGTATGAGGAACCGCTGGTGCTACTCGGTGGCAGCGATCGCAGACAGTCAACTCATTTGGATTGAGGAATCGGGACATGTGCCCCACTTCGATCAACCCCAAGTTGTTGCAAATCACCTGCTATCCTTCATGCAACACGTTGAACATTAATTGCTGAAAGGAACGTTGCAAATCTGGCTTTCAGCAGTTGTTCAAGAACAAAGCTGCTCGTATTGCATAGTTGCTTGTCACGCAGCCATTCAAGATGAACAGCTATAGTGTGACACGCCACCCGTGCTAAAAAACGACTTAGGTCTTAGACGGTAGTATTTATCTTCTACGTCTTGTGATTGCTCATCATATGGATAGCTAAGGACTTCTTGCAACTCTTTAACTAAAGAGTAGTCACCCTGCATGGCTTGTTGGTAGGCAGGGACAATCAACCACTCTCGCCATGTGTATTTTGGGTTCGTCTGTTTCATCTTTGTTGATATCTCAGCCAAATTGCCGTCGTTAATGACGAGGTCGCGCCAGCTTTTTAGCCAAGCTTGCCATTGTTCATCGAGTTGTGGTGAAGTTTTAACGTAGAAGCTTTTTTTCAATGCTGAGATATCATCTGGTATATGGGATAACTCGCGGAAGAAAATGGTGTAATCGACCTCTGAGTCAGTCATTAACTGCATTAATTTTTCAAATAGCTGTGGGTGATATTCAGTCAAGCCAAGTTTATCCGCCCACATTTTTTGGATTTGTTTTTGCATGGCTTCTGAAAAGCCACGGCCTACTTGGTCGAACTGTTCTAACGCTTCAGCATCTTCTGTAAGTAGCAGTCTCACTGCTTTCCAAAACATGAAATAATTTGCTTCTGCTGCGATGGGCTGATTGAAGAATGAAAAGTGCTCGCCGCCACCCGTCCAAGGTTGAAACCAAGGGTCAAATTTTTCACAAAATCCAAAGGGTCCATAGTCTAGGGTAAAGCCTCCAGCAGCGCAGTTGTCACTGTTAAAATTACCCTGGCAATAACCAACACGTAGCCAATTAGCCACCAGTGAAGTGAGACGCTGGCGAAATAGCTTAGCCAACTCAACTAATTGATCGGCAAAACCAAGGCTTTGATTAATGTCGCTTTTGTACTCTCGCTCAATTAAGTGCGACACTATCATGCTCAACTCTTCTAATGCTTTTGGATGAGCATTGCTGCGAGTGCGGCGGGCAAATAACTCTAGCTGACCAACGCGCAAAAAGGAGGGTGCAACGCGAGTTGAAATGGCCACAGGATTGTTCACCAAAACATCAGGGTCAATCGAGTCGGAGTCTTGAGAATACCAAGGCCGGGTAACGGTCTCAGATTTAGAAACATACAGTGTCAAAGAGCGCGATGTTGGCACACCTAACGCCTGCATATAGTCTTGCGCTAGAAACTCACGCACACTTGACCGGAGGACAGCGCGCCCGTCGGCACCCCGGCAATAAGGTGTTGGGCCACCCCCTTTCAATTGCATTTCCCAACGCTGTCCATTGATGATTCCTTCAAACACAGATATCGCTCGACCATCGCCATAACCATTACCCGTACCAAATGGACAATTTTGGGTATATTCGGTGCCATAAATCGACAAGGCATAACCCGTCGCCCAGCCCACCTGACGCATTGGCTCATGGGCAGCAGAGAGGTCACCAGAAAATACACGGCGAAATTTTTCATTCAGCGCCAGCTCATCGCTCAACCCAAGTTCCTTAAAAAAAGTGCGGCTATGAGCTACATATTCTGGGTCTGCAAGCGGCGTGGGTGTCACAGGTACGAAATGACCAGAAAAAACCTGGCGAGCCCGGTGATCATCACCATCGACTGTGGCAGCAGGATCGGCATTTAAGGTGTCCATCAGAGAATAATTCGCCAATTGCACAAACTCATCGAAGGTCGTTACGCAAGGCTCAGCAGAGGGTTTAGATGGATATGACATTGTTGCTAGCGCCGATATTGTCGGGAATGATTCATGTTTAATTGAGGACTGTGCAGAGGCTAACACATTAAATGTAAAGCTTTCCAGACCAACCGACTGATTTAGTGGGGGTGATTGAAGCAGACCACCTTGGATTCCTTGGGTACCACCGGGGGAATCTGCTCATTTCGGTCGCCGCAAACCTTATCCAGTAAAGCTTTGATGCCTACATGATAAATTTTTACATGTATCTCGGCTCAATGCCTATTACCGAAAGCACGATTTAGCGATCGCCATACTGAGAGCAATAATCTCCCCATTGATTGTTAACCCTAAAAGCATCTCTTGCTGTGGTTGAATACGCTGCCCTGTAATGGCACACTGCTCTTCTTGTTGAGAGACTGCCCTAAACGTCACTCGAATATCCGACATGGATAACAGTGGGGGCTGA
>DVDV01000071.1 GCA_015296075.1 Leptolyngbyaceae cyanobacterium M33_DOE_097 | reverse complement strand
TGGCGATTCAAAATATTGCCCAAAAGTGGACGATGCCGATTTCCAATTGGAAACCTGCCCTCAACCGTTTCGCCATTGAGTTTGGCGATCGCTTTCCAACTTGAATTTTTACCTTTGACACAATCTATTTGACATACCCAAAGGGAGTAGACAAAGTATGCCCCATCCTCATAGGTAGAATATAGCAGTCGAACGTCAAAGTTGTGCGGCGGCAGATAAGCTCGAACTCTCACCGATAAACTCTGTGCCGTCCGCACCAAGGCAGTGTTGGGTTGTGGCTGCTAAATCAATCTACAAACCTAACCAATCTCGCAGAGATTGCTCAAGCTGATCAGCATCAACCTTAGATAACTGACCAATCACTTTGATCACCAAACCTTCATGCACTGTGTACACGCCTCTTTTGACTGCGGTTACTACGTTCAACCCTGCTGCTGCCCACTCAGACAACACAAACTCACCTGCCATTAGTGAACCTGTTTTACTTGTCAAAGGAGTAATGAAAATGTCTTGAGACGAATGCGATGTGCTAACTACAACAGCAGGTCTTACCTTTGAACTCGATAAGTCTGAGAAGGGATAGCGCACCAAGATCACATCATGCTTGGAGTAGCTGGGCATACACATCATCCTCAGCATTGTCCCAAACTGCATCAAGTGAGGTTTGGCTCGCGTTCAACCAAAATTCAGCTTCATCGTCAGGTAAAACTGTCACCAGCACCCTTACCCCTTCCGGTAGTTCTGCTGACTCCAATAGCTCAATTTTTCCGTGCCGAACCGTAGCCCAAAGCGTTTTTAGCATATTTGTTGCATGAGACTATGCCTTAATTTTATGCCGTAATCCCTAGTTGTGCGATCGCCTTACCAACATCCTCAAAGCGATGCCACACAGATAGCATCAAAGTAGATTAGCCTTTGATACTCACAAATAATATTGCTGTACCGTCCCCACCAAGATATGAAGCAGCCCAACAATTTACTGTACGGCATTTAACTGTAAGTCCAACCGTATCAGATTAATCAATGAACCCCTTGCTGTAGGCCCACCTCTAGCGGCTAGATCTACAGCAAGACTGCTGTGTACCCGCTTAAATTAAGGTCGATCTACAGCCAAGTTCTACTTATTGACTCCAAGGCATCCTAGTAGAACACTCACATTCCAAAGGTGGATTTTGTAGCAGAGTGTTGCTTCTACGAATTTTAAAGAAATAGAGCGATCGCCACTGTTTATTCGCACAAGCCTATTCAGGCCGACTCGACAAAAACTCGGCAATGGGTTGTGAAATCGCTTCGTGCTTTCTGTTTGCTTGTTTAATCGCCCCTTGCGATCGGCGAATTCCAACAGCAACCGCCATACCCGCTCCAGCACTCACCAAAATACTCAACCCCACATTGCGAATTGCCAGATTTCGCTTTTGTTCGCGCAAAAGATACTGAGGAGTTGAACCTGAAGACAACGTTTCCAGGCTGGGCTTGAGCTTATCACCAACCAGCACCGATGTCAGCAAACAGAAAACGATTCCTACGGTCAGCGTCGCAGGCAATAAAACAGTTTTAACCGGAGCATTATTCATTGCACTCATCCATCTAAACAGCGGGGAAGATCAGAATCAAATCCAACAACCAAGAATCCACTTTTTATCTGCTAATTATGTTCTGAGTTATTTTCTCAATCCTCAGCAGCAGATACTTGCGACAAACAACAGTTGAACTTTTCACATTAGATTCAGCATGTAGCTGAGAAAATCTAGTACATCTTGCTGATCAAAAATTCGCTCAACTTTGCATACATTATAGAAACTAAGCCATCTCGCCGCCATGCAATTAGCCATATAGCGGTTATGCTTTAAGGATTTTTCATTAATATCAAGACTCAATGATCATCGGTCTACATTTCATTGAAACTTTATCGTCTTTTTCCGGTTTGCTTGATCAGAAATTAGATATCTGAAGGTAGAGAAAATAAGATTTGCTTGGGCAAAAAGCCTTACGTTCAGCAATTCTGAGCTTATAGCAGTTGTACAGCCTATATAACAGAGCCTCTCTTTTAAGGACGAAATTTTACGGTATTCAGTGCCACGTCAGCTAAGCCAAATCCACGAGAACAATATTTTCAGCACTGCTCAAACGATAACGCTTTTAGTAGATCGCGCCTATTCTCTTTAAAGTTGTTAGACCGATTGGCTGAGTTACTGCACGCCTTCTTTAAAGTGCATATTTCACAACCCTAATCGTCATGTGAGCTGACACACCACTTCCATTCAGGCAGTCAACCATTGATTTCTTTAAATAGATGAAAAAACCTCTTCTAATCGCACTGATTGCCCTTCCTGGTTTAGCGATCGCAGCCACCCAAATTCCTTTTTTTAAGCCCTACACTAAACCCATTCAACAGGCAATTCAGTCAAAGCAGTTGAATGTGGCACAGATCCAAAAGCAGACAGACCTGGAGAAGCTAAAACTGACACTGAAATGCATCGGTTGTGATTTTCGCGGAGCTAACCTTAGTGGACTTGACCTCAGCCGGGTTGACCTGCGCGAAGCCAACTTAGCAGGAGCCAATCTCCAGCGCACGCGGCTGACCAATGGACAATTAAGCAATGCCAATCTCACCAAAGCCAATCTAAAGGAAGCCAACTTACAGGGAGCCGATCTTACAGGAGCCAACCTCAAGCAGGCCAATCTAAAGCAGGCTCACATGATGCACGTTACCTTGAGCAAAGCCGATTTGCGCTACGCCAAACTGGAACTCGCAGAGCTACGGGCAGCCAACTTAGCCGATAGCAAGTTAGACAAAGCGCACCTGCACCAAACGAGTCTCTATGGTGCAATCCTTATTCGAGCAAATTTAGCGATCGCCGATTTACGCGCGGCAGACCTGCGCTATGCCAATTTTCTCAACGCCAACTTGAAGGGAGCCAACCTCAGTAATGCCCAGATGGAGTTTGCCATCATGCCAAACGGCAGCACCTATCAGGGCACAACGCCTTATTAGTAACGCGATCGCCCACTCACACCTGTTCTTCTAACCAGCTTATGTCTATCTTTCAAACCTCTTCGATCATGCGAGCTGCTGCTGCAACAGTCCTCCTCACCAGCATCACTACCGGATGCCAGTACATTCCATTTATCGATCCGATCGCTGGCAACGTTGATTTACAGTTTTCTGTGAAATCCGCTGAGCCAGGGGTTTATGAAGTGAGCGGAGATACAAATTTACCTGACAAAACACGAGTGGCGATCGTGGCAGTTCGCTACTTAGAGCCAACCGACACCACACCTCAGCGGCTCAATCAAAAATCCACCTATTCTGTTCTGGCTTATCAGACAGCCCAGGTGCAAGCAGGCAAGTGGCAGACCCAGTTGAGCCTGTGGCAGGTTGCCACCGATGGCACCCATAAAGAAGCATGGCAAATTGACCAGAAAAAGCTAAAACTCGCAGTCAAGCCCGATGAAAATGTTGTTTTTTTAGCAACCTTGAATCCGGTTAGTGAGGTGGATCAGCTTTCTGGCTTAGAACAACAATTGCGCGAAAAGAAACTGAAGCTCGGCGGCAAACTGATCTACACAACACCCGAAGGTCAGCAATACGTGCAAGTGCTGCAAGCGCAGGCGGTGCCACTCCCAGAGGGAAAAACCAACAAACCCCAGCCTCGCACTGAGGAAATCAACGGTGGTTGGGGCAGACGCTATCTGATGCCAGGCGAACCGCAAAACCCTTACCTGCTAGAACCGCCCGCAGAACGCCAAACTAACGCACCCAGCCGCCGCGAAGAATTCTTGCGTTGATGAGTGGTACCGATTCAATAAGCTTGGAGATAAAGAACGCTTTTTTGATTCTGATACCCTGCTGCTTACAGTGGGGTGATTTATTATCCTGGGGCTTCATTTAAGAATCTTATCTGAACCATTCCACACTCATAGGGATTTCCGTTGGACAAGAAATCTCTGGGTCAGGCAAGACTTTATAACTCTGCTGACCAAGACAAAACTCTTTTATAAACTCATAAAAATCTCGACCAATTAAGACTGGATCTTCAGACTCCGGAATTTCCCATCCAGCCCAGTAAATATCATAGCTATCATCTACTTCACTGTATGTTCTTAAATCCCAAAAGATAATTGCACCAATACCATTATCTGCAAATTCAAACGATGATTGCAGCAATTGAATATAGTTACCATCTCTTTGAGAGCTATCGATTGAAGAGAACATATGAATTTGTTCGATCATTCCATCAATATCTTCCTGAGAATATAATAAGTATTTGGTTGGGCAATATACAGAAATAAAATCCCCTAATTTACAGGTACCAAAAGTCTGACAGAAATACTTATAGTCCTGGGGCAATCTCAGATCATTTTGTGCCTCGAAAGCATTCAAATCTGCTTGATTCAGCCGTTCAACATCTTCACTATTTCCATAAACGGAAAGTTCAGCCAGTAGTTCAGTCCACTTGCTTAATGACATTCGTGAAGCCTCATCGTAAAATGTCAGCCTTTCGCACACCCTCTTAAAGATAACCTGAAGCAATCCACCTGCAAACGTTCCGGCTAGGCGGTTGCAAACTGCCTTTGCATTACTACCAAGACTCATCGGCAGACTGCTCCAACCAGAACGTTATGCTGCCTTTGTCAACAACTTACTTAAAAGCACGTTGACTGACACTTTCAACTAGATTTGCCATCGCCGCACGCGGCAGCAATCGTGGCAAAATGTTTGACTCAAAGGAGTTTTTGAAACCAGGAATCACATAATGTCGATTGCGTTCTAAAGCAGATAGTCCAACGCGAACGACCTTCTGAGGAGAATGCTTCCCAGCCACAACATCACGGCCCATTGCGTTAAAGAACTCTGTGTTTGTTGCACCTGGGCATAAAGCCAGCACCTTAATTCCTCGTTTGTAGTACTCAACCCACAATGCTTCGCTGAATGAAAGGACAAATGCTTTAGTGGCTGCATATACGGCTTGACGAGGGAGTGGGTAGAAACTTGTTGTCGAACCAATATTGATAATGCTGCCTTCACCCTTTGCCAACATATCTGGAATGAACGCATGAGTTAAATCAACGACAGAAACCACATTGAGCATGACTTGCTGATGGTCTTTATCAGGCAAGATCGACTCGAACGCTCCGTGAGTGCTGAAGCCAGCATTATTGACCAGCATATCAACATGCAATTGTCTTGCTTGCACCTCTTCATAAATTCGTAAGCCTTCTCTTTCACGGCTGAGATCGGCTGCAATGACTTCCACACTGATGCTGTAGCGATCGCGAAGTTGGGTTGCTAGAGCTTGTAACTTGTCTTCTGAGCGTGCCACAAGAACAAGGTTCATTTTTCGGCTTGCTAATTCATCAGCAAATGATGCTCCGATGCCACTGGATGCGCCAGTAATCAGAGCCGTTTTTCCAACATAATGCATGGTTTTTCTCCTGTGTTGTTTGGCTGGCAGTAAAGTTCAAATTTTGAAAGATTCATTTTTTGAACTTTATAGACAAAAAAATATGATTACAAACTCTTCAGCAGCTCGGCTTTCTGTTGATTGAGCTGCACCGCTACTTTTCGCATCATCCGCAACATCTCCTGTTGCTCCGGTTCATCTAAACTATCGAGAATGGCTCGACTAACCTTTCTGTAGTTCTCAACCTCCATTGCATAAATTTCTTCTCCTTCGGGTGTAAGACGAATTCTAACGATTCGCCTGTCTTCGTCAGAGCGATCGCGGCGCAAGCACTTTCTTTTAACTAACTTATCGACGATTCCAGTCGCATTGGTGATACTAAGTTTTGCTCTTTCAGCAATCTCACGCATCATGAGTGGTTGGAACTGCCCGACGACATTAATGACACGGCATTCTTGTTTATTGAGGTTGACTGCCTCCCCAGAACTCTCCTGTGCTACCTCAAACAGATCAGCAAGGATGGCAACGTATTTCGTTAACTCGTCTGCTTTGCTCACACTACTTCAGAATCAGAAAGGTTCAATTATTGAATAATTCAATCATAGCGCAGAGATTTTTCTTGTCAACTTCACCCTGCACTTTACTGCTGGCGTAACGACCCGCTTCACCCGCCGCTAGTAACCTTCCAGATTTAACCAGGAGACTCGATACAGTCTGTGTGGAAGCGGGGCATTATGCTTTGGTTCCCTAGCTACACTGCATTTCACACCATACATTAGAAAAGTCTTGCTTCTCTAAATCCTGTTTTCTTATCCAGAAGTACAGCATTCCAGCATCTCCCCACTCCCAATCGAGGTGCTTGTCACAATCTAACTGAAGTAACAGTTGCCAATCTTGGACTCCATCTCTTAAAAAAGCCACCTCTGGATCAGCGTCAATATCACACTGAAGATGATCAAATCCATGAAAACATAGTTGACACATCTCTTCCATTGGATTTTGAATTTCCATTGGGCTACCAAACAATAGGTGGACAGGTTCTCCCTGTGAGGAATGATCCTTAACTAAAACAGTCAACTCATTTCTTTCAGGAAAATCATTTGGAGTATCTTCTAGATGTTCTTCCAAAAAGGGAGAGGGCATCAAGTACTCGCTATCATCGGCACCTTCTTCTATCTCAAGTCTTGTTTCAAGATATCTTGAAGACACCCAACCTGGCTCGAATGATAAACAACAGGAAATACTGTAATTTATATCAACCATGTTTCTAAACTTATCTGCCATTTCTTCAGGAAATGATAGTGGCTGAAGGTTGGAAATGTCTTCCAAATAAATAACTCTACAAGAGCCTTTAGAAGAAGCTCGCCAACCCGCTGGCCAATTTACCAAATCCCAGAAGAAACACAGAATGCCTGACGATGGCAAGTTTGGAAATCCTCCATAACGAGGAACTTCCTCAAGATAAATCTGCCCCAGAAATACTAGCGGAACCAATGGCTCCTGGAGTTTTATCTTGATTTTCTCTATCTCTCTGCCCCAGTATGCTTCTGTACCACACTCACGACCGATTTTCTCTGCATACTTAATTTCGTCAAGATAAAGTGAGGTTGCATCCCAAAACGGCCACTCAAAGTCACGAGGTAATTTAGGTAATCCGCCAAAAAAAGATTGACTAGAATTTTTGTCTTTAATAGTTTTAATTCGAATTGTAGGCTTCATATTCAATGTCTTTTTCGTTGCATTTGACTATCCGGCATAACTATGTGTTTAATGTCTGACACGAGGATACAAAACAGTATGATCAGAAGCTATATCCAGCCGTTCTCATCAAGCATTGTTATTGCTAACTCCTCGCCATACATGTGAGTTAACAGCTCTGGAAGCCATTCAATCGTTAATTGTGAACCCGCTAATTCAAGTCCTTTCAGTGCTTTTAAGAAAAGCAGCCCTTGCTCATCTAGGTGAGAAACCAATGCTTGGAGTAATTGCAAAAAAGTTTGTGTACCTCCAAGAAAGCCCATTCCTTCTTCAACAATCCTAATTCCCCATTTACCACTATCAGAAAAGATAGTTGTGTAGTAATTGTAAACGTGCATCCCAAGTCGCGTGCCAATCAAGTTCCGCTCATCAGTTCCTGCATAGCCCGCCTCTAGCTCAGATAGGGGAACGTAACAGTGATAAGGTTCATTAGGCGTTCTTATTCCCATAGTTATGTAGCACCCCTGATCACCCAATTGAGTAGCCGCAGCTACCAAGGCACTCACAGGAATCGCTTCATCGAAGGTTGCAAAACAGGGATAAATAATTCTTCGTGCAGTGATGTGTGAAGTGAATGGTTGCGAGAAGGGCTGATTGCTAGGGCGTGTTTTAAAACCCTTTGAGATCCTTTGGTAGTCTAGAGTTAGCGCATTCAGAGTCTGACTATGATTCTTCCCTCCTATCGTCGTGGCGACTTAACCAATGCTCAATGGGAAAAATTGAAACCGCTCTTACCAC
>DVDV01000268.1 GCA_015296075.1 Leptolyngbyaceae cyanobacterium M33_DOE_097 | reverse complement strand
GATCTTGAGCTTCATTGACTACTTCAACCGCACCTTTGCCAAGCCTTTTGTCTGGAAGTTTAAAGGGTTTGATCAAGTCATCTAAGCTGGTCAGTCACTCCTGCTAGCCTGCACTAGTAATATTCTGCTTGGAAACCGCTCTGGTAATAGTATTGGTGATGTCTATCTCGTTGATTTTGGCTCAGTGCAAACGGTTGCAAAAAAAGAGGAAGGAACCATTACAATCGTTGGCAGTTATGGCTATATTCCGCTCGAACAATTTGGCGGACAAACGACAACAGCCTCAGATTTATATAGTTTGGGGATGACGTTAATTTATCTACTTACGGGCACGCATCCTGCAGAGTTACCCCAAGTAGATGGACGGGTGAAATTTAATGCCGAGATTAGCAAGCGGTTCGAGCGATGGCTAGAAAAAATGACCCATCCCCATCTTGACAAACGATTCGATAGTGCCAAAGCGGCGCAACTTGCGCTGAAATCTGAAGATGGCAGTTATGGCAATTTCGATCGAGTAAAACCTGCCCATACTCAAATTCGTCTATACCGCGATCGAAATCGATTACAAATTACTTGGCACGAAGCAGACACGATTCGCATTTTTCAGATGGCTTTTAGATTGTTCCTTTATTTCTTGACTATCTGGATATGCAGTACTTTCATTCCATTACTTGCAGGCGTTATTGGATATACATGCTTTTTTTTGTTACTTCTGGGAGAATTAATTACCAATATCAATCATCCATCTTTCGAGACAACCTATCATCTAATTATTGATGACCGCCACATTTACAACTTGAAAGATCGCAGACAGAGGCACAAGCCTATCAAATTATCAGAGCATCCACGATCGCAAATCGAAATCTTGGCGTACAATCCTGGCTATACATTCAACAAATGTTTAGATACAAACGGCAAACTTATTCACGGTAGTACCATTACCATCCCTCCAAAATTGTATTTATATTGTGGGAATTTTGAATATTCCTTTCCTGCTCGTTCTTCCTCCACCAAATTTTCCCAGGCAGAATTATGGTGGTTGGGTCAGGAATTAAGTGACTTCCTAAATCTTGAACTCCAAGTCATTTATCCCACTCCCAAAGTTCCTCCTGCATCCACTTGTGGAGGTGGTTGCTGATGAATAGAGCAGAAGCTGAACTCTACGCTAAACTTTGTGAATTTAAGCTAGACGATCCCACTGCTCCCTATCCCATGTCAGCTAAATTAGCATGGGAATATCATTGGAGTGAAATTTATACTTTGCGAGCGATGTGCGAATATAAAAAGTACATTTTTTTAGCCGCGATCGCTGAAGGTATGGTATCGCCGTCGAGTACGATCGATTGCGTCTGGCACTATCATTTACTCTATACCCATTCCTATTGGGAAGAGTTATGCGGCAAAATATTAAAGAAATCACTTCATCATTATCCCGGTGATAGTGGAGCCAGCCAGCGATATGATTACACGATCGAACTCTATCAAAGTTATTTTGGCTCACCGCCAGCCGATATTTGGGATTTTCCTCCATTCCATAGCAACCATCTCGATCTGCACCAACGTTATTGGCAGATTCCCAATCTGATTTATTGGGTGAAAAAATATTTATCTTTATCTCTTTTTCATCATTCAAGCAAAAAAAAAGAAGGGACAAAACGGTGATTTCAATGCACAACAATTGCGTTGCACACCAACCGCCAAAAGTTGATCTGTTAGTATTACTTACAGTTGCAGATAGCTTTTATGGAGGCTAAAAAGCTCATTCCATCGTTCCAATCAACTGGATCAAAGCGGCAAAACGGTTCCAAACCAGGCCTGTTTTGTCAAGTACAACTGTAATACTAAGTGCAAACAGATTTACAATTCGTCTTCAAGCGGCTAAGTACCTTTGGTATCAGCACAGGGAGTACACAAACCAAAAAACTCCAGGGTGTGGTAGTAAATTTTGAACGGCACTGAGGGCTGTAAGTGATTTTCTAATTCCTGAATCGGGCAGTGGTCGAGTGGAAAGGATTGCCCACATTGCAAACAGGTGAGGTAGTGCTGATCGGATACAACGGGACTGTAGAGTGCTTCGCCGTTAGCCCCCATCCGACTTTTGATCAGTCCATGCAATTTCAACGTTTCCAATGCCCGATACACGGTTGCCAGTCCGATCGCCTGTCGTTGGCGCAGCAGGCTGTATAACTCCTGGGCGGAGAGGGCTGCCGCTTGCTGGTGCAGGCCATCGAACACCGCCTGCTGATGGCGAGTCAGGCGCGGTGAATGGGTTGCACTTTCTTGAGAGGGTGAGTCACTTTTCACGACGAGTGCTGTAGAATGAGCGAATGATTATCATTCTCATTATATCTTATGAGCCTGACTGACGCCTCAACGCTTGCGCCTCAAACTCCGCAGACGGAAATCGATCCCTCGGATTCTGGTCATCAAGTCAAATCCACTATGCCAGCGATCGCCCATCGTCCCCGGCGGTTGCGGCGAACGGAAACTCTGCGGCGAATGGTGCGGGAGAGCATTCTCCGAGTCAAAGATTTGATTTACCCGCTATTTGTGATGGAAGGGGAAGGGCAACGGGAGGAAGTCCCATCAATGCCTGGTTGTTACCGTTACACGCTGGATCTGCTGCTGGATGAGGTGAAGCAGGCGGATGAGTTGGGAATTGGTGCGATCGCCCTATTTCCCCTGATTCCCTATGAGCAGAAGGACAATGTCGGAACTGAGAGTTATAACCCGGATGGCTTAATTCCGCGTGCGGTACGAGCTATTAAACAAGCTGTTCCCGATGTGCTGGTCATTACCGATGTTGCCCTCGATCCCTATAGCAGTGAGGGGCATGACGGCATTGTGCAGGATGGCAAAATTCTCAACGATGAAACGGTTGCTGTGCTGGTGAAACAGGCACTCGTTCAGGCAGAAGCCGGAGCCGATTTTGTTGCGCCTTCAGACATGATGGATGGTCGCGTGGGTGCGATTCGCAAAGCACTAGATGCAGAAGGTTGGATCAATGTGGGCATTCTTGCTTACTCTGCCAAATATGCGTCTGCTTACTATGGTCCGTTTCGGGATGCTCTGGATTCTGCACCCAAGTTTGGTGATAAGAAGACCTATCAAATGGATGCCGCGAATTCGAGAGAAGCCATTAAGGAAGTAGCTCTCGATATTGCAGAGGGTGCCGACATTGTAATGGTCAAGCCTGCGCTGGCATATCTGGATATTATTTGTCAGATCAAACAGCACACTAATCTACCTGTTGCAGCCTATAACGTCAGTGGCGAGTACGCAATGATTAAAGCCGCTGCGGAACAGGGTTGGATTGATGAGAAAAAGGTGGTTCTGGAAACGCTGACCAGTATGAAGCGAGCCGGGGCAGATTTGATTTTGACGTACTTTGCAAAGGATGTGGCGTTGATGTTGCAGGGGTGAGGGGGTAGGGAGTGGGGAGTGGGGAGTGGGGAGTAGGGAGTAGAGGTGATGAGGTAAAGGGTTGATGCTACTGCTTCACTGTTCCACTCCTTGACTGCTTCACAGTTCTGCTTTTTATGTGATACATGAGGATGTTCAAAATGAGCGAACTTAAAACAGAGTTAAAACGATCGCGCAGTATTGTTCGTCGATTGCATATTGCTGTGATATCTTCAATCGCGGTCACCTTGGGAAGTTGTGCAACCAATACGCCTTCGAGTTCTGAATCGCCTCAATCAGATGCGTCTCCGGCGGCGACAGCAGATGAGTTGCAGGTGGTGACGACCTTCCTGCCCATCACGCAATTTACAAAAGCGGTGGCGGGCGATCGCGCTGAAGTCACACAACTGTTACCTACCAATGTCGGTCCCCATGATTATCAAGCAAAGCCGGAAGATGCTCAGAGGTTGGCAAAAGCCGATGTGCTGGTGCAGAACGGGCTAGAGATGGAGGAGTTTCTGGAGGATCTGGTTAAAAATGCAGGGAATGCAAACCTGAAGGTGATTGATACCAGTCAGGGTGTACAGACCATTACGACAGAATCAATCGAAGGGGAAGCCCATGACCATGACCACGATCATGGCGCAAATGAAAAAGCTGAAGCCGGACATGGACATGATCATGGAAAATACAATCCCCATATCTGGCTGGATCCAAAGCGGGCAATTCGGCAGGTAGAAAACATTCGGGATGGGCTGATTGCGGCTGATCCAGCAGGAAAAGACGTATATACCGCGAATGCGTCTGACTACATTCAGAAGTTACGGGATTTGGATGCCGAAATAACCAAACTGCTGCAACCATATGCCGGGAAAACTTTTGTTGCCTTTCACGACTTTGCGCCCTACTTTGCCCAAAGCTATAACTTGAAGGCAACGTTCTTAGTTGATGTACCAGAAGGTAACCCTTCTCCGGATGATGTGAAACGAGTCATGGATACGGTGCAAAAAACGAATTTAAAGATACTCCTGACCGAACCCCAGAGTGGGCAGGATGCTTTTGCTGCTCTGGCAAAGGATTTGAACGTGCGGGTGAGTACCTTTGACCCACTCGAAACGGGAGGAAATGAAGCACTCCAACCGGATCACTATCTCTCCACCATGCGGCAGAATGTCAAAACGTTGGTGACGGCATTTACAGGACAATCAACCCAGTCTTTTCTGCCACTCTGGACACCCCAACCTGCCGTTATCCCCCAACGTGTCGGGGTAAGGTTTTAGGAGGCTGGTTTGTCAGACATTGTGTTAGAGATCGAACACCTGACGGTTTACCGGGAGACTTATGCAGCCGTGCAGGATGTCTCGTTTGCGTTAGAGACAGGAACTGATACGGCGATCGTTGGACCCAATGGCGCGGGTAAAAGTACGCTGGTGCAAGCGATTTTGGGTATTCTACCCCGACAAACAGGGGATGTTTTTATCCTGGGACAACCTCTGTCTCGTCGCGGTTTTCTTGCGCCTGCCATCCGTCAGCAAATTGCTTATTTGCCGCAAAACTTTCTGTTCGATCGCCGTATTCCTATCACTGTCGAAGAACTGGTAGGACTGGGATGGGATCAGTTAGGGTTCCAGGTACCCTGGGCAAATCGGAGAAACCGGCGTTATGCCATTCGTGAAGCGTTGGCACGGGTCGATGCTGCCCATCTTAGCCATCAGTTAATCAGTGGGCTGTCGGGTGGCGAAACCAAGCGGGTACTCCTGGCCTACTGTCTGGTGCGTCCCCGTCGTTTGTTGATCCTGGATGAGGCTCCAGCGGGATTAGATGTGCGGGGTGAATCAGAATTCTACCAACTGCTCTATCAACTCAAACGGGAGCAAGGCTGGGCAATTCTGCAAATTTCCCATGATTTAGATATGGTGCGCCGCCACTGCGATCGCGTCCTCTGCCTCAATCGCACCTTACTCTGTCAGGGAATCCCAGAAGTCGCCCTTTCCCCCGATAATCTCTCTACTGCCTATGGGTCTGAATTTGTCCGCTATCGCCATCAGCATTGAGGGGAGTAGGCAATGGGGAATGGGGGAACTGTCAAGTTTTTTGGAGAGCGCGGAGGAGGGCGCGGAGCAATTTGCCTGTAGATTCACATTGAGAGAGGATTGGTTGAGCTGTTTGTGTGGTGATTAGTTCAACACGCGCGGCAAGCAAAATATGGGTTTCTAGCTCTTTTAGAGAACCCTGAGCAATCCGAAGAAACTGGATGTACTGGTTGCGATACTCTCGTCCATAGCCTTCAGCAATATTGGCTGGAATTGAAACCGCTGCTCTCCGAATTTGTGAAACCATGCCATAAACTTCTTCTTTCGGAAATGTTCTTGTCAGGCGATAGCAATTTTCCGCCAACCCCATCCCCTGCTGCCAAACTTCCAAATCCCGATAAGACTGAATCTTCCCAACTGCCATCACGTACATCCCAATAGCCTAAACCTCTTTCCCTATTCTTCCCACTCCCCACTCCCCACTCCCTTAATTTTCCCCACTCCCCACTCCCCATGACTGAACTTTCCCGCATCATCGAACTGTTCCAACTTCCCTTTATGCAACGGGCACTTTTGGGTGGCATCCTCACGGGGGTAATGGGTGGAATGTTGGGGAGCTTCACAATTCTGCGCCAGTTGTCTTTCTTCAGTGATGCTTTGGGGCATTCAGCTTTGTTGGGCATCAGCATTGGCTTACTAATCGGAATTAACCCATCGGTTGTCTTGTTGCCCTTTGCCGTCTGCTTTGCGCTGGGAGTCACATATCTGTTGGAACGAACTCGCTTATGGACAGATGCATTGCTGAATATCATTTATTCTTCATCGCTGGCGATCGCTATCATCACCCTCAGCTTTGTCGGACAGTACAAAGGCGGACTGAATAACCTATTGTTTGGCGATATTCTGGCAGTGCGAGAACTGGATTTAATCTTTAGCGCAGTGTTGTTGCTGGTGTGTATCGTCTTTATTGGTCTGACGTTGCGAACCCAGATGTTGCTGACCTTGCACGAACCGTTGGCGATCGCCCGTGGCGTCTCCGTATCCCTTCACCGAACGACATTTATTGTCTTGTTGTCCTTGGTGGTGGGAATCTCGATTAAGGCGATCGGGGTGTTGCTGGTGAGTGCGTTTGTGGTGATTCCTGCCTGCGCCGCCCGCTTGTTGAGCCGAACATTCACAAATTACGTGGTGCTATCAGCAGGATTAGGGGCGTTAAGTGCGGTGATTGGCATGGTAATTTCTGCGGCGTTCAATTTACCGTCTGGTCCCAGCATTGTGGCAACCCAGTTGGCGATTTTTTTAACGGCAATGGTACTGCCCCGGATGCGTGTCTTGAAGCATGGATAAAAACAGGAGCGATGTCATGAACTTATTTTCACAGGATAAACCCAAAGCAAACCCAGAGAAGGTCCAAGATATTAAAAACTGGGTTTATCGCATCTTAAATGTTAACCCTGACATTCCAATTTCCATCAGCCAATTAACTTGCAAAGAACCAGGATGCCCTCCCATTGAGACTGTCATTGCAATCATGACTCAACCTGTCAAGCAGTACAAAATTCATAAAGCTGTGGATGATATTAAAGAACCAGGATGCCCTCCCATTGAGACTGTCATTGCAATCATGACTCAACCTGTCAAGCAGTACAAAATTCATAAAGCTGTGGATGATATTGACGAATTAGACATTTGCAACCTGTACTAAACCACTTCCCATTTTTCACTCTCTAATCTTCCTTGCCAGGAACGCTCTAATTTCTTTTCTGAGAAATTAGAGCTAAAACTCTGCCACTGCTAAACAGGGCTGAAGCTTCAGAGCCATAGAAACACCCTATAATTTTTGTCTTCACCTTGACTTATTGAGAATTATTGTCAAAAATAGAAGAGCCTGTCTGACGGCTTGTGAACCGTGAACACTGTTATCGTTCTCAGTAATGTAGGAGTGGGATGCCTATGAACGATTGTCCTTGTTGCAAAGGCAATCTTTTACGCCATATTCGCAATTCCGGAGTTTACTGGTTTTGCCCAACCTGCCGACAGGAAATGCCTAACTTGGTTACTGAGATCCACAGGCAACAAAATCAATTACATCATTCCAGGAAAATGAGCTTGGATCCTCCAAACTCAGTCTAATACAGGCCAGTTGTCCCTTCTACCTGATAATCCTGAAATATCAGCGTAGTTGGGCAAGCGCCGATGGGTTTCTCTTTTAGCATCTCCCTTAACAGTCCCAATGGTAAGTTCTAATTTAGTGCTGGCTAGGTCAGAGGGTTTATCCCTTCAGTCGTTTAAGCGGCGAGAGTATGTGTCTTCGCGTTGCAACCAGCTTTGGCAAATTGAGTCAGGTGCTGTGCGTACATACACCCTGACAGACGATGGTACGATCATCGCGCTGGGCTTTTGGGGGGAAGGGGATGTCATCGGGCCATCTCTCACCAGAATTCAACCATATGAGATGGAATGTTTGACGGATGTTCAGGCGCGGGTTCTGTATCTGAATGAAAGCGATCAGTTGAATCAAATCTTTGAAGTGGACCCTAAAAACTGGACAGAGGGTTAAGCTACACAAGGGTTAACCGGAAGGAGGGTGAAACTTGTGAGCAAAAAACGCAAACAATACAGTGCACAATTTAAGGCGAAAGTGGCCTT
>DVDV01000379.1 GCA_015296075.1 Leptolyngbyaceae cyanobacterium M33_DOE_097 | reverse complement strand
TGAAACAACGACGTCTGAAAGCGTTAGCATAGATCTAGAACTTAATTGATTGGGGTGCACCCACTGGGTGCCCCTTTTTTGTATCCTCTTCTATTCTCGCTAATCCGCCCCGTACTCCCCCAACCTCCGGATGCGCCCAGTCGGTCCTTTTTCCCATCGGAGTAGATGGCATAAATAGCACTGCCGTTGGTGTAGAGAAGGGTACCATCAGTTGTCAGGTCATAGCTCAGTACACCTTCTGCCAATAGTTCAGGAGTACCCTGATTTGCTTGTCGCATCAGTTGCCAGGTGCGTGGCACAAGGGAAGGGGCGTCGGGTTCTCCAAAGCGCCGATCGCGCATCGTTTCGGGTGTGATCCAATCACCCCAAGCTTTGATTTGTTTTGGTTCAACGGTTTGGCGTGTACCTGCGGCCATCAATGGCTTGCCAGTGTACATTTGAGAAAAGAAGTTAAGCCATTGAAAAATGGCATACACCAGGCGAAATGGTATCAGCAAAATTTCTTTAAGCCAGTGCAGGAGGTTAAATCCTTTATGGCGAGCCTGGTAGGGGCGGCGAATGTAATACAGCAAGCCATCATGACCAATTTGAGGTGATAGCAAATCTGATTTTGGGTCATTAGCCAAAGTAACGACCTCTTGCTGATCGAAATCAAGCTTCTCAATCGTGAAAGGCGCGCGATCGCACACATAGCCTTCGCTGCTGCGTCCAAGCCCAGCCGATTGATAGACCAGTGCTTTGTGTTTGCCAGGTATCCACCGGGGAGCGAGGTCAATAGAGTCTCCTTCGGTCACTTCATTTGGGCGTAGTCCTTGACGTGGCATGAGGGCAATGTTGCTGATACCAGTGCGATGCGTCACGGTACAGGCAATGAGTTGGCGATCTCGGTTAAAGTCAAGCTCACCAATTCGAAAGTCGGTATTGTGAAATAATCGTTCTTCGCGATCGCGATTCAAATCAAAGCCAAAAATGCCACCGACATCACCGGCTTCTAACGCGTAAAGTAATTGATTTTCGGCTTCGACACAAACGCTACTAATTGCAATATTGACCGTTGCTTCGGGTTGCTGCCGCATTTGCTCCAGTGCCCCAGGCGGCAACATCATTTCCATAATGCCCTTGTTTTTCCAGGCTTTACGGCGTTGCATGGTCAAGGTTCGTTCTTGCACCGTTTGACCAAACTCACTCTCAATCTCACGACTACCATTTGCCGTTTGAATATATAGCTTGCCTTGAGATAGATACGCAAAACTAAGGGACATGGATTGTCTCAACCAAACTTTCTCTTTTAGAGTTCCCTTAGTTCAGTCAAAAAAATGCAGGAGGACACTTGTTCTCCTGCCACTTAAGTTCAGTTTAAGGAATAAATCACATTCCGAAACTAGGCTTAAGCAACCGTTTCAGAAAAAAGGAGCGGATCAGGGCTAAACCGTAGCCATAGCAGGTTGAATATCCCAACGTCCGACAACCTTGCCAATAACTGCCAACTCTTGCATCAACAGGTCGAAGCGATCAGGCGTTAAGGACTGTGGCCCATCAGAGAGAGCTTTAGCAGGGTTGGGGTGAACCTCGATCATGAGTGAGTCTGTTCCAGCTGCGATCGCCGCTTTTGCCATGGCTGGTACATACTCCCACTTACCCGTGCCGTGGCTTGGGTCAATCATGATGGGCAGGTGAGTCAGCGTCCGCAGAACGGGAATTGCAGCCAAATCAAGAGTATTGCGAGCATACTTGCTGTCAAAGGTGCGAATTCCACGTTCGCAAAGGATCACGTTGGGATTGCCAGCAGCCAAAATATACTCAGCAGCCATTAGCCACTCTTCAATCGTTGCCGACATACCGCGCTTCAGCAGAACGGGCTTGTCTTGAGCGCCCACTTTTTTCAGCAAGGAAAAGTTTTGCATATTGCGGGCACCGACTTGAATCACGTCCGCTACTTCTGCCAGAGCGTCGAGATCGGCGGCATCCATTAATTCAGTAATGATCCCTAAGCCAGTCGCATCTTTAGCGGCTTGCAACAGCGAGAGGGCACTTTCACCATGTCCCTGAAAGGCATAGGGTGAGGTCCGAGGCTTGAAAGCACCACCCCGTAAAAAATGTGCGCCTGCTGCCTTAACTCGCTTGGCTGTTTCAACGATCATCTCTTCGTTCTCAACCGAGCAAGGCCCTGCAACAACCGCGATCGCGTGATGCTCGCCAACAGGAACTGGCCCCGCTGGAGTGTTGACAATCACTTCGCTTGGTTCGCCATGACGGTACTCTCGACTGGCACGCTTATAGGGCTTCTCAACCCGCAGCACTTCTTCAATCCAGGGGCTAATTTCTTGAATCTGAAGTGGATCGAGTGCAACCGTCTCCCCCACCAAACCGAGAACAACTTTATGTCTCCCAACAATTTTTTCAGGGCTTAATCCCCAACCCTTCAACTCTTCGCAAACTCTAGCGACTTCAGGCTCCGGAGAACCAACTTTCATGACAACGATCATGGCGAGTATTCCTATCTATTTTGATGAATCGTATGAATTGTAGATTTGGTACGTTAAGGGTTGCACTGGGCGAATCACACGTCTCTCTTCAGCATCTCAAAATGAAAAACGGTTTGATCACTTCGAATCAAAACCGTCAGGAAAACTTAACTATCCTTCGTTGCCACCGGATTGCTGGGCACGTGCTTGTTCTCTCGCCTCTTTCCAGGAAGAAAGGGTACGAGAAAAATTGGTCTTGAATTCCTCTAATCCAAGCCAACTGCCTTCACGGGCTTCATCCCAGGATGCAGAAAATACACCGTAACTAAGCCCCAAAACTCCCAACCCAAAAAAGCCCAAGCTGACCAGCAAAACAGCGCTGTTGGGTAGCTTGTAAATCTGATTTTTGACAATGAAATAGCTGACCACAAAGGTCATCATGCCTAGAAAGGTAGGGATACCACAAAAAGCTGCCATGCGTTGAGCCATGCGCCGACTCACAACTTCAGGAATCGCATTTTTGCGGGCTACGGGTGCAACCTGAGAACTGGCTGAAGCTGAGGCAGACACCGACTTTTTAGGAGGCTTTTTCTTCTTTGAGGCTGGCTCAAAAGGCAGACTATCACGCTTAGACGCGTCTTTCGCCTTATCACTCGCCGAATCTTGATTAGGTTGGGAGGACATAAAAAGCTCCTCTAACCACGGATGCCGAGCTTACCAATCAAATCGCGATAATGCTGCTCATCCTTCTTCTGAATGTAGCCCAGCAGACGCTTACGGGCACCAATCATTTTCATCAAGCCCATGCGAGAAGCATGATCTTTTTTGTTGCTTCTAAGATGGGTGCTGAGGCGGTTAATGCGCTCAGTCAGCATCGCAACCTGAACTTCGGCAGATCCTGTGTCTGTCTCGTGAACCTGATATTCGGAGATAATTTCTTGCTTGCGCTGTTGCAACAGAGGCATGGGTCGTTTGTCTTCCTAGTAACTGATGAACGTTAAAAGTCGCAGTTTCTAATATTACCACAGGTCTTTCGAGTTAGCGTATGACTTTCCGCTTAAACGAAGGGCACCAACTTTGCAGGTTTTTGGATGACGCCGAAGATCTAGCTGTACCAGCAGAGTATTGACCAATTCTATTCGTTACTGGTCATCAATCATTAGTCACCGATCATTGGTCATTCGCTAATGACTAACAACTGATGCCAATGACTGAAGCCGTAAAGGATAAACAGCCTTACACCGTAGACTACTAGCGACTGCTCTGAGGCAATGCATATATCTGAATTTTTATCAAGAGCATCTGTTGATGGTCTGCTTACAAGCTCAAAGCAGTAACACTACTCAAATAATACAGAAACCTGAAAACTCAAAAAGATAAATTGAGGAACTTAAATCACCTTTAAACGTCAGAAAGGGCGCTGAGTACTGTCCGTGTTTCGTCTCAACGCCCTCGCTGGTTCGCTCCTCACACATTAGAACGATAGCCTATGAAACCAGGTTTGTCACCCAGTACTCCATTAAAAAAAGTTATCTTTATTTGCTTTGGTACAAATTTCGCTTAAGTATAACGAGAGAAAATTAACAAACATGTTGCAAAGAGACATAAATCTTGAGCTATAGCTGCGAGTTCAAAGCTCTGCTGGAGCTGCGATCGCGAGAGAAGATAGGACTCCATACAATACATTTTGAGTCAGGGTGAGCAGGGCAAGTTGTGCCAATTGTATTTTTTGTGCCTGAGCGGAACAGTTCACCCAAAGGGGGCGATCGCGATGAAAGTTTTGAAAGGCAGTCGCCAGAGAATCAGCAATTTTCACGCGTTGTTGAAATGTTATGGGTGCGGATGCCTGCCAGGAATGGATACCGTGAAACAGCACTCTTATCAGTTGCGTCTCACTCGGATGTTGAAGCAGCAGAATTTGAGCAGGATCAAGCCAAGCAACGGGTTGACTCTCAACCCACTGGTAATATCCCGTAGCGGTTTGTAAATTAAGGAGCCTGCCTTCGCGTTGGGCCAGGTGTAACAGTGAGCAACAGCGGGCATGGCTATGCTGTAACCGAAATTCGAGGGTTGGGGAGAGTTCACCTTTAGCGGGAACTGGTTTGGCAAAAAATTCGCCGGGGATCTGTAGAACCCATTCACACCAACCTGCGATCGCGATGTCGGTTAGCACCAGTCGAATCAGTCCTGTTTCCCCTGCAGTTACTTGCAGGTGCGGTAAGACATGCGCTGGAACAGAAAGCCAGGTTGGAAACTCGGAATCGGCAAGGGAATGGTGAATCAACGGCAGGAGATGTTGAGCTGCGACTTGAGCTGAGACACGGTTGAGCGCCGCAATTTTTTGCGCGATCGCCCAACCGTAGCCAATCTCATTCCCACGGCGCAATAGTTGAACCGGGACTGTTTTGAGTAAATGGCAAATCGAGGGCTGACTTAAAAAATCGGTTTGCATAGACAGCAGACCCAATTCATTTGTAAAAGGGAAGAGTTGCGACAGCCTTTCTCTGCCAAAAGTTCGCTCACAATCCAAATAGGATCACGATAGCTAATTGTTGCCCCAATTATCGTGATCAAAATTTTTCAAACAGAGTTTCAGACAAAAACAATCTCTTTTTTGTCAAAAGACAAGCATTTTTTGTCGCCTCGACGCAAAGATAGCAACACATTAGGATGCTCAAAAATGCTCTTTAAGAAGAAAGATTTTCTGTTTAGTTGTGTGTTGAAATTCCCGAACTGCGTGACAAGCCCTCGTTGATCTCTAACAGCGAACAATTACTTCAAAGCTATTTCTTTAAGAGTTATGAGAATGTTAGGTAGCGGCCGATCGAGACATTTCCCAAAAGATTGACGCAGAAAGAGTATCCGCTAAGGCGATTGAATATCTTTGTGGGTAGGATGTTGCTGATTAATCGCAGGTTCGGGAACATCTGGTAACAAAATTGAGGCAAATCCGATGCAAATTGCGCTGCCGAGAGCTGTAAATAAGAGTAAAGAAAGCGGTTGGTTGAGATTGCGCCAAATACGAGCGAGGGGATGACTACGCCGACGCAAAAGTAGCTCTGTTTGCCGTTGTTTAGTGATGAAGGGATCGCGAACGTAATGCCCACTCCACGACACAACAAGTCTTTCTCGACAGTGCTGGCAGGTCAACAACCCAGTAATTGAGCGATGTGAGCGATCGCCCCGGTTAGAGTGACAAACTGGACAACTTGGAGAGGAGTTATTGAACGTGTTAGCTCTCATTAAAGTCGTAGATGAAGGGACTGGCTAGCTGTGAGAATAATTCTCTTTAGAAAACCATCGTTTTTATCAACCGCAGTAGAAAAATTTAGAATTTAACGGAATTAAGAAACAAAATGATATAAAACCAAGGTTTTTGAAGAAAGTAAATTCAACTTGACTGAACCTTGTATTTCTCTCAAGCAAGGAAATTTACTTTTCTACACGGTTTATAGCCCACTTAACTAATTAAAGATGCCCAAGCCAATACACGGCTAGACCTTAAATCTCCGTGATCAGCCTGACCAATATTAACTTGCACATTTAGTTTAGCCCACTCTCCTACCGTGTGCAGCAGTTGTCTTAACGGAGCTTTAAGTTTACTTGTCAAATTACTTTTCTCTAACTTGAAAGAATTCATAAAGCGACTCAGTTCATCTTCACTTTTTGGAGTGACTGCTGGACTCGCGATTCTAGCTAACAGAGGTTAAGCCGATCGCTGTTCAACTGGTGGATATTGCTCTAGCACTTGCTTCAAGTACTGCCCGGTATAGGAGTTGGGGCTTTCAGCAACCTCTTCAGGAGTACCAACCGCGACAATTTCACCACCGCGATCTCCCCCGTCTGGGCCCAGGTCAATGATCCAATCAGAGCATCGAATCACATCCAAATTGTGTTCAATCACGAGAATCGAGTTGCCCTTGTCAACCAGGCGTTGCATCACATCCAAAAGTTTGTGGACATCGTAGAAAGAAAGTCCCGTCGTCGGCTCGTCAATTAGATAAAGCGTCTTACCCGTTGCCCGTCGAGATAACTCAGTAGCCAGCTTGACCCGCTGGGCTTCTCCACCCGATAGAGTCGGTGCTGACTGCCCCAGGCGAATGTAACCTAAGCCCACATCCGATAACGTTTGGAGCTTGGTCGCCGCCTGCGGAATGTTTTTGAAAAATTCCAGGGCTTCATCAACGGTCATGCTCAACACATCCGCAATGGATTTGCCCTTAAATTTGACTTGCAGCGTTTCACGGTTATAGCGGGCACCTTTGCAGACTTCGCACTGCACATAAACGTCTGGCAAGAAATTCATCTCAATCACGTTAACGCCCTGACCAGCACAGGCTTCACAACGTCCACCTTTGACGTTAAAAGAAAATTGTCCGGGTCGGTAGCCGCGTGCTTTAGCCTCAATCGTTTCAGAGAAGACATCGCGAATAATGTCAAACACGCCAGTATAGGTGGCTGCATTCGATCGCGGAGTGCGACCAATTGGAGACTGGTCAATCACGATCGCCTTATCCAGCGCATTTAAGCCAGCCACTTCCTTCATTTCTTTCGGTTGCGGGATCTTTTGGCCAAAGTGATGCTGAATAGCTGGATAGAGTAGCTCGTTGATCAGGGTTGATTTACCAGAACCAGATACGCCCGTCACACAAACCAGCTTGCCCAACGGAATTTCAACACTGACCTGCTTCAGATTATTGCGATGCGCATCTCGAATTTTGAGCGATCGCCCGTTGCCTGAGCGACGTTGAGCCGGAGTTTCAATCACCCGACGGCCCGACAGGTAAGCCCCCGTCAACGACTCCTGCGAAGTGAGAATATCGTCGAGTTGACCATGAGCAACAATCCGCCCCCCATGAATGCCCGCACCAGGGCCGATATCTACCAGATAGTCAGCCGCTCGAATCGTCTCTTCGTCATGCTCCACCACAATCAAAGTGTTACCCAAATTTTTCAACTTAAATAGGGTGTTGAGCAGGCGAGTGTTATCGCGTTGATGTAGACCAATGCTCGGTTCATCAAGCACGTAGAGAACCCCAGTCAGACCCGCGCCAATCTGAGTTGCCAAACGGATCCGCTGAGCCTCACCCCCAGACAGAGTCATCGCGGTGCGATCGAGGGTGAGATAGTCCAGACCCACATCCAGCAAAAATTGGAGGCGAGACTTGATCTCTCGCAGTGCCAGATCTGCAATCTGCGCCTGCCTTGCGCTGAGTTCCATGCTGTTAACCCGGTTCAGCCCCTCTCGAATCGATACAGAGAGCAAATCACTAATGCGATATTGACCCAACCGAACCGCTAACGCCTCTGGCTTCAAACGCTTACCACCGCACTCTTCGCAGGGTTGCTCAACCAGGTACTGTTCCAGTTTTTGCTTATAAACGTCAGAGCTGGACTCATTGTATTGCCGCTCCAGCATCGGCAAAATGCCCTCATAGCGACGGTTGTAGCCCTTATTTTCGCGGTAGCGCGAGTCAACTTCAATCCAGATGGGGTCTTTAGAGCCGTGCAACAATACCGTTTGTTGCTCTTTCGAGAGCTTGCCCCAGGGAGTTTGAATATCAAACTTGAAGGCCGCCGCGACACTGCACAGTAACGAGAGGTAATAGGTATTGTCTTTTTCGGACCAGGGAGCGATCGCCGCGTATACAGGCAACTCTGGATTAGGAATCACCAACTCAGCCGAGAATTTGCGATGGTTGCCCAGACCGTGACAGTTGGGACAAGCACCATAGGGTGAGTTAAACGAGAACAGACGTGGCGACAGTTCTTCCATCACAGCGCCATGTTCAGGACAGGCAAAATTTTCTGAAAAGACAAGCGCGGTCGGAGCTTCGGGTTCTAGCTCAGTTGCGCCATAATCTCCGCCTTTTTCAGCCGCTTTCAGTTTTTGGCCCCGTGATAACTCGACAACATTACTGCCAGCCGCCTGCGTCCCTTCAGCATCCTTGTCTTGCACCAGGTCAATAATGGCAATTCCACCCGAATGCTTTAAGCAGGTTGCCAGCGAGTCAGCCAACCGTTCTTCAACCCCTTCTTTTTTAATCAAGCGATCGACCACGATTTCGATCGTGTGCTGTTGATTCTTATCCAGCTCGATCGCGTCGCCCAACTCCCGCACTTCGCCATCAATCCGCACTCGCACAAAGCCCTCGGCAGCAAGGCTAGACAGCGTTTTCTTATGGGTGCCCTTTTTGCCACGCACCACCGGAGCCAAAATTTGAAAACGGGTGCGATCCGGCAATTCCATAATCCGGTCAATCATCTGGTCAATGGTCTGTGGCGCAATCGAGCGATCGCACACCGGACAATGAGGTTCCCCCGCCCGACCATAGAGCAGTCGGAGGTAATCATAGATTTCTGTGACCGTACCAACCGTCGATCGCGGATTATGCGAGGTTGATTTTTGGTCGATCGAAATTGCCGGACTCAACCCCTCGATCACATCAACATCCGGCTTATCAACCTGCCCTAAAAACTGACGGGCATACGCACTCAACGACTCAACATAACGTCGCTGCCCCTCAGCAAAAATGGTGTCAAACGCCAACGACGATTTTCCAGAACCAGAAACCCCAGTAAAGACAATCAGGCGATCGCGGGGAAGCTCCAGGTCAACGTTCTTCAGGTTGTGTTGGCGCGCCCCCCGAATGCGGATGCAATTTAGGCTGACAGGTGGATGTAGCGCATTGCCATTTTTAGTGGCTGTTGATGCTGAACGCTCCGATTCTTTCGCACGCTTGGGCATAGGGGCTGATAGAAACAGTTCTTAACGATTGTACCGTTTTACGCTTCGTATCGGTGGTGTAGGTTCATAGTAGAACACCCGAACTGAAAAGTCTCATTTTTGCTCAAGTGATTGAATCAAACCCAACTAAAACAGTAATGCAAGGCCAGATTGTCGAGTCAAGCCGGATCCAGTGCAAGTCTGAGTAGTTAGGAAAATGAAAAAACCTTGTTACATAAATTCACTTGTCTCTAAGATTAAGCCTTTCGTCACCGATTATCTTTTAGATTTCCAGTTGGCGTCTTCACCCCTTAGACAGTGCCCGATCTCACCTCAGCATCAGCAGCAGTAGACACAGGTAAAACCTCAGTCGGCTGTGGCTCCACCTCTAGCGGTGGCAGTGCTTCACCCAGGGGAGTTGGCAGACCATCGATACTAACGCGGTTTTTCTTCTGTTGGTATTCCCGCACCCCGCTTTGCCCTTTTTGCGCAGCCCACTTTACAAGTTTTTCTCGGTAGCCCACAGGTTCATACAACGGAACACCAAATCCGCAGGAAGTTTGAACCTGTTCCACATCCATCAGAATAATTTGTCGGGCACCCGGTAGGGGATTAAACGTTGGAAACAAGGCTTCCCATTCAGGGGTGTCGGGTAAAACAGTCGTGCCATGACCGTAGAGCCTGAGAATGCAGGCGTCTCCAGCAAACGCACAAAACATAATCGTAATACGACCGTTTTCCAGCAGGTGAGCCGAGGTTTCATTGCCACTGCCCGTCAAGTCAAGGTAAGCCACCTGGTTAGGAGACAGCACTCGAAAGCTATCTAAGCCTTTAGGCGAGACGTTAACCCTGCCATCTGCACTGAGGGGAGCTGTCGCCACAAAAAACATTTGCTGTTCAGAAATAAACTGTTTCAGCTCATCCGTCAGGGACTTGTAGAATTTCGCCATAGCACTATTTCGTAGGGGAATCGAGGGAAGTAAAGGTTATATCAAATCCGGTTAATTAGCCGTAGTTAGCCGACCGCCTCTGCCCACCAGTAAAAGTTTGTTAGCCCTCGGATAAAGTTGGTGCGTTGCAGCAAGCCCCGACAGCGGTGGGCCGTGACGGCTTCCAATTCGTCCAAATC
>DVDV01000422.1 GCA_015296075.1 Leptolyngbyaceae cyanobacterium M33_DOE_097 | reverse complement strand
GATTTGGACGAATTGGAAGCCGTCACGGCCCACCGCTGTCGGGGCTTGCTGCAACGCACCAACTTTATCCGAGGGCTAACAAACTTTTACTGGTGGGCAGAGGCGGTCGGCTAACTACGGCTAATTAACCGGATTTGATATTAGTAGTGTTACAGATCGCAGGTACGATCCACGTAAACGCCCTTGGTATAAAAGCACAGTAAAAGCCCGGAAACCAATTTGGTCACCTGTTTACACCTTTTTCAATCCACCGTCTTTAGGCATTACAGCAACAAACCCCTTGTATGACGAATCAGGCAATCTGACGGCTATTTTTGCAACCGATTTATCGTTATTAACGATTAGTGAATTTTTGAGAGAATTGAAAGTTGGAAAAACGGGCCAAAGTTTTGTGATTGAACGGTCCGGCACATTAATTGCAACCTCAACTACAGATAAACCATACGCCTTAAATCAAGCTAATAAACCAGAACCGATCGCAGCCGATAAAAGTACAAACTTAATTACAAAAACAACAACACAACAGCTTTATCAGAGATTTGGAGATCTTCAAAAAATTAACCAACCAGAGCAGCTCAGTTTTAAGGTTAATCGCGATCGCGTATTTGTCGAAGTCTCTCCGATTCAAGACACCCATGGAATTGATTGGCTCTCAGTGGTGGTGATTCCTGAAGCGGATTTTATGGAGCAAATCAATACAAACGCTCGAAATACAGCGCTTTTGTGTTTGTTGACGTTGGGTTTGGCTACTGCCGCCGGTATTTTCATCTCTCGCCGCATCACGCGTTTGATACTCAATTTGAGCGAAGCAAGTCAAGCGATCGCGCAAGGCAACCTTGATCGCCTAGTCAATGTGCAGGGCATTCGTGAGTTAGAAACGTTAGGGCGATCGTTTAACCAAATGGCAGTCCAACTACGTGAATCTTTTGCGGCTTTAGAACAAGTCAACAAAGAACTGGAAACTCGCGTTGAAAACCGAACAGCAGAACTCAAAGCTGCCAATACCGAAATTAGTTTACTCAATAACAAACTTAAAGCTGAAAATGTGCGGATGAGTGCAGAACTCAATGTAGCTCGTAAATTGCAAGAAATGATCTTGCCGAAAGAAAAGGAGCTAACTCAAATTGCACCACTGGATATTGCTGGCTTTATGGAAGCCGCTGCAGAAGTTGGTGGTGATTATTACGATGTTTTGCGGAACAATCAGCAGATCAAAATTGGTATTGGAGATGTTACGGGGCATGGACTTGAAAGCGGTGTGCTGATGATTATGACGCAAACTGCTGTCAGAACCTTACAGGCCGTCAATGAGCACGACCCCGTGAAAGCATTGAGTGCCCTAAACCGAGTCATCTACCAAAATGCCAAACGGATGAACTCAGATAAGAACCTGACGTTAGCGCTAATTGATTACCAAGATGGAGTGCTACACCTTTATGGGCAACATGAAGAAGCGATTCTCGTTCGCACCAATGGTGAAGTTGAGCGGATTGACACACTTGAGCTAGGTTTCCCGATTGGGCTAGTTGATGACATTACGGATTTTGTTGCCCAAAAACAAATTCAGCTTAGCCCCGGTGATGGGGTGGTGTTGTATACCGATGGGATTACCGAAGCCGAAAACAACCAACGTCAACTTTATGGAATTGATCGTTTAATTACTGTCATTCAGCGGTATTGGCAACACTCTGCTAGTGAGATTCGCTCAGCGATCGTCGAGGATGTAAGAAATTTTATCGGCGATAGCAAAGTTTATGATGACATCACCCTGGTTGTGCTGAAGCAGAAGTGAGTGATCAACCTATGGCTACTCGTTTTTCAAAGTCTTCGCGCGTTTGCTCCAGGATGGAAAGCGCTATTGGATAGACCTCTGGTTGCTCTTGTTTGAGCCAACCCAACAGCCGTGTCATTTGGGCATTGCGCAACTCTAAATCAGCTTGAAAAATTGCGGCAGTTGCCATCTGGGTCGCATATTCAGCGGGATGCCCTTGAGCGACAAAAGAAGCGGTCAGAGCGGTTACGGCTGCTTGCTTAATCGGATCAATAGTTGATTCGGGAAACATTTTGGATATTCATCAGAAGATTTAATTCGATTCTGCGCGATCGCCCTTTGATTCTGAATGCGTAATTTCAAGGACTTTGGCAATTTTTTTGCATCAACTGCTCAAACACTTATTAAACAAGGACTTGATATCCAGAGAAGGAAGTTATATTTCTTCACTGTAGAGTCTAGTTTGCTTTAGGCGTAGGAGCTTTCGCGACATCATTGTTTGTGTAACTGCACCAATCGCTCCAGCTACCAGCGTACAGCTTTGCCCCTTGAATGCCTGCCAGTTCTAGTGATAGTAAGTTCACACAGGCCGTAACACCAGAGCCGCAATAGACAATAATCTCGTCTGCATCTTGGATCGCGGCCCAACGTTCCTGTTGCTGACTGGCAGGAAGCAGTTTTCCAGCGGCATCGGTTACTCCTTGCCAGGGATAGTTGACCGCTCCAGGAATATGACCCGCGATTGGATCGATCGGCTCACGCTCACCTCGAAAACGTTCAGCTTCACGCGAATCGACTAAAATCATGCCTGCTTTTGTTTGGCTGGCTTTGACTGTATCAATATTAACGACCATTTCAGGCCGTAATTTAGGAGTAAACTGCTTGGGCTGAGCAACTGGTACGTCTTGACTCACTGGAAAGCCCGCTGCTTGCCAAGCTGCAAATCCCCCATCTAAAACCGCGACGCGATCGCAACCTAAATACCGCAGTAACCACCACAATCGCGCCGCAAAGCCCAAGCGGCTATCATCATAGACAACCACAAAACTTGGCTCAGGAGCCGTTGCAACACCGATCACCCCTAATTTTTGGGCAAGTTGCTCAACATCAGGCAACGGATGTCTGCCTCCGTGAGGTTGAACAGAGCTAGACAAGTCTTGATTTAAGTCCAGGTAATAAGCACCTGGAATATGGCCTCCTAAGTATTGCTGTCTACCTGCGTCGGGTTGCATGAGTGAGAAGCGACAGTCAATCACGACTATTTGAGGCTGACTTAAATGCTGAAAAAGCCAGTCCGGTGAAACAGCCATCCCAACGTTTCCTAAATCCGAAACCTCAATCATTGAACGCTCCCCTCATGCCATAAATCTACCAGCTCTATTTTAGAATTTTATGGTTGAGACAAGATTTACCATTGCTGCATATTTTTCGGGAAGTCCCGAATTATCTGCAGTAGATATTATTTTCAACTACAGATCAAGTTATTTTAGACTACTCACCCTCTCACTTTTAACCTGATAAAGATTCAATCATCCATCTTGCTGTAAGCCACAAACCACTGCTAAAAACAGGGCTAACAAACAGTATCATGAGGATTGCAAACCCCCAGGGACTGTTCTGGAGCGGCTTTAAGCGGGGAAAGAATTCACTAAAAACATGAAACCCGTCCAGGGGTGGAATCGGTAAAAAGTTAAATATCATTAATACCAGGTTGTACAAAGCCGCTAAATACAAAAACTCGGTACTCAAAATTTGACGAATTCCTGTCTCTGAAGAAACTTTCAGCAGGCCGATGCAAATTAATGCAATCAGCAAATTCATCAGCGGCCCTGCGGCGGACACAATGATATTGCTCCACTTCTCATGCCGAAACTTACTGGGGTTAACTGGCATTTGCCCCCAGGCAATACCCGCCAAGCAAAGAAAAATCAACGAGGGAACACCCATGTGTACGACTGGGTTGAGGGTCAAGTGCCCGCTTTGTTGGGGAGTATCATCTCCTTGGGAGATCGCCGCAATGCCGTGAGCCAGTTCATGCAATGTGATTGAAAGAATCAAAATCAAAACGATTCGCAAAAACAGAACTGGGTTATCAAAGATGGTTTCAAGAAACATGACTGGGTGATTCAGAACTTTTAACTACTACCGCAGAGAAGATTTAAGTTTCGGAGGCTTGTATCAGTCGAGCAATAAATTTAATGTACCCAAATTTTATTTGAGAAAAGAAACAGTGTATTTCTATCGTACTGAATGAAACTGAAGTGGACCCTAAAAACTGGACAGAGGGTTAAGCTACACAAGGGTTAACCGGAAGGAGGGTGAAACTTGTGAGCAAAAAACGCAAACAATACAGTGCACAATTTAAGGCGAAAGTGGCCTTGGAAGCTCTGCGGGG
>DVDV01000315.1 GCA_015296075.1 Leptolyngbyaceae cyanobacterium M33_DOE_097 | reverse complement strand
TGGATGGAGCGGTGCAAAAGTTTGGTTAAGAACTTTGAACGGACACTGGCACATGCGACCGCGAAACTCAATCTTTGCTTTATCCGCCTGATGCTCAAGCGCCTAGCCAATGAATAGATATCAAATGGGTTCTATAGCGAAGTTCTGGATATGCTGGGTGTGACACTCCAGGAGGATTGTCGCCCAGAAGCCGAAAACCGTCCCTGGCAGCAACCCATCACCTCAGTCGGAGTGCCACGTCTGCCTCCTGGCGACCTTTTGCACCACAAGTTTGGCGTTGTGGATGGACAAATTGTGATGACTGGCTCCCACAACTGGACAGAAGCAGCCAATCGTGGCAACGATGAAACTGTGCTGATTGTTTACAGCCCAACAGTAGCGGCCCATTACCAACAGGAGTTTGAGCGGCTCTACACCGATGCCATCGTGGGCTTACCCAGTGCCATTCGCAAGAAAGCAGGGAAACATGCGATCGCATGTCCGACTACACCCATACCCCAAGCATCGCAAACTAGCCGCCCGAGCAGAGCCGCAGTGAACGGGCGATCGCCTCAACTCACAAACCTGGTGAATCTCAACACAGCCACCCAAAAAGAATTAGAAGCACTGCCTGGAGTTGGCAAAAAACTTGCCCAACGCATCATTTCTGCCCGCCAAATTCGTCCCTTCCGCGCGCTCGAAGATTTGCAGCAAATTCCAGGGATCAAGGCAAAACAGCTTCAGAAGCTACATGGGAAAGTCACGTGGTAAGTCGCTTTAGAAGAATAAATATAGCTCTGCTTTGCACGTTTAGGGATTTGCAGGTAAACGTCATCCCATTGTAGGGATTTAGCAGTGCCAAACCATACCACAGACGGTTCTACACCTGGGATTTTATTTATAGCTGTCGCCAGTTGGTTTAGGACATTGAAAATCAAGGGGGTTGTGGGGGCTGCGCCCTCAGCCAGGGGTTCTACCCCTGCACCCCATCCTAACCTAGATGACTACCGCTATATTTACCCGTTTACCAGTTTTTACTGTTGCTTTATGACCGCTGCACTAAACTTCGTTGAGCAGAATGCGATCATGTTTGAAAAAACTTGTCACCACTAAACTCTGCTGCTGTGATGGAGTTTGTTGTGGATTCTACGATGAAAGTTTTAATCTAAAATCTTGGTTCTGATAGTAAGCTTTATACAGCGAATAATTAGCCATATAAAGCTTTAATTTTGAGCGATGTTGGTAAATTGGTGCGAGACGCGAAAGTTAATGCCTGAAACCGTGCTACCGGCTTTTTGGATACTTTGATACGCGACTGGGTGAGGCGGGTACCACCCCCCGTGCGTCGTCCAGGCACGCCCTCTTTACCAGCTTGGGCTGGCTCAGCAAATGAAGCGAAAAGAGCAATAAGCGAGACAGCAAGAGTAAATTGCCGCATGGGTCGTCAGATAGATGCTTTACACAACAAGGATGGCTAAATTGCAACAGGCAAACCAGGGTTGAATCACGGAAATCAGTATTGTTGAAATGAAAAGTGAATGATGAACAACATCTACTGATTCGGTGAATCCACCAAACCACTTATTGATCTAATCACGAGGTTGAACAGGTGCAACCAGGGGAGAAACCCCCTCCTATGATTTTTAGGCTTGATTAAAAGCCAACAGAAAGCGCGTTATCCTGTAAGTGAACTGTGTTGGGAAACCCAGAACGGACGATCTTATGACTCAGCAACCAATTCGGATTTGTATCCTGGGTGGTGGATTTGGTGGTCTTTACACTGCTTTGCGGCTTAGCCAGATGCCCTGGACAAGTCAAAATCGACCTGAAATTGTTTTGGTTGATAAGAGCGATCGCTTTCTGTTCCTTCCTTTGTTATACGAACTCATCAGCGACGAGCTACAAACCTGGGAAATCGCACCTCAGTTTCAAGATTTGTTAGCTGGCAGTGGCGTTCAATTTTGTCAGAGCAAAGTTGTAGAAATTAATTCAGAAGAGAAAGTCGTACACCTGCAAGGAGGTAGTACGCTGACTTACGATTATCTCGTCGTGTCATTTGGGGGTGAAACTCCCACTGAGATCGTTCCTGGTGCCTCTGAAGTGACTTACCAGTTTCGCTCGATCACCGATGCTTACCGCTTGAAAGATCGCCTGCAAACCCTTAAAAATAGCGGCTCAGAGAAAATTCGGGTAGCCATCGTGGGTGCGGGTTATACAGGTGTTGAACTGGCGTGCAAGATTGCTGATGTGCTGGGTGAGGCAGGGCGAGTGCGCTTGATTGATATGAGCGATCGCATTCTGGCACAAGCAACCGAATATAACCGGGAGGCCGCCCAAAAAGCCTTAGAAGCGCGTGGTGTATGGGTCGATTTAGAAACCACCGTCTCTGACCTCAAGTCTGACAGTTTAGATCTCACTTACAAAGGCACGACTGATACAATCCCGGTCGATATGATTGTGTGGACTGTTGGGATGAAAGTCGCTGAAGTGATTCAAGCACTGCCCTTTAAGAAGAATCCACGCGGCCAGGTCTATGTCACTCCAACCTTGCAGGTCATCGACCATCCAGAAATCTTTGCATTAGGTGATGCAGCCGACTGCAAAGATGCCGAGGGTCAGCAAGTTCCAACCACTGCCCAGGTTGCATTACAACAGGCAGACTATGCAGGCTGGAATCTTTGGGCCGTGATCGCAGACAAACCCCTCTTACCTTTCCGCTATACCCACCTGGGTGAGATGATGACTCTGGGCACTGATACAGCCACCATCACCGCAATGGGGATCACGTTAAACGGTGCGCCAGCCTCGGTGATTCGCAAACTGCTTTATCTCTATCGCATGCCAACCCTAGAACACCAACTGCGAGTTGGTTTAAATTGGGCCGTCAAACCCCTTTATTCCCTACTTTCTGCGCTGGAACGTCTGTAGTAGGATGCTTAAACATCGTTTCATTCATCTAGCCGCATATATTACTTACCAACCACCTGTCACCTATCTTTTGGTAGATCTTTTATCACGTTCCATTGTTCCTTTAATCGTTATTAATCCTTCTGGACTGTTTAACAGTCTAAGCGTTATACCGAATTAGGAATTAATCGTAAACGTGTTATCAGTCGCCCATCCCAATATTGCAAATAGCAATCTCACTTGCATGGGATTGAAATTCTTAATCATTGACTGCCGCATCCATCCATATTCATTCGTTCACTGCAATCTGCTCTACAACTTTCACCAATTAGATGATGTGGCCTTATGCAACTTTAGTTAGTTGAGCTTGATTTGTTAAATGGTGTAAAGCTTAACCAGGATCAGATAACGACTGCCAGCCCAATCAGGAGTAGGTACGCGAGATCGAAAGTACTAGTTCAACACTCGCTTTTGCTACGTAGATGACTCCTTTGTTTTGTCGATTCATTCTCCTGGTGTTGTGTCTCCTACTTTAACGCGGTAGTAAGCTTTACCAGTAATTCGTAAAAAATTTGGGAACACTAGACTTAGAAATACGGGGAGGCGTGGATTCTACCCGATTGCACCTACAGTTCTATTCGGTGAAAAAAAGAGGCAGCTTGAATGCGATCGAGTGAACTCCTAAAGCGATATGCCGAGGGAGAAAGGAACTTTGAGAAAGTAAGTTTGTGGGGGGTCAATCTCACCCGTGCAAACTTAAAGGGCATTAACCTGCGCTGGGCTGACCTGAGAGGGGCGAATCTGCGGGGCGTCAACTTGCATGCTGCCAAACTTGAAGGG
This sequence comes from Leptolyngbyaceae cyanobacterium M33_DOE_097, assembly GCA_015296075.1. Lineage (GTDB taxonomy): Bacteria > Cyanobacteriota > Cyanobacteriia > Leptolyngbyales > Leptolyngbyaceae > DSRU01. The sequence continues at coordinate 48,079 of DVDV01000315.1, read as the reverse complement.
GCGCATCTCGCAGAAGCTGATTTGACAGAAGGCAATTTGAGCGGAGCAAACCTGCGGCGAGCCAATTTAGAAGGGGCAAATTTGACCGAGGCTCAACTGACCGGAGCCAATTTGCAAGGGGCAATGTTGTCGCAAGCCATTCTAAATAAAGCCAATCTCAGCAACACATTACTCGACGAAGCTGATCTTAACAGCGCGCATTTGTGGGGAGCCAATCTGTGTGGCTCTAAACTGATAGCAACCAGTCTAAAAGCCGCTAATCTACGGGGAGCTTATCTGTGTCAGGCTGTCTTAAATGGCGACTTAAGCGAGGCAAACTTGAGCGGAGCCAATCTGAGTTGGACGGTGTTAATTGGTGCGACGCTGTGTGATGCCATTTTGAGTGAAGCCGAGTTAAACAGTGCCGATTTAACCCGTGCCAATCTCAGCGGGGCAAAATTGCGGGGAGCCGATTTGCGGGGGGCGGATCTATCCAGTGCCAACTTAAGCCGCGTCAACTTGAGCGAGGCGAACCTGTCAATGACTAAGCTAGTCGGCACGATTTTGAATGGAGCCATTTTTAGTGGCACCGATTTACGCGGCACCAATTTGACCGAAACTGACCTGACAAAAGTGAATTTGCATGGAGCTAATTTGCGTGGCGTGATTCTGCCAGATAATATGGCTTCGAGTTAAGACGAGAAAATCATAATGGCAGGCGATCGCAAGCGAGAAAAGCCAACCGTCATTTTTCTAGACGCTGTTGGCACATTGTTTGGTGTACAGGGCAGTGTTGGCCACGTCTATCGCGAAGTCGCTCAATCGGTTGGGGTCGAAGTTGACCCGATCGCCCTGAATAAAGCATTTTACCAATGCTTTAAGGCAGCAGGTCTTCCCGCATTTGGGGTCACTGATCCCATCACAGTCCGACAAAAAGAGTATGACTGGTGGAAGAAGATTGCGATCGCGACATTCAAACAAGCTGGAGCTTTGCCCCAGTTTGCTGATTTTGATGGCTTCTTTGCCCAGCTTTACCACCACTTCAGCACAACAGCGCCCTGGTTTGTTTATCCCGATGTGCGACCAGCCCTCCAGCGTTGGCGTGACATGGAGATTCAACTGGGGATTTTGTCTAACTTTGACTCGCGTTTATACGCTGTTTTAGACGCATTGGAGTTATCTCACTTCTTCACATCCGTCACTATCTCAACCGAAGTTGGTGCGGCAAAACCGGATGCCCAAATCTTTCAAACAGCACTCCAAAAGCATCTCTGCCAACCCGAATGGGCCTGGCACATTGGCGATCGCTTTGATGAAGACTATCAAGCGGCCCGTGCCGCAGGTTTAAGAGGCATTTGGTTACGCCGAAAAGAAACCGAATATTTAAACGAGTAGTTGCATTTCAGCAGTTTGGGTGTACTGTATTAACAAGACTGAAACACCCGTACTGCTATGACCTTGAAGCTGTCGCAAGTAATGAGCACGCTGCAAACAAAGCGTGAAGACTTAGTCACTTTTGACGACCGCAGCCGCGACTCCTTAAATCTCTACCGCACTGCCCTGCAAGAGATCTCCAGTCTCAGCCATGAAACGATCCTGCAATCTCTCAAGGGGATCGACTCTGAACAACGCAGTGCTGAGCCGTTAGAGCCGCTTGGAGACTGGGGTTATTGGGTCAAACCCTTTGGCAAAGAATGGGAAAACCGCGAACAAAGTTTGGCCTGGGCCCGCGATCGCATCACTAATATCGCAACAATGGCGGTCGATGGCTCTCAGATCTACCCCAGTAAGGATATCTCGATTCCGATTGCATTGGTGCAAGTCGGTTGGTACGAAAACTTTCACACAGACGATGGGCAGTATCAAAAAGATGTCGCGTTTGACATCATGACGCCCAGCGAGTTGCGGGTCAATAACAGCGGTGAACCTGTGGATCGCCGCGTCAATATGCGCCGCTTTGAGATGGAAGTGGAACATCTGATCGCCTACATGGAAGATCATGCCTTCTGTGAAACGTGTCTGGCCTTTTTTGACGGTTCCTTAGTGGTGACGTTTGCCGAAGCCTTTGACATTGAAACGCGCCAACACTACATCCGTAGTGTCTCTCGTCTGATCGAAGCGAGCGATCGCTACCAGGTGCCCTTGATCGCTTACATCGACACCTCCTATGCCCGTGACCTGATGGGGTTGCTTCGCTGTCTGCGTCCGACCTTGCCAGAAGCCCCGTCGCTGGTAGATGCCTCGCTGGTCGGCAAGTATATGCAATGGGGCGATCGCACGCCCCTGTTTCGCTGTCGCCGACCCGGAATTTTGACAGACTATCCCGGCCCGATTGCCAACCAGATTGCATTTACCTACCTCAAAGCCCACAATGCCGCGCCCGTCCGGTTAGAGATGCCCGTCTGGATGGTCAAAAGCAACCGTTACGAGCAGATTCTTGACTGGGTGCGCTGCGAAATTATCATCGGGCAGGGCTACCCCTACGCGATTGAAACAGCTGACCAAACAGCGGTACTGACGACGGAAGATCGCCAAACCTTCTATCGACTGCTGCAAGAGTGGGCCAACCAGGAAGATCTAAAGCTCCGATTTTCCCGCAAAATGATGAGCAAAGCCCGTCGCCGCTAGTTGAGATTCGTCTTCATGTCAGGCCATATCGGAACGATTGTCGCGATCGCCACTGCCACTGTGCCCCAACAGGGAAGTGTCAGCATTGTGCGGCTATCTGGGGCAGACTCGCTGGCGATCGCGCGGCGGCTGTTTGTTGCACCGGGTCAGCAAATTTGGGAGAGCCATCGCATTCTCTACGGGTTTATTCGCCATCCGGTCACACACGCCACCCTCGACGAAGCTCTGCTGCTGATTATGCAAGCGCCTCGCTCCTACACCCGCGAAGACGTGGTCGAGTTTCACTGTCACGGGGGCATGATTGTCGTGCAACAAGTGGTGCAATTGTGCGTCGAGCAGGGAGCCAGACTAGCCCAGCCAGGAGAGTTTACCCTCCGAGCGTTTCTGAATGGCAGACTTGACCTGACCCAGGCTGAAAGCATTGCCGATCTGGTGGGGGCGCGATCGCCCCAAGCCGCTCAGTTTGCCCTCGCTAGCCTGCAAGGCAAGCTAGCAGAACCCATTCGCCAGTTGCGAACAACCTGTCTGGATATCCTGGCAGAAGTCGAAGCCCGCATTGACTTTGAAGAAGACTTGCCACCCCTGGACGAGGCAACAATCCAAACGCAATTGGCTCAGGTGCTCAAAACAACCGAGCAAATTTTGCAGACGGCTGACCAGGGTGAGTTGATTCGCACAGGTTTGAAAGTGGCGATCGTCGGGCGTCCCAATGTTGGTAAGTCGAGTTTGCTAAATGCCTGGAGCCGCAGCGATCGCGCCATTGTCACCGATCTGCCCGGTACTACTCGCGATGTCGTGGAGTCAAATCTGGTGGTGGGGGGCATTCCAATTCAAGTGTTAGATACGGCTGGCATTCGCGAAACCGAAGACACCGTTGAGCAAATTGGGGTTGAGCGATCGCGACGTGCTGCGCAAAATGCGGATCTCGTCCTACTCACAATTGATGCAGCTACCGGGTGGACTGAGGCTGACCAAACGATCTACGAGCAAGTGAACCAACGGCCCCTCATCCTGGTACTTAACAAAACCGATTTACTCCCCCAACCTGCGTCATTGTCTCCACTACCTATTCCCGCTACGGTAACGTTGCCTACTGTTGCGACGGCAGCGGCCCTTAACCAAGGCATTGACGCTCTGGAACAAGCGATTCTCACTCAAGTCAAAGCCAATCAAGTGCAATCAGCCAACCTCGACTTTGTGATTAACCAACGGCAGGCAGCCGCCCTTGGCACAGCTAAAGTTGCGCTTCAACAAGTGCAAGAAACGATCGCCAATCAGCTTCCGCTTGACTTTTGGACGATTGACCTGCGTACTGCCATCCAAGCTCTCAGCGAAATCTTGGGAGAAGATGTCACAGAATCAGTGCTTGATCGCATTTTCAGCCGCTTCTGCATTGGCAAATAAGCGGGTCAACCAGCCTGGCCCCTAAACCTCATTCTTTCGGTAGGGGAGTAGCAACCCACTATGAAACCCTGACATTTGGGGCGATCGCCAATTCCAATGAACGTTATGAAAAACAATCACCAGTAAGGGCAACCCAATCGCAATCAAACTATTTAGCCCATCCAATTCTTGTAAAGCATATTGGGCAGAGCTAGTGACACTATAGACCAGACAGGTTAGACCAAACAGGCGACGCTCAGGAATCATCACCGAGATCGCCAGCAGAGACGAGCTGTACCACGGCATTACCCAAGCCGTTGCAAATAGTAGTAAGGCCAGCGTGACCCAGCCCAAATCTTCTAATAACTGCGTCTGGTCATAGGTCTTGCGGAGATAGGCTCGCAGCGCAAACCCAGCGTAAAACAGCACGTAAGCAGCCGTTAATACCTGACTAACAATCCCTAAATAGATGCGCTCTTGCACAGGCGAAATCGCTGCGGGAAACAAAGCTTGTGCAGTGTCCACGCCAAAGCGAACAATTTCATGCAGTGAAGCCCGATATTGCCCAGTCACACCAGGGTTAAACAAACTCTTCCAAGCAGTCAGGGTCGGCAGGCTGGTCAGCGACAAATCGACAAACAGCAGCACCATCAGCCCGACACAGGCGACCAATTGCCACCAGCGGCGCTGCTTGACTAAAAAGATAAAAACAAGCGGCACCCAAATCAGTGGCAGCGTTTTCGACAAAAAGCCAAAACACAAGGGCAGCCAAACCAGAGCATACCAGCGCGCGAACAACAACCCTGCCAAAACCAAGAAACTGGTATTCACCAAAATATCAATGTGAGCAGAGCCAACTTGCTCCATCAGCAAGAGTGGGTTGAGCAGGTAGGCCATTGTCCACTGTTCTCGATGGTCTTTGGCCAGCAGTTGCCAAACTAAAAAGCTGTTGAGCACGTGCAAGCCCAGGCAAAACAGCTTAAAAACATAAACCGCCGCGATCGCGTGCCCCGCTAAGGTCAAAGCCGAACCCGCAAACAATAACTGAGAGAAAGGCCCGTAAGTCGAAGTTTGGCCCCAATCAACCAGCGGTGATAGAGGGCTAACAAACGCATCAGCAGGCGTCAAATAAGGATTTTCGCCAGCCAGGTTAATGAGGCCAGAGTGCAGGTAAACATAGATATCATTACCAAGCGGGTAGGCCAAAAACGCGAGCAACAAAAACCCGGCTCCTCGGCGCAAACACAATTGAAACGAGGGGTCGCGCGATGCATGTAATTGAAAGAAAAGCCAGTAAAAATAAATTCCGTGCAGAGCCAAATAGCTAAGGCCAACCCCCCACTGCGCCAGCGCATCAGGAAAAGTTGCAAACTTTTCACCCCCTGCCTGTACGTAATAGAATTTATCAATTCCCAGAAGGGTTAAAATAGCGCACAGACTAAAGGCGATCGCAAACCCAATAGCAGCTAGGGCAACAGACTTTCTCATCGTTCGAGATGGCTAAGCTGCTTCAACGCTAACATTCACAGCTTTGACTCGGCAATCATCTCGACCTCCTCTTCTCAGAGATAAAGCTCCAAGATTGGGCTACTATGCAAAGACAAGCAGGTGGAGGCGATCGCAGATTGATTGAGCAAACTCTTCAGCAACCAGCATCTAGCAAATTGCCCAACCTTAATATTGCCCTCGTGCATGAATGGTTGACGCCTCTGGCAACGGGTGGCTCAGAGTTAGTCGTTAAAGAAATTTTGCAAACCCTTGCAGCTCACAACCTGGATGCTGACCTGTATGCCCTGATCGACTTTGAGTCAACCAACCCCAATAGCTACCTCTACAAGCGCAAAATTGGGACGACCTTTCTCCAGCAGTTTCCTCTAGCGCGGCGCGGCGTGCAAAAATACCTTCCTTTTTTACCGTTGGCGATCGAACAGCTTGACCTACGCGCCTACGACGTGATCCTTTCGTCGGCTCATGCAGTCGCTAAAGGTGTTTTAACAGCACCCCATCAACTTCACATCTGCTATTGCCATACCCCGATGCGCTATGCCTGGGACATGACATTTGAGTACCTTGCCAGCAGCAAAATGGGAAGAGGATTGCTGGGCATCCCGACCCGCTATCTGTTGCACCAGTTGCGCCAGTGGGATGTTTTAACCGCCAATCGGGTTGACTACTTTATTGCCAATTCACACAACACTGCCCAGCGCATCTGGCGATACTACCGACGTCCGGCCACAGTTATTTACCCGCCCGTTGATACCCATCGATTTCAGTTGCAGGAAGCCAAAGAAGATTTTTATCTCACCGTCGCTCGTCTCGTTAGCTACAAAAAGATTTCCCTAATTGTTGAAGCATTTAATCAGCTTAAAAAACCCCTGATCGTAATTGGAGATGGACCAGAGATGAAACAAATTCGTCGTTTGGCTCGTCCTAATATTCAAATTTTGGGTTGGCAACCAGATGCAGTTGTAGATTCGTATATGTCACGGGCAAAAGCCTTTGTATATGCAGCCTTTGAAGACTTTGGTATCACACCAGTAGAAGCCCAAGCCTGTGGCACTCCGGTGATCGCCTTCGGTAAAGGAGGAACAGCGGAAACCGTCCGGGATTTACGTGAACATCGTGATAAAGGTACTGGAGTGTTATTTAAAGAACAAACGGTTGCAGCTTTGGTAGACGCAGTTTCAATTTTTGAAAAAAATTTGGGCCTGCTTGATCCGGGGGTGGTGCGATCGCAAGCTTTGTCATTCAGCCCTGAGTTTTTTCAGGAACAATATGCTAAGTTCTTGGCAAGTTGCTATCAAGAGTTTCATAATCAACGAAATTCTTGGCAGAGTCAGCGCCTTTCATAGAGATATAAAGAAAATATGAAGCCATTTTTTGGCGATTTTCCGAGTATTTTTATCGAGAATGAAAGCACTGGTTCTATGATGAGGACGTGTGGTGTGGTTTGAAGGAGTAAAATGACTGCAGAAAGTCAGCTTGGTTCAAGGAAGACTCTTCGTTCATCCCTGAGGCGTGGCATCCTACCGCGACTTCTTAGAACGCTTGATGGAGTCCTCTCAAAACGTGCCTTCGATATTCTATTTTCGCTTGTTGTTTTAACCGTTTTTGCGCCGATTTACCTCTTACTGATTCTGGTGATTGCAATCAGTTCGCCAGGGCCGGTGTTTTACGTGCAAGAACGAGTTGGTAAAGATCTCAAGCCATTTGGTTGCATCAAATTTCGGACAATGGTTCGTAATGCCGATGAGATGTTGGTGCAGCTGATAGAAAATTCTCCCCATTTGCGGCGCGAGTACGAAGCAACTTGCAAGTTGCGAAAAGATCCTCGCATTACTTGGATCGGGCGCTTTCTTAGACTAACAAGCTTAGATGAGTTTCCCCAGTTTTTTAATGTCCTTATGGGGGATATGAGCGTGGTTGGCCCTCGTCCTGTGGTAGAGGAAGAGATTGAGCGCTATGGTGCCCATGCCGATCGCGTTTTTAGTATTCGACCCGGCATCACAGGTTTGTGGCAAGTCTCAGGGCGCAATGATGTTCCTTATCCACGTCGAGTTCAAATCGACCTGTACTATTTGAGTGCGCGCAATCTTGGCATGGATTTGTGGATTATCATCAAAACCATCGGTATTGTGCTTTTCCCAAAAGACAATGGTGCCTATTAAAATACATCGGGCGATCGCTCGTTTTTTGTCTCCTTTACGCCGAGTTAAGCCTCGGTGGATTTATCCATTTAGCCTTACTCTGGGTTTAATCGGGCAAATTTCGGCGATCGCACTATCTGAAAATCCAAACCACCGAGAGCAGCTACTCAGTAAAAACGAATGCGTTGGCTGCGATCTATCAGGAGCTAGCTTATATGCCTATGTCCTAGATGGGGCCATCCTGCGAGAGGCAAACCTGGCGTTAGCCGGGTTACAGGGATCCTCGATGAATAATGCCGATTTGAGCAACGCAAACTTACAAGAGGCAAACTTAGCCTTAGTCAAGCTAGAGGGCGCAAATCTGTCTGGGGCTAAAATGAACAAAGCCTATCTCTACCAGACTGTGCTAGTTGGAGCCAATCTCTCCAATGTAGATCTACGTGAGGCAACCCTTGAGTTGGCTGACCTCAGAGGGGCTGATCTCTCCAACGCTGACTTACGCAAAGCCAAACTAAGAAAAGCACGTCTTCAAGGCGCTAACCTTTCTGGCGTTAAATTGGAAGGGGCAGAGCTACCCGACGGTAGCCGAGGGAAGTAATTCAAGCGCAAATTTGCCTCATAGAAGCAATACAGCACTACAGCTTGTTAAATCTCCCTAATGAGTGGTACTGAAGTCCAGGTCTATCCTCTATCTTAAGGTGGGCATTGCCTTCATCACTGAGCCTCTTTAGAAGGAGATTACTTCCTAGCAAACAGACTTTATACCCTTACCAATCAGATTTAGCCGGATTCTTTTCCGACATCACCTCTTGTGTTCCCTTAGCTTATTAATTTTTCTTTTAAAGAATCTAGTGAGCCATGCGGCCGGAATTCGTGTTAGTCGGAGATCGCTCCGGTTCAATATGGGCTTCCTTCTCACCCGCTTTTATTACAGGTACCTTCATGCGTGTTTTACTGCTCTATCCATTGTTTCCCAAAAGCTTTTGGTCATTCGAGAAAGCCCTCGAACTTGTTGACCGAAAAGCACTCTTGCCGCCGCTTGGTTTGGCAACCGTAGCGGCTATCTTGCCACAAACCTGGGAATTCAAACTGGTTGACCACAATGTGCGCGAGGTGACAGAAGCCGAGTGGGAATGGGCAGACATGGTCATTCTGTCAGCCATGATCGTGCAAAGAGAAGACTTTATTGCCCAGATTCAAATTGCCAAACAACGAGGCAAACTCGTTGCTGTTGGTGGCCCTTATGCAACATCGTTGCCCCACGAAGCCGCTGGAGCCGATTTCTTAATTTTGGATGAAGGCGAAATCACACTACCGATGTTTGTTGAAGCAGTTGAACGCGGTGAAACCAGTGGGACTTTTCGGTCCGATGGCGAAAAGCCAGACGTAACCACAACACCTATCCCCCGATTTGACCTGCTCGACTTTACTGCCTACGACAACATGTCAGTGCAGTTTTCGCGGGGCTGTCCGTTTCAATGTGAGTTTTGCGACATTATCGTGCTTTACGGACGCAAACCCCGCACCAAAACACCAGAGCAATTACTTGCCGAACTCCAACGCCTCTATGAATTGGGTTGGCGACGCACCGTGTTTATGGTCGATGACAACTTCATTGGTAACAAGCGCAATGTAAAGCTGTTATTGAAAGAACTGAAGCCCTGGATGGCTGAGCGCGGTTATCCCTTCCACTTCAACACGGAGGCATCGGTCGATTTAGCCAAGGATCCAGAACTGATGGATTTGATGGTGGAGTGTAACTTTAAGGCAGTCTTTTTAGGCATTGAAACGCCGGACGAAGCCAGTCTGACGCTGACTCAAAAGTTTCAGAATACACGTGACTCACTGGCCGACTCGGTAGAAGCGATTACTAGCGCAGGCTTACGGGTAATGGCCGGGTTCATCATTGGCTTCGATGGCGAAAAAACGGGGGCAGGCGATCGCATTGTTCGGTTTGTGCGTCAGACAGGTATTCCTCTGGCGATGTTTGGCATGTTGCAGGCGCTACCTGACACCGCTTTGTGGCATCGACTCAAGAAAGAGGGGCGGTTGCTCAACAACAACAGCAACGGCAACCAGACCGCTTTGATGAACTTTGTGCCGACCCGTCCGCTTGAAGAAATTGCGAGAGAATACATTGATGCCTTCTGGCGCTTGTATGACCCGGTAGAGTATCTCGATCGCACGTACCAGTATTTCCTCAAGCTGGGCGAACCCAAGTGCCCCGGAACCTTGCGTAAAATCGATTTTGTCGCGGTGCGTGCCCTAGCCACAATCATCTGGCGGCAAGGCGTTAAACGCAAAACCCGCTGGAAGTTCTGGCATCACCTTTACAGCATTTGGCGGCGCAACCCTCGCCAGTGGGATCACTACGTTGCGGTTTGCGGCCTCGCCGAACATTTTCTGGAATATCGCACCATTGTGAAAACCCAGATTGAGCAGCAACTCGATGCCTATCTCAAGGAGACTGCCAAACTTTCAAAAGAAGCAGAAGAACTGGAAGCGATCGCCAGCTAGTTGAATGGGGTCGGCGGGTGCGATCGAACCACTGGAAAGATGTAAAACACTTCGCCGACCTCACTAATCCCAAATTGGGCTGAAAACTCTTTGGCGCGATTGTCCAAATACTGACGGGCAACTGCGCCAGAGAGTTTTGCAGTCATGGCAAACTCTAACGTTGTGATGTAGCCATCATGCTCTTTCAATAGTTTGTAAAAAGCGTGGTCTAGCAAGGCTTGCTGCCGCTGCTGTCGCTTTTGCAAATGCTGCCACACACCTACCGAGATCGCCAGTGGCAAACCAACTTTAAGAATTGGCAACACCGCTCCTAAAATCGCCACCAACAACCACAGCACACAAAATACGAGGCCAAAACCAGCGATAAACAGACCCGGGTGAAGTGAGGATGATGGTGATCGCTTGTCCATAGGGCTTCTCTCATCGTTTTGAATTCGGCAGCTTGTTGGCTGATTCTCCGCCGACAAACAAACTCAGACAGCAAAGAACTTAAGTACATTTGTACTTTATTTATTCATTGGGCGCAAGCAAGCTTTTTCTTTAATCAGATGGGTTTCGGTTCATTTGGTATACCGCTCTTACAGAACTTGAACGAGTAGAACGTATCTTCATCAATCTGCTGCTGCTAAGTCCTGAGAATGCTAGAAAATAGCAGGGTGAGTGGTGCTACTTCATGCCTCAAGTCAATTTAGATGAAATGGTCGAAGCGGTCTGTGCTGGGCGATCGCTGATAAGTTTTCCGACAGATACGGTGCCTGCCCTGGCTGCTTGCCCAACCGCTGCCGAGCAAATCTTTGCGGCAAAGCAACGTAGCCCTGAGAAGCCGTTAATTCTGATGGCGGCCAGTGTCGATGAAGTTTGGGATTACGTGGTCGGCTCCGAGGCAGAACGCGTAATTTGGCAACAAATGATGAATCGCTATTGGCCGGGGGCGGTGACATTAGTGCTGCCAGCCAGCGATCGCGTCCCATCTGTCATGAATCCCAAGGATCCTTCAACGATTGGGGTGCGCATTCCTGACCATACGATCGCGCGGGCGATTCTCCAACGCACAAAGCCGCTTGCAACTACAAGTGCCAACCGTTCGGGTGAACCTGCTTTGCTGCACATGCCAGATATTGAAGCTACTTTTCCAGAAGTCTTAACGCTCGCTTCTGAGGCACTTACAAAACTCTCGCCTGCTGATAATTTAGAAGCGATATTATTGGGGTCAGGTATGCCGTCTACAGTGATTCGCTGGATGGGCGATCGCTGGCAGGTCTTACGGCAGGGTGCGGTTCTAGTGGAAGAATGATCGTGAGTAATCTTCTCTGGCTAATCATCGGAATTGGGCTGGGTCTGGTAGGTGCCCGATTCCTCCAGCAAAAACCTCTGAGACGCACTTTTCCCCAGTCAGGGGAAAAACCTCTCCCGCCAGCCCCACAACCTGAAGCCCATGCCAACCAGACACAAGCCACTGCACTGGCTTACCAAATGGCGACTGAGATGAGCCAGTTTAAGGCAGGGCTATTGGCTCGCACCTCGCATGAATTGCGATCGCCGCTCAACGGATTGATTGGGATGCATCAACTCATCTTGTCAGATTTGTGCGATAGCCCTGAAGAGGAACGCGAGTTTTTGACCCAGGCTAATGAGTCTGCCTTAAACATGGTGCGTTTGCTCGATGAGCTAATTGAAATTTCGCGGTTAGAACACGGCACCAGCAAGCTCAAGTTAGAAGCGATCTCGCTGGCAGAGTTACTGACCGAGATTCAAACAGCCACTCACATGCAAGCGGCTAACCGCCGACTCAAACTCATCATTCAGCCACCCGAACCAGATATTTGGGTGCAAGCTGATTATCTCCGCTTGCGTCAAGTGCTGCTCTTTCTGGTAGATTCGGCAATCGCCCAGCTTACCGAAGGGGGGGTGCAACTCTCCTGTCAGGCAGACCCTGGTACGCAACAGGTCTATATTTGGATTGATGACCCGCGATCGCCCGATCTCTGGCAAGAGCCAGCGCAACTCAGTCAGGCTGATGCACCTGTTGCCAAAGCCGACCTTTCAGAAGGGATGCGGCTGATCACAAGCCAAATCTTGTTGCATTTAATGGGCGGAGATTTGCAACCCACCGTGCTACCCACCACACAGCGCCCCACTTTTCAGCAACGGCTGCAATGCACACTCCCTTTAGCCAGTGAAGTTCAACCACTTACCCTGGGTCAACCGCAGTTATGAATCTTTGGCACTCAACTCTTGCTGTGGCACGACGTATCTTGCTAGAGCTGTGGCGCAGAAAACGCAGTCTCTTGTTTTGGAGCTTTTTTCCGGTTGCGGTCTTGCTGCTGAATGGGTTGATCTATGCTGAACGAGCAAAAGCCGATCTGGATCTGGCACAGGCGTTTGAGCGGGCTGGCACAGCCACACTGGTGGGAGCCGCCTTGTTTTTTAGCTGTCTGGGGGGCAGTGTCGCAACGCTGGTTGCCGAACGCGAGCATCGTACCCTACGCCGCTTATTTCTATCGCCTTTGACTGGTGGGGCTTACTTTTTAGGTATCTTTTTGGCTCATGCCACTATTGCCCTCTGGCAAACCCTGCTAGTGGGGGCGATCGCAGCCAGTTTTGGGGCACGCCTACATGGTTCCCTGCCACTTGCGCTGCTGGTCATTGGGCTAAGTGTCTTAATTTACGTAGGGGTCGGCTTTTTGCTCGGTAGCCAGTTTGCCAAACGAACCGAAGATGTGAACGCGCTTGTGGCAACCTTTGGGGTGCCCCTCTTAATTTTAGGTGGGGCATTTGTGCCGACCCGCATTTTTCCTCCCAGCCTGAGCCAGCTTGCTCGCTTCAACCCGGTCTACCACATGAATGAAGCGTTGACCAAAATTGTTGCAGAAGGAGCTTTACTGGCAGATCTGCAAGAACATCTGCTGGTGCTCATCGGCTGCGCAGCAGTGGTTATGGCTGGGGGATGGCTCGCTTATCACCGCATGCTACAAGCCGAACAACAGCTTTGATACGGCTCAGGCGGGGCTTAATAACGCTCAACGCTAGAGCTAAAGACAGGCTCTACCCGAATGCCCAATACACTCGACGGACGCAACACCATGTATTCGCCCTGAACGTTTTTGATAGGCACCGTAATAAAGTCATCAGAGCTAGCTTTTGGCACTAACTCACCGCTATACCACTTCTGAAACTCTTGAATGGTTTGAAACCGCACTTCTTCGCGGTGTCCACCTTGAATTAACAGATGCACCGCATACTCCGTTGGGGTGCGGGCATATTTGCTACGGCGCTGCTCACCGGTTGCGGCTGGATTCGTCCCTGTCATAGCGCTTCTCTCTCTCGCCTATAAACATCACCAATTATTCCCTAGAACGCGTGGAATGTATCCCTCTTTTTAGGCGAAAAGTCAAGAAAGAATCGGTAAATAGTGGCTTGAGCAGCCAACCAAGCACTCTCGTAGCTCGGCAACTCTCAAATTGGACGTGACCCAGACCAGCTCAGGGCAACCCATACCATCGCAGATTTTTAGCTTCTGCAAACGGCTCACTCAATCGCCCTGTCTTAATGACCAACCGCGATCGCAGACAATCCAAAAACTACAGCCAGTTCTGCACACACACAACTAACTGAACAAATTAAATCGCTGGAGTTGCTGTTTTACTTGAGCTGATAGGGTCTTGCGAAGCTGCGATTTATCCTTAAAGACAATGCGGCTCTGATTTGGCAAGTCAAACGGAAACTGCCCCACAAAATCATTCCGCTCCATCTGCGCCAGAATAATTTGTTCGGGGCGTTTGCATTGCAGAGCATAGCCAACCTCCACGCACACTTTCGGGTCGGGGATCGCTTGAATTGGGGTGTTTTCAGTTTGGGCGATCGCGGTGCCATCAGCAATAAATAGCAAGCTTTTACGAATTGACTTCATCACATTGCTATTTGAGCGGGCAGCTCCCTCGCTGAGGCGATGCGACTCTTTTAAGGTCAAAGGTAAGCGAGACTTCTGATTTAACGAGTCAATCATCGTTTGCAACTCTTCGCGCAAGAGATCGCTAGATTCTGAAAACTCGGTTTGATAACACAAGAAAATAATTGGCTCTAAATAAGCCATGACATCCTGTTTTGAAAAATAGATCTCATGGCTACAGAGGTCAATATTAGAAATAACGTATCCGCCACTCCCTTCAATATAAAATTCAACGGCTTCACCTTCTAAATACCGTTGAAACCAGGCAGATTTTCTAACAACTTCGCTATCTTCTAAAAAGTCAGCCCGCAAACCCGACTTTAGTAAGCTATTTTTGCTCAGCCGCAAATCATGCGGACGTTTTTCTAGCTCTTTAATTGGCTCATACTCTTCTAGATACCAGGCTTTGAGAGCAATAATTGCCATGCTGGTGTGCCTCTTCCCTTTAAAATAACAACAGCATCCAGGGGTTCTACTCTTTGAGTGATTTCTTCCCTAATCTCTATTTTAAGTAAAGATGTACTAAACGAGGAACAAATTTGTTCATCAATCAGTAACAGAGCTTTCAACTCAACAAGTGGAAGAAATATCAAATTTCGATATGGATGCTGCTGTTATTCGATGCGAGACAGACGTTAATCAAACAGCTCTTTTCCTCTCTTTAGTTAACGTTACTTGGCTGTTTTATCTGCCAGGGAAGCTTAGTAGCTTCAATTACTAGAATAGCAGTTGTAAAAAATAGAGCAAGTCAATGAAACTAAAGTTTACCTTTTCAGATATCCGCATTATTTACCAATAATTACTGATGCTATTGCAACTCTCTAGAGTAATAGCTTTAAGAGATCTTTGCCAAGGTCTAACCTGATACGGATGCCGCTCTACAGCCAATTAGACTCGTGCGATCGCTCACTTTAAAAGCATTGGGGATCGCCTTCTTACCGCGTTAGACTAACACAAAATTGACTTAAAACAAGCAGACTAGCGGTAGAAGTAAAGTACCAACGACCGCTTATTTCCAAACTTAATTACTCCTCTTTTTGCAAAGTTTAGTAACTCGAAATTGCGTTTCACGTGCAAATGAAAAGGCAGGTAACTAAATTACCTGCCCCATCTCTTACTGGAGGTAGAAACCCACGTTGTTTGCAAAATAAAGAGTATTCGTGTAAGTAGAATAAAAGAGTGAATAACTCTTCAATTCAATTTAAAATCCCCTTTTGTTGTGCTTAGATCTGGCTAACTCGCTTTTTACAAAGGAAAAAGTGGCAGTGTGCCTGAAAAGAAACGGATGAGCCGAGCCTGCTAGATTACTTTGCTGAGGAATTGCTATAGGCAGGCTTAAATTACTTTCTAAGCAGCGTTTGACAAGTTCGCTTCGTTCCTAGAATTGGTCGGTTGCTGCGCCAAATTATCTGTCACGCCCCTAATTGACTAGCTATCAACCTTCTATTCCATGCAATCTTGTCTAGATTGTGAAATGGCTTCCTTTAAAGACCTTTCACAACCCATCTTCCATTTTGCAAGTCATCTGAGACTGCTGGGAAAGTAGGCTTGAGGATGAGCCTAAATCCTGGGCAGAGTGATTTCCCATCAACAAAAGGTCCTAATTCATATAGAGTAGGGAATCAGAACTAATTGATTGGGCGATCGCCCACTAGCAGTATTCGCTGACATCTTCACCGCACACATCTGCTAGATAACAAAGTGCGCGAAACCGCAACCCAACAAACTGCTCGTACAGTGGATTGAGTTTACAGAGTGGGGGAATGTAAAGAATCGTCCGACCCAGGAGGGTAAATCGCCGTTCAAACGGGCACTGCGCTGGGATCATGCGACAGATGAGATGAGCCAGTTCAGAATCTTCGACAACCAGATTATCCATCCAGTTGCGGAGCGGACGTAAGGGTGCAAAGCGTGACTGTTTTGGAGGGGTAAGCGGCTGACTCGGTAAAGGGAAGGCAACCTCTGACGAAACCCAAACAAGTTTCTCTTCGTTAGATGCTGAAGACGTATCGTAAAAATGCTTCATGGACCGTTTCCTCATATTGATGAGGCTTTGAAACATCTACCTCTACTTACACGTGCCTTTAAGGTATTTCCTGAAAGGTTACAAGAAAAGTCGAGGGGATTTATTAAAGTGTATTGGTAGAGTTTCTTATTACCATCTAGCAGTATAAGCCTCACTTAAACAAAAGAGTGCCCCGAAACAAATGGAAAACCCACCCGAAATAATACGGATTTTCCTAAAGTTTTAAGGGAACAAATTGCGAACAGTATCGACCCATACAAAATGGCTTCTAATACCTACCATATAGAGATAAACCCTTCAGATTAGGCTAGTTATTACTTGCTTCTAAAGGGTTAAATCTATTACTAAGATTGGTCGAAGTCATACTTATTTATCAGCAACATTTGATACGAAACTCCAGCGATCGCTTTAATATGTTGTGACTAAATAAGCACTACATTCTCTCAACAATCAATATCTTCGTTTTTGTTGTGTTGTAGGCTACCAACTGCAATTGAGTTTGGTTTGACATTAAGCAAAACACCAGTAATTCAGCCATTTTGCTATAGTGCCAATACAATTGCCTCTTGGTGCAAAGCGAGCTTTCTATGGCAAATTGGCTAGAACATACTTCTCAAATTGAGATCGATGCCCCCATCGATCTGGTTTGGAGCCTTTGGTCTGACCTGGAGCAGATGCCCAAATGGATGAAATGGATTGAGTCAGTCGAAGTGCTAGAAGACAATCCTGAGCTTTCTCGATGGCGTTTAGCAACGGGTCGGTTTGAGTTTAGTTGGTTGTCGCGAATTCTCAAAATCGTACAAAATCAAATCATCCAATGGGAATCGGTGGATGGCTTACCCAATCGGGGAGCGATTCGCTTTTATGACCGCGGGGCAGAAGGTAGTATTGTCAAATTGTCAGTCGCTTACGCAATCCCCGGTTTTTTGGGCGAGTTACTTGACAATCTGTTCATTGGGCGAGTCGTTGAGTCTACCTTGCAAGCCGATTTAGAACGATTTCGCGATTACGCCATGCAAGCAAAGCAACAAGGTTAAGCACTAAAGCACCGACGTAATGAGGTCAACCAATGGCAAACTGGCTTGAGCA
This sequence comes from Leptolyngbyaceae cyanobacterium M33_DOE_097, assembly GCA_015296075.1. Lineage (GTDB taxonomy): Bacteria > Cyanobacteriota > Cyanobacteriia > Leptolyngbyales > Leptolyngbyaceae > DSRU01. Next base: position 30,861 of record DVDV01000315.1, on the reverse strand, counting down.
TACTGCTCAAATCGAGGTGAATGCTCCCATTCATCTAGTTTGGGATCTTTGGTCTGACTTAGAGCAATTACCCCATTGGATGAAGTGGATTGAGTCAGTTGAGGTGATGCCCGATAACCCTGAGTTGTCTCGCTGGAAGCTAGCGGCGGCTGGAGGGCTTGAATTTAGTTGGCTCGCTCGCAGAGTGAAAGTGATTCCCCAGCAATTGCTGCAGTGTGAGTCAGTAGATGGGTTACCCAACCGGGCTGCAATCCGCTTTTATGATCATGGATCCGACCAGACGACGGTAAAAATGACGATCGCCTATTCAATTCCCGGTTTTCTGGGCGAGTTACTTGATAACCTCTTCATTGGGCGCATTGTAGAATCAACCCTAAACGCAGATTTAGAACGGTTTCGAGACTACGTAATTAAGGCGCAAACAACCGTCTAGGAGAGAGTAGGCAGCATGTGGGGAGCGATCGCAAAAAGTTGGCAGAAAGATCAGGGCAGTACACTGCGGCGCTTAACCCCTTACCTGTTTTTGTTGCCCGCGATCGTGGTCTTGGGGCTGACGGTGTTTTACCCGGCATTGCAAGCCTTTTACTTAAGTTTCACCCGCTACGATTACAACCTGACCCGCCCGCCTGTCTGGATTGGGCTAGAAAACTTTCAACGGTTAGGCCGCGACCCGATTTTTTTACAAACGCTGCGCAATACCTTTCTTTACCTGGTCTGCGTTGTCCCGATTTTGGTCACGTTGCCGCTGGGGCTAGCCATTCTCGTCAACAAAAAGCTACGGGGCATTCAATGGTTTCGGGCTGCCTACTATGTTCCGGTTGTGATCTCAATGGTTGTCGCGGGGATCGCCTGGAAATGGCTTTATGCCGACAAAGGCTTGCTAAACCAACTCCTGACCTGGCTGGGTTTACCCAAAATTGACTGGCTTACCGATCCAAAATTAGCCATCTTTAGCGTCATGGCTGTCACCATCTGGAAAGGCTTAGGTTACTACATGGTGATCTATTTAGCTGGGTTGCAGGCGATTCCTGGTGAACTTTACGAAGCCGCCGCGATCGATGGGTCGGATGGCATTAAACGCCATTGGGACATCACCGTTCCGTTAATGCGTCCTTACTTGCTCTTGGTGGCTGTAATTTCGGCAATCTCAGCCACTAAAGTGTTTGAAGAAGTCTACATCATGACGCAGGGTGGCCCCCGTAACGCCTCTAAAACAATCGTTTACTATCTCTATGAGCAGGCGTTTCAAGAGCTACGCATCAGCTATGCCTGCACGATTGGGCTAGTCATGTTTTTAGTGATTCTCGCGCTGTCAGCCCTGCGCCTCAGTTTAGAAAAAGTAGCCGACAGCCAACCCGAAAACGCGATCGGCAATTAAAGCAACGCCATTGCGCTTGAACCGGGCGATCGCTACTGGTCGCCGCGCGGCATTAAAACTCGCCACACGACAAACAGCATAAAGCCGACGTACCCCGCCACCATTAGCCAATCTTGCCAACTACCAGTTGCCTTCGCTGAAATTTCATCCATGAATTTACGCTCGCAGAATAGAAGAGAGTATGCAAAGCTTGCTTCATCAAGGGGATTAGCTCATACTCTCCTTGACCAGCATAAGTGACTTTTTGATCTAAAAAGGGCAAAAATTCGGCTCAAGGCAACATTCTTTTGCTGCTTCTATATTGAATTGCTTATTTAAATTTGTTGCTTATCGGCCTCAACCGATGAACACTCATACACTAAAAACGTGCTGTGGCTGAAATGGATGGAACTCATTCCCCACTCAGCATGACTAATAGGGCATTAAATGACCGACTGATCACCTGTGATGTCTGTGGGAAAAGTTAATGGCTAAGCGAAGCGCAGGTTTGCTGATGTATCGGCAGCGTAATCGTCTGCTTGAAGTGCTACTCGTCCATCCGGGAGGGCCTTTCTGGTTCAACAAAGAGTTTGCCAGTTGGTCAATTCCGAAAGGGGAGTTTAACAACGGTGAAGCTGCTTTCGCCGCCGCTAAACGCGAGTTTCAAGAAGAAACGGGCCTGATTGTTTCGGCCACTGACTTTCTTGAACTAGGGGAGGTGAAACAATCCAACGGTAAACGCATTACAGCCTGGGCCTTTGCCGGAGATTGCGACCCCCAAACCCTACATAGCAACACCTTTGTGTTGGAATATCCCCCCCGGTCTGGGAAGTTTCGCGAATTTCCAGAGGTCGATCGCGCCGCCTGGTTTGAGGTTGAAGCCGCCAAAGAGCGCATCATCAAAGCCCAAATTGCTTTTTTAGACGAGTTAACCCGCTTGCTTAGTGCCCCCAATCTCCTACGGAGCCAGCCGCTCAATGACCCACTCATGCGCGACTAACCGATAGCGCAAGCGATCGTGCAAACGACTGGGACGACCCTGCCAAAATTCGACCTGGTAAGGCTTCACCCGGTAACCACCCCAGTGAGGTGGGCGGGGAATTTCTTGGTCTTTGTATTTCGCTTCTAGACTCAGATAGCTCTGCTCCAGCACTTCCCGATCTGGGATAACGCGGCTCTGCTCAGAGGCCCACGCCCCAATTTGGCTACTTAAAGGCCGACTATGAAAATAGGCTGTGGTTTCGGCATCCGACACCTTTTCGATCGCCCCTTCTACCCGCACTTGTCGCTCTAACTCATGCCACAAAAACACCAGTGCCGCCTGCGGATTTTCGGCTAAGTCTTGAGCTTTGCGGCTTTCGTAATTGGTGTAAAACACAAAGCCTTGCTCATCCAGCCCTTTGAGCAAAACAATGCGTGCCGATGGGATCCCGGTTTTGGTGGCGGTTGCCAGAGTCATAGCATTCGGTTCTGGGACTTCTGATTCAACCGCCTGGTCAAACCAGCGCTGAAATTGGTGAATTGGGTCAGATGCAACATCCGTCTCTAGAAGCTGCTGACGACTGTAATTAACACGTAAATCTGCAATCGAACGAATGGAGGTCATAGCAAGTGATAAAGAAAATGTCCAGGCTCTAAAAGTCAGCGGCATGACTTGCGGTAGCAGTTGAAGATTTTACCTGAAGCCAATTGCGATCGCATTTTAGACAACTACCTAAGTTGAACAAACTGGAGCAGAAAAAACCATCGCTGCCGCCACTTTCTTACAAGTCATGACTCTTATTTCACTATGACAAAGATTTCCCTCTAAACTGGACGGGGAATTGTTGAGCAACTTTGCCATGACTTCGGAACTTGAAATGGGGCTACCCAGTGTTCGTCAAATTCAAACCCTGATCAAAGAAGGGACTGAAGTTGAACTGAAACTATCAACCGGCGACCTACTCGCAGGAAAAGTGCGCTGGCAAGATAGCATCTGCATTTGCCTAGTTGACCAGTATGACCAAATCACTATCGTTTGGCGACAGGCGATCGTCTATCTCAAACCAAGAATGTAAAATATCACGCAATTAGCTTTGCGCTTTGGCAGATTTGTCAGAAATTGATCATCCGCCTGCCAGAGTGTGTCAAACAATGCAATTCACCCACCCAGGTTAGCCGACGAGCAAACGCTCAAGCGGTCAAGCCTCAGTTTGTGTTTTGAGTTGTTGCATCATCTCCACTGGCAGGAACGGCATTCACCGTTAGCGCTGGCTCAGCCACAACATCAGGTAAAACATCCGGCGCGATCCACTTGCTGGCCTGGTTCAGTGAGTAGTAACTACCACACAGCAGGAGGCGATCGCCCGCCTGCAAATCACTGGCCCCATGCGGAAAGCCAATAAATTTCCCTTCGCGTCGAATTGCTTGCACTAACACCCCAAACTGGCTGTGAATATGTAGCTCAGCTAAAGTTTTACCAACGACAACACTTGTCTCAGGCACCAGCAGCCATTGGCAAGAAGCACTCTCAGATGGAATTGTGGCTGCACCTTTGACTAACTCGTTAAAGGCATCAAGTTCGGCTGGTTCGCCCACAACCAACAGGCGATCGCTCGCTTGCAACATCACTTTCCCTTCGGGGTAATCAATTTCATCACCAGTGGGGCGTTTAATTGCCATCAAACTGACGCCCGTTAACTGTCGAAGGTTAGTTTCCTCTAAAGTCATGCCAACTAAGGGCGAGTCTTCTGGTAGAGGATACCAGCGGCTATTCATCGCTTGAGCCGCCTCTTGCAGCTCCCGTGAGATTTGTTGCGAGGTGCGCTCTGTCCGCAAATCCTGGTAGTGAGAACCGCGAATCTGCTGCACCTGCCGCTGAATAATGGGCAACGGCAACCCTAGTCCGGTCAGCAGATGCGATGACAACTCCAAACTCGCTTCAAACTCAGGTTGCACCACTTCTCTAGCACCCAGTTGATAGAGCAGCTCAATGTCCTTATCTTGATTTGCTCGCACCACAACATCCAAATCAGGAGTGAGTTCAAGCGATCGCTTTAAGCAGAGGCGCGTATTCATGCTGTCAGGCAGGGCGATCGCCATCCCTTTGGCAGTTTCAACACTTGCCCTTTCCAAAACGTATAGACTCGCCGCATTGCCATAGATATAGGGGATTTGAGCATCCCGCAACTCTTGCACACGGGCTTCTGACTGGTCAATCACCAAAATCGGATAATTTTGGTCGCGCAGCACTTTCACAATGTTGCGGCCAATTCGCCCATACCCGCAGATCACGACATGGTCTTTAAGCGGCAAATCCTCAGAGATCTCAAGTGGGACATCTGTTTGGTTCAGCAGTTTATTCAGCCAGGGAACCGCCTCTGCCCAAATAAATAACTGGGGCACAAATCGCAAAACAAAGGGAGTCAGCACCAGGGTTACAGCCGTCGTGCCCAAAATCAACAGGTAAACCTGACGCGACACCAACCCCAACGTTTGCCCCTCACTCGCTAGGACAAACGAAAATTCTCCAATCTGAGCCAACCCAAACCCTGCTGTGATTGCCGTCCGCAGCGGGTAGCGAAATAACAACACGATTGGAGTGATAATCAGAAACTTGCCAATAAAGGCAAGCGTAACCAGCCCTAAAATCAGCTCCAGATTGTTCCAGAGAAAGACGGGGTCGATCAACATGCCGATCGCCGCAAAGAACAGCGAGGCAAAAATATCGCGCAGCGGTTCCACATAGGTCAGCGTTTGGTCGGCATACTCTACTTCAGAGATCATCAACCCTGCAACAAACGCACCCATCTCGATCGAGAGGCCCAAGTACTCCGTTAACAGCGCAATACCCAGACAGAGAGCAACCACTCCCAACAAGAACAATTCGCGGCTTTCAGTGCGGGCCAGCAAGCGCAACAACCGGGGAATCACCCAAATACTGGCGATTACAGCTCCTAAAGCAATCAAAGCTGTTTGTAAGAGTGCCCAACCGATCGCAATCCCAATTTCTTCGGCTGGCTTGTCCAAGGCAGGCAAAACCGCCAGCATCAGGCCCAAAGCCAGATCTTGCACCACCAGCATCCCCAGCATCACCTGACCATGAGGCGTATTCGTCTCGCCGCGCTCCATCAAGCACTTTAAGACAACAGCCGTTGAAGACAGCGACAGAATTGCCCCTAAAAAGATGCCTTGGGGGGGTGAAGTCACCCAGCCAACCGTTAGAGCAACAAGCGTGGTGACAAGAATTGTGCCGGAAATTTGGATGGCACCCCCCCCCAAGCTGATCGCTCGGACTTTATTTAGCTCTGAAAATGAGAACTCAACACCCAGCGCAAACAGCAGAAAGGCGACCCCAAACTGAGCCAGGGTTTCAACCTGCACCAATTCTTTGATTAGCCCTAACCCGGCTGGGCCAACCACCATCCCAGCGACTAAATATCCTAATAAAATCGGTTGTCTTAACAAGGCAGCTAACAATCCACCACAGGCAGCGGCGGCCAACACCGAAACCAAGTCAACAATCAGTCGAAAATCTTCTTGCACGGAAATTTAAATAAATGTTTCTATCCCTCAGATTCAGCATACAAACTTTTCAGGGTTTGCGGGCAATTTGGAACTGATGCGCGATCTCCAACAATCGATACAGCTGCTTTAACTCAACCGTAACAAACGGTGTCACAACATCAAATCCTGACAAAACCGTTTTCTAATAATCCAACTTGCATGAGAACACAACAAAAGTTTTGATATAACTGGAGAAAATTCCTGGGGATAGTTCCTCTTCTCAGCGCTCTCCATGCTGGTTGATAAAGCAGTCGTGAAATCAGGCGTCGAATTCTGAATTTCGTTAAAATTTGCGATTAATATCCGGGTTCGCTTTACTTTCTGTGGCCTTATATGATTATTTGAACGCAAGCTATTGGGCAAAGTGCAGGAGAGTCGTTAAATGAAGTGGCAATCAAAGTTTGTTCGATTACCTGTGCTGAGTGTCGCCATCAGTGGTTTAATCGGGGCGATCGCGGCTCAAGCCAATGCTCTGCAATTACGCATCACACCGACCAATCCAAAATTGGGCGATACCCTTTCTGTCGTTGTACAACCTGAGAATACAACTGCTGGGCAGCCCCCCGTTGTTACACTTAACAACCAAGTCTTTCAAACTTTTGATTTGGGCAATAACCGCTTCCGGGCATTGTTACCAACCACTCCTCTTGATTCACCCGGCACCCTCAAGATTGATGTAACGACTGGTGGTGAAGCGCAAACCCTCTCTGTCAACCTGAAAAATCGTCAATTTCCGTTGCAGTCCATTTGGCTGCCCCCTGGCAAAGATCGCGACATTTCAGATGCAGAATTTGAGCGAGTCAATGCTTTTAAGCAACTCGTTACCCCGCAAAAATTTTGGAATGGCAAGTTTTTACGTCCTAATCAGGGACGCGTTAGTGGAGCCTATGGAATTCGCCGTAAATATAACGGAGTGTTAGCCAAAGACTATTACCATCGAGGAGTTGACTACGCTGGTGGGTACGGCTCCCCAGTTATTGCACCAGCTGCGGGTGTGGTGCGCCTGATTGGGTTAGAACGCAATGGCTTCTTAATTAATGGCAACATTATTGGCATTGACCACGGGCAGGGTGTCACTTCTGCTTACCTGCATTTGAGCCGCATCTTGGTAAAAGAAGGGCAGATGGTCAAGCCAGGCCAAGTTATTGGGGCGATCGGCTCAACTGGAACGGCAACCGGACCTCACTTGCACTGGGGGCTGTACGTCAATGGGTTAGCCGTGGATCCAGTGCCCTGGCGTGAAGGAGGATTTGAATAATCATTCATAAACTCCTACCAGATCTGAAATCTCATTTAAAAATGATTCAGCAGACAAATTCTAGGGAAAGATACAGCTAGAACACCAAAATCTTCAGCAGCCCCGATTAATGATTAAGTAGCGAAGGCATTATGAGTATTGAAAAAATTGTTGAACAAGCTTTGCAGGATGGCTACCTGACCCCAGCTATGGAGTCAGAAGTTGGGCGCATTTGCGACACAGCGACAGAGTTGTCGATCGAAGAGTATATGGCGCTCGATCGCCTCATGGGTGCTCTGTTGACTGGTGAAGTTGTGGCTGTCCCCCGCAAACAGTTCATCAACGTGATGGAAGAACTGGTGCTCACCGAAGCGATCGCTCGCGTAGCCGAAATTGAAGCAACCAGCGATCGCACCCTCGACTTAGGAGACATTGCTGCCTACGCCCTTAATCGCCTCCCCCCCCTCTACGCCACAACCGAAGAAGGAGCTGATTACCAACGACAACGCGCTAAAGAAGAATTACAGGGCATCATCGCTCAAAAAGTAAGTGAAGCGATCGCCCGCAGCCTCGACCATCCCGACTTTTTCCCAGAGCGGCAAGCCATCAACAAGAAGAGTGGCGACGAAATTTTGACGCAAGTCAGCTCTCTCTTGCAAGCTTATGCGCCTTCGTTTGAGCCGCAACCAACTCGCAGAGACTAACATTCAGTTTTTTCAAAGATCACCTCAACTATCAGGACTATTGGCGCACAGTAACGGGTGTGCCAATTTTTGTTTGTTGATAAAGAGCTTCAACATCTTTGTTCCGCATCCGCAAGCAGCCATGAGAAACCGCTTGCCCAATCAGGTCTTCTCGATAGGTGCCGTGAAAGCCAATTTCAAACCCGGCATTAGAGGTAAACCCGATCCAATGGCGGCCTAACGGATTGCGATCGCCTGAAGGAATCACCTCTCCGGTGATGGGGTGTCGCCAAACCGGGTTGCGCTTCATTCGGTTCACCTTAAACTCACCGAGTGGCGTTTCCCAACCGGATTGCCCAACCGCAAGAGGATATTGAGCCATTTTGGCTTCATTGCGATAGACGTAAACCGTGCGATCGCTGAGATCAACCACCAACCGCAAAGGCGACACAGCAGGCAGAGAACTCGCAACCGCCTCACCCGATTTTGGCACTTGTTCGGATCGGCCAAAACTCGTAAGCCACCCTAAAAACCCAGCTTGGGTCTTAGGGGTTGGGCGGCTCGCCGCAAGCGTTGCTGTTTGCTCTGGTTGGGTTGAGTCTACCGTCCTTATTGGTTGGGAGGAGACGCCATACCAGTAGCTCAGCAGCATGATGCTGGCCGTTCCTCCACAGAGAAACATGATCGTGCGTGCAGCCGTTTCGTCTTTTACGCTAAAAGGCATGACAGACCGATTTGCAAAAGCTCTACTGCCATCCTATCGGCTAATGATTTAGCAGGCCAAGGAGGCTACGTTTTCTCGATCCTACCCGATCCACCCTCCATTTGTAGAGCGGACTTCTACATAAAAGCCGCCCTTTCAGCCTGACTCATCGAATGTCACACCGAAAGGGCGATCGCTGAGACTTAAAACAGCCCCTTACTGCAAGGCAAGGCGAGAATTGAGCGTTAAGGCCAGATCGCGGTCTGGCTCAATTACCACTACGGTTTCGCGCCGCTTACCAAGTAAGGCACCCCCTGCAGCACCAACCCCAGCGCCAATCAAAATCTTGCCAAGGGTGATCCGCTTCTTACCAGTGATCCCTGAAATAATGGTTGCGGCTCCAGCCCCGATCGCCGCGCCTTTTAAGACAGACCCCGTATTAATTCCAGGGCGAATTTCTTGTGTCGTTTCTACCACATCCGAGGCGGCATCAATGAAGTAGCGAGTGTCGTCAGTCAAGATCAACTCTTCTGCAATGAACTGGGAGCCACCATCGGCTGGTTGCAGTTCACCTCGCACTTCACTCCCCGCTGGAATCAACATTTGACCGGAAGCAGAGCGAATGTTACGAGCGACAACCAGCGTTAGTGGTAAAGTTTCGTTGCGGGCAACAACAACTTTCTCAGCTTTTTCGTATCGCACCGGGATGCGCGTCCCTTCAGGAATTGCCACTACACTTCGCCGGACATCACCCGAAAAGATTTCAGGCTCATCACCGGGGAAGGGCTGAGGATAGGGATCATCTGGGAAAAGCTGGGCGATCGCCTGGGGGGCAGGCTTTGCCGAAGCCATCTGAGCGGTGGTCAGGGGAGCGATCGCGCTTGACACGAAGCTAAATGCAACCAGCAGGGCTGGGCCGGTTTGCCAACGATAAAGATTCAACATAACCAAAACTAAATAGCAAGGATTCCCTCAAGGACGCTGCTTTCGTGGCCTGTGTTCCCTCTGCTAAATCAGGTCAATCCACGGCTGATGGATGTTGATACGAGCCTGACTTACCCCCTGTTTTGCTGACTAAAAAGATCGCCTCAATCTGAATCGACTTTTCGATCGCTTTCGCCATGTCATACAGGGTTAAAGCCGCGACCGATACTGCTGTCAGCGCCTCCATTTCAACCCCTGTCTCCGCTTTTGTTTTCACCGTCGCTTGAATCACGTATCCCGGTAGATCAGGCGCAGGTGTGATTTCAACCTCAACCTTCTGCAACGGCAAGGGATGACAGAGGGGAATCAGGTTAGCGGTCTGCTTCGCCGCCATAATGCCCGCAATTCTAGCGGTACCCAGTACATCGCCTTTGGGAGTGTTGCCCTGGGCGATCGCCGCCATCGTAGCTGCTGCCATCCGCACCCGTCCCTGCGCGATCGCTTGGCGCACCGTTGCTTTTTTTTCTGAAACATCGACCATCTGGGCCTCTCCTTGAGAATTGAGATGGCTCAAAGCAGAATTTTCTAAATTTGTCTCAGAATTCTTTTGCGTCATTGCCGTTTCGTGTGCTAGTATATAAATCTTGTAAGGGCTTGTAGCTCAGTGGACTAGAGCACGTGGCTACGGACCACGGTGTCGGGGGTTCGAATCCCTCCTAGCCCGTTTCAAATTATCTAACGAAGCTGCTTTAATCGGCAGCTTTCTTTTTGAGAAAAAAGGAAACGGCACAATGGCAGAGTTTTTGCCCGCTGCAATAACTCAACTGACTGAGCCAGAATCAATTGAGCTGGTTCGCTTGATTGAGCGATCGCCCATCTCAACGCCGCTCCTGCCAGAACCGATTACCACCGCCTTCGTGCGCCAAGGCACTCAAACACCAAACCTTGTCTTACTCCACGGGTTTGACAGCTCTCTGCTAGAGTTTCGCCGTTTATTTCCCCGCTTAGCGGCTCGGTACACAACCTGGGCGATTGATCTGCTGGGGTTTGGCTTTAGCGATCGCCCTCGTCAAACCAATCTCACGCCTGACGCGATCAAAACGCATCTCTACTACACCTGGAAAAGCTTGATCGGGGAACCAATGGTGCTGGTAGCCGCATCAATGGGAGGGGCGGCTGCGATCGACTTTGCGTTGACCTACCCAGAAGCGGTGCATAAACTTGTGCTGATTGACAGCGCCGGGTTTGCCGCAGGCCCCAACATAAGTCGATTCATGATTCCACCGTTAGGCTACCTGGCAGCCGAGTTTTTGCGTAACCCCCGAGTGCGGCGATCAGTCAGCTTTAAGGCGTACTATGATCCAAAATTTGTCACCCCCGATGCAGAGTTATGCGGTTCGTTGCATCTCGCGTGCGATCGCTGGCGTGAAACAATTATTTCTTTTACTAAAAGCGGTGGCTACAACTTTCTCAGCGACAAAATCAGTCAAATTACTTGCCCAACGCTGATTTTGTGGGGCGAAAACGACCAGATTCTAGGAACCAAAGATGCTCAGCGGTTTGCAGCCAAGATCGCCGCTAGCCAGCTCGTTTGGGTTCCGGAATGCGGCCACATTCCCCACTTAGAAAAGCCGCAGTTTACAGCTGAGCAGATTCTTCAGTTTGTGGGCGGGTAGTTAAAGAACCAAGAGAATAGCAGAAGTGTGAAAGGAATTCCTCTGACGACAGCTTCTAAGTGCCTCGCTTAAACAGGCTTCTAATTTCACGCAACAAGGGTGAACTGTCTTGCGATCGCGCCTGGGGATTGGTCAAAATTCCATAAGTCGGACTCAGCAAAAACGCCAGGGAAAAGAGGGTTGAGACAACCAGCACAATCGCCGGGCCTGAAGGCAAGTTGAAGTAATAGCTGAGATACATACCACTCACACTCGACACAACCCCAATCGCAGCCCCCAGCAACATGACCTGGTGCAGGCGCGGCACGAGCAGGTAAGCTGTCGCCCCCGGCGTAATCAACAATGACAGCACTAAAATAACTCCAACCGCTTTCATGCTGGCAACAACGGTCAATGCAATCAAAATCATCAACCCAGAGTTGAGCAGATGGACTGGCAACCCTGCGGCCTGTGCGCCTAAACTATCGAAGCTATAAAATAACAGTTCTTTGTACAAAAGAAAGACGCTTAAAAGCACAAGCACAGCAATGATGGCCGTATCACGCACTTCTTCGGAGGTGACGCCTAAAATATTGCCAAATAGAAAGTGGTTGAGATCAATCTTGTTATCTTTTTGGATAACGGTAATCAGAGTAACGCCCAACGCAAAAAAGGCAGAAAAAACGATGCCCATTGCAGCATCTTCTTTTATCGGCGATCGCGTATGAATCCAGGCGATGATGACCGTGCTAATCACACCTGCAATAAAGGCACCGACAAAAATGTTGGCACCTATCGCAAAGGCGATCGCCAAACCTGGTAAGAGCGAATGGCTAATGGCATCCCCCAACAACGCTAAGCGCTGCACCATCAAATAGCTACCCACGACCGAGCAAATAATGCCAACGGTAATCGCCACCACCAGCGATCGCTGCATGAAGGCGTACTGCAAAGGCTCAAGTAACCAATCCAACATAGAACAAGTGCTTTCACTAAAAGGGGACGTAATCTCTGAAGCTTAAGCCGCCGCCGAGAAGAAATTAACATGCCCACCGTAAGCACGCGTCATGTTCTCAGTGGTAAATACCTGTTCAGGCGTGCCAATTGCAATCAACTCACGATTGAGCAGCAACAGCCGATCAAAGTTTGTTGTAGACTCCCCTAGATCGTGGTTCACTACCATCACCGTTTTTCCTGCATCCGCCAGTTCGCCAAAAATCCGAAATAGAATTTCTTCGGTCTTTTGATCGACCCCAACAAACGGCTCATCAAAGAAGAAAAAGTCCGCTTCTTGCGCCAACGCCCGCGCCAAAAAGACCCGTTGTTGCTGACCACCCGAAAGCGCCCCAATCCGGCGATCGCAAAACTCAGCCATGCCCACGCGCTCTAAGGCTTCGGCAGCGACTCGCTTGCTGGTTGCCGAAAACCGATTAAACCACCCCGTTTTTTGCACGCGACCCATCAGCACGACATCCCAAACTGTAGCGGGAAATGTCCAATCAATCTGCGATCGCTGCGGCACATAGGCTGTCCGGTCAAGTTGGGCTGTCAGGGGACGATCGCCAAAATAAACCTTGCCCGTCACTACTGGAATCAACCCCAACATCGCCTTTACCAGAGTGCTTTTACCCGCGCCATTGGGGCCAAACACGCCAATTAACTGCCCCGGTTCAATCGCAAAGTTAATGTTTCGGAGTGCCTGCACACTTCGATAATTCACATTTAGATACTCGACCGCGATCGCTGCATTCGCCGACATACAAGACTCCTTTGGCTCAGTCACAACCAGTTCAAGGCGACCAGGCTAACCCTAGCGTGATGCCTTTAACGGCAAAATCCATCCCTATTTAGGAAGTGATCAATAGGAATAGAAAATGAAACAATTATGAAAGTATTGTAGCCTAAAAATGAAATGAAAATGAAAGGGTACAGGTCATGAGTGTATGGGCTTATCAGTCTCGGCTCAACCGTTGGGCTACGGTCGCAATCCTGCTGGCGGGTGTTTGGTTAAGCGGTTGCCAGTCACCTCAAAATTCTCAGACAGACAACGACGACAAACCCAATGTTGTCTCAACCAGCACCATGATCGCTGACTGGACGGAGCAAATCGCTGAAGACACAGTTGACCTGACTGGCATTCTGAACCCCGGCGACGACCCGCATATTTATGAACCTGTTCCCGCTGACAGTCGCGCTCTAGAAACCGCCGACCTGATTCTCTACAACGGCTACAACCTTGAACCCAACCTGATTCGCATGATGAATTCGATTGGGGGCAAAGCGCGGAAAGTTGCGGTGGGCGAAGTCGTCACCCCCTTAGAGCTAGAGAAAGAGCAGCAGGGTAAGGTGCCCGACCCCCACGTTTGGGGCAGCGTTCAAAACACGATCCAAATGGTGGAGCGCCTGCGAGATGAGTTAATTCAACTGGCACCCGAACACCGCGAACGGTTTACCAAAAATGCCGAGCAATACATCCAGGAATTGCGCCAACTCGATCGCTGGATTACGGAGCAAATTCAAACAATTCCTGCATCACAACGGCGGCTAATCACCACCCACGACGCGTTTCAGTATTATGCCAAAACCTACGGTTTAGAAGTCGTTGGCACCCTGATTGGGATCAGCACCGAAGAACAACCCAGCGCCCAAACCGTCAGCCAACTGGCAGAATCCATTAAAAAACTCGGAGTCCCCACTATCTTTGCCGAGACAACGATTAATCCACGTTTAATTTCCACCGTGGCGGAAGAAGCAAAGGTCAAATTAGCTGAAACTCAGCTTTACTCTGACTCGATTGGCGCACCCGGTAGTGCAGGCGACACCTACATCAAAATGATGGTTTCGAATACGAAGGCAATCGTCGAAAACCTGGGTGGCAAGTACACCGAATTTCAGCCTGAGCAAAAGTCCTAACCCATTCAGCAGCCTTGTAATTCACTTGTTTAGATGCCTGCCCCATGTCGTTAAACCTATGTGGAGCTAAAGTTGCACGCGATCGCGGGTGAGCATGGCACGCTGTTTCTCGTGCGTAGAAGGCAAGTAGAGACAAGAACTTTTATATCTTTTTCAGCAATAATCAGTAACTTTACTTAATACTTGTTTATCTTAAACAACAAAAAGCACTTGAGCCAATTCGCTTATTTTTTGGTTGCCCAGCCTAAGCCCCTGAATTCAATGTATTGGTTACTACACAAAAGTGGAGATTTGGCCATTCAAGTCAAGCTCTTTACGCAAGAGCAACAGCAATTTGAATGAAAAAAGTAAGGGTAAGAAATGAGATCCGTAGGGCAATTTTAATTTTCAAAGAATAGAAAATTGTTAAATTTTCATCCTTTTGCTTGAATATATTTACTGATTAATTCAGCAAAGTAAAAAAAATTCCCCCAAATCTAAGTAACTATACGGTTAGTTTCCACTTCAGTGATATTGCCCTAGAGTCAAGGAAGTGTGAAGGGTATTGTTGCAGCAAGTGATGTTCCGAAAATCTTTGAAGGCTGTACGTTTTCTAACCCGTCAGCTTTGGCACCGAGTGAGCATTCGTAAGTTTACGGAAAGCCTTTAATTAGGCATCCGCAGTTTTGCCAAGGATTCTTGCATTGCACCAACTGAATCACAGTTTGGTGGAGATTTTGTTGCAACCCAATCATTGAAGTGAGGATTTTTGCATGAAAAGCGTTCTTGAGCGAATTGCAAAAAGGCAGCAGACTTTTGCTCAACATCCATTTTTTGAATTTCTTCGCAATAGTCAACTCGATCCAAGACAGCGGTTAGCCTTTGCGCCCTGTTTTGCGCCATTCACAATGGGCTTCGGCGAATTAAACCGACTCGTTTTTCGAGAAGAACCTTCAACCGATCCAATTCAATTGATTATCAATCAGCATAGTCGCGAAGATGATAGTCACTGGATTTGGTTTTTAGAAGATTTAGCGAAATTAGAGTGGGATACTGTCCTCAATCTAACAGATGCTTTGAAGTTTCTTTGGAGTGATGCAACGCAGTCATCACGGCACATGATTTATGAACTGTATCGCCTAACTTATAAAGCCAGTCCAATTCAAAAGTTAGTAGTCATTGAAGCAGTTGAGTCAACTGCCGATATTTTCTTGGCGGCAACCGCTCAAGTGGCTCGCGAGTTACAAGCGATTACCAATCGCGAATATCGGTATTTTGGCAACTTGCACTTTGCGATTGACTCTAGCCATAGTCTCGGTCTATCGGAAACAGAGGAGTTTATTGAAACTCTGCAACTATCGGATGAAGCGAGAGAAGCAGCCTATGAGCAAGTAGAGCACGTGTTTCAACTATTTACTGATTTCTTTGAAGTAATGTTGACAGTTGCTCAAGCGAGTGAAGTTAAATCCTTTATGTCTGCCGACATTAATGCGCTGAAACAACTCAGCCCCCGGCCTCGCCCTTTGTTCACTGCTGCAAATGAGAAAGCGATCGCCCCAAATAGCTCTGGTAAACGGCTCGGCACCTATCTGGTGGAAGCGGGTTTGCTCACCGCTGAGCAACTCGAACGGGCTTTAGACGAGCAAGAAAAAACGGCTAAACGCCTGGGTGAAGTTGTTTCTGACCGAGGTTGGGTAAATCAGCAAACCATTGAATACTTGATGGAAAAAGTCATCATGCCCGAACGCGAGCAGAGCTTAGAGCGATCGCTGTCGCTGGTTGGTTAATTCCCTGTTGATGGATGAGCGCGATCGCCCGTTGCGTCTCATACCCTGTGTTCCTTGATAAATATTGCGCGGCTCCCCTAAATTTTTCATCCAATTCAATCGATAACACGGTTCATCGCCCCACGTTCCTGTGATCGAAGTATTTAGCTCAAGCAAGTCCAGGTGTGGAAAATTTGCTTCGCTGAATTTCTCCCCAATGTTTTGAGCTTTGGTCAGAGGGTTTTGCTTTTTCTCCCCCTTACCCAAGGTTCCTGGTTTTCAATTACTCAGTCCTTAACCCACTTAGTATAGGAAAAACGATGTCCCTCAACTTACTTTCACCTGATCAATTTGAGTCACTCATGCCTTCGCCCGTTGGAACGCTCGACCAACCGACTCAAACCCCAACAACTGCACCCAACGATCTGCCACCCGTACTGGCACTTAACCAAATGATTTGGGGCACCTGGATTGCCCAATCAATCTACGTGGCAGCATCTTTAGGCATTGCCGACTTATTGAAAGACGGAGCGAAACACGTCAGCGAGTTAGCAGCAACGTCGCAAGCACAAGCACCCAAGCTCTACCGCATTTTGCGAACCCTGGCGAGCGTCGGCATTTTTGTTGAAGTTGCGCCTCAAGAGTTTGCTTTAACAGAGATGGCTCACTATTTGCGGAGTGATGTACCAGGCTCACTACGGGCGGTATCGATGATGTTGAGTGACGAGTGGCATTGGCGATCGTGGGGAGACATTCTCAACGTGGTTAAAACCGGGCAACCTGCGATGGAGCACCTCTACCAGGTCAACAGCACCTTTGACTACTTGGCGCAGCACCCCGAATCAGGCAAGCTCTACAACGATGCGATGACTGGCTGGTCAAAAACGTGCCACACCGCTGTTGTCGATGCTTACGACTTTAGCGGCATCACCAAGATTACGGACGTTGCGGGTGGACACGGCACGCTGATTGCCGCAATTTTGGCAGCGAACCCAACGATTCAAGGCCAGTTGTTTGACCAACCTCATGTTGTCAAAGCGGCAAAAACCTTGTTGGAGCGAGAAGGTGTTTTAGACCGCTGCGAAACGGTGGGAGGCAACTTCTTTGAGGCGATTCCAGCCGGAAGTGACGCCTACATGATGTCACACATTCTGCACGACTGGAACGATGAAGAATGCATCCAGATTCTCAAAAATGTACGACAGAGTATTACAGATGGAGGCAAACTGCTAGTCGTTGAAATGGTCGTTCCCGCAGACAATAGTTTCCACTTTGCGAAGTGGATGGATATTGACATGATGATCATGTATCCAGAAGGATGTGAACGGACTGAGGCAGAGTTTCGGAAGTTGTTTGAAGCAGCTGGCTTTCAACTGACTCGCATTGTGCCAACCACGGCTCCAGTGAGTGTGATTGAGGGAATTTGCGTCTAAAGACAAGCTTTAGACTGAATCGATTCTGGAGGGGCGTTCGATATGCCCTTCCAGTTTTATGCGTTCGTACACCAGTTCAAGAATTCGCTAGCTAGGAATAGGAGCCAAGGTTATCCGTCAGCGATGCATTATCCATTCAGGAGTGCCGCGATCGCCCTCACGGTTTATTTTTTATAGGAACTTCAAGTTTAAATGTTGTCCCCTGTCCGGGTTGGGAGTCACAGCTTAAACGCCCCCCGTGCTTATCAACCACAATCTGGTAGCAAATTGACAAGCCTAAGCCCGTGCCACTACCAACCGGCTTGGTCGTAAAGAATGGGTCAAAGATCTTTTGCATCACGCTTTCGGGCATTCCCTGTCCGTTGTCAGCAATACAAATTTCGACCGCTTCTGAGTTAAGCTGTTGGGTCGAGATGCAAATTTGCGGGGAGGTGGAGCGATCGCTCATGCCATCCAACGCATCAATGGCGTTACTCAAAATATTCATAAAGACCTGGTTGAGCTGCCCCGCATAACATTCCACATTGGGTAACTGACTATATTCTTTGACAATCTCGATGGAAGGAGTATCAGGTCTAGCTTTGAGCCGATGCTGCAAAATCATGAGAGCACTGTCGATGCCTTCATGAATGTCAACAGGCTTCATTTCCGCCTCATCTAAGCGTGAGAAGTTACGCAGACCCAAAACAATCTGGCGGATGCGATCGCTGCCAACCTGCATCGAGTGAATGATTTTCGGTAAATCTTCAATCACAAAATCCAACTCAATTTCTTGCTTAACAGCGTCTACCGCTGCATTCTCAGCCGGATACTCAGTCTGATAGGTTGCAATCACGTTAAGCAGATCTTCGACATACTTTCTCGTATGAACCAAATTGCCATGAATAAAGTTCACAGGATTATTAATTTCGTGAGCAACACCCGCTACCAACTGTCCTAAGCTCGACATTTTCTCAGCTTGGATCAACTGAGTTTGCGTACTTTGTAGCTCTTGTAATGTCTGCTCTAAATGCTGAGTTTTCTGATTCAATTCCTGCGTGCGTTCTGCCACTCGCAGTTCTAGCGTCGAGTTGTAATCTTCCAGACGTTCATTTGCTTCTGCCAAATTTTCATAAAGCAGCGCGTTTTCCAACGAGATAGTCGCCTGAGTTGTCAGCAGCTTGAGAACCTGCAAGCGATCGCGGGTAAAGGCTCCACGCGTCAAGTTATTTTCCAGGTAAAGCACTCCAACGAGTCTTCCCTGTCGTCGCAACGGCGTACACAAAACGGACTTTGGTTGATGTTGACTCAAATAAGGGTCATCAGCAAAGTGAGTCTCAGTCGTCGCGTCATCAATCACTAATGTTTTTTGAGTCCGTGACACATAGTTAATCAAGGTAATCGGTACTGCCGGACTGGTATGGACTGGTATGGCCTGTAGCGAAGTGGTTTGGATCGCCTCCTGGCCTACTTCAGTGTGAGTTCGTGTTGCCTGAGCCTGAATCACCAATTCCTCTTCGTGAAACAGCATCAAAGCACCCGTTTGCGCCCCCGCATTCTCAAGCACAACCTGCATCAACCGAGTCAGCAACTTCTCAAGCTGAATCTCGCCTGACAATACCTGCGTCGCTTTTAGCACCGTCGCTAAATCAAGCGATTCTGAAATGCTACTGGAGTGCGTGGTTGTCTTTTGATTTTGAGTAGCCTCCACGTACATGGGCAGTGGTTCTACCAAGCGCTCGATCGCTTTTGGCAGTTTTTGCTTGATCACAGGCATCAATAACTCTGGATAGTTTTGTTCCAGCACTTTCAGCTTCGCTTTTGCGCCCCAGCGCTCATAAGCCTGGTAAGCACTTGTCAAGTACGCCTGAGCAACGGTGTCTTTGCCCCATTGCAGGTAGAACTTTGAGGTTAGCTCGTTGGTCAACGCTTCATCATTGAGGTACTCGTTCTCTCTGGCCAGAGAAAGAGCGAGATCGTAATACTCCATGGCGGTGATAAAATCCCCCATAATCCGGTGGCGCTCGGCTTCAACCAGGTCATATTTATGGCGATAATTCATCGGGGCGTTGTCGGCCCAGCGTTGCAATTGCGCCTGGTTAGATGCCACTCTTGCCAGGAGTATCTCCCGATCCGCCAGATGGTCTGGTATCACCGCAAGCGCTGACAACGAGTCGTAAAAATAGAACGTTGGCAGGGTAATAAAGCCATTACCACCCGACAGGTATTGCTGAGCCGTGGTTGCCTGGGCGATCGCGGCTTGATAATCCTCAAACAGGTAGGCCAGAATCAGTTTGTGCAAGTAGAAGTAGTGCAGTCCGCTCATATCATTGGCAGCCTGCAGCAGCGGCAGCATCGTCTCCTCTTGCATCGCCTCCCCTGATAAGTTAAGGGGGTTCTCAGCTTTGCCTAACAAATTTAGAGTTGCCTGCCAATAAAGCTGGCAGTAGGTTAAACAGGTCGTTTGCTTGAGACTGGCCAGAACATGCGTGTAAGCATGCATCTTCTCCTCAAGACTGATCAAATTTTGACCAATCAAGTAAGAGTGATTACAGATCTCTTTCGCTGAGTAACCAACAAACTCTAAATTACCTGTTTCTAGACCGCTTTGATAACTTTCAAGCAACAGCGGCAATGTCTCATGAATATGTGCTTTACCGTGAACGATAAAGGCTCCCAGAACATAGTAAGTTCTAACTTTAATTTCTTCAGAGTTAAATTTTTTCGCCAGGTTGAGGGCTAGCTTACCAAAGCGATCGGCGGCTTCTACATCCTGCAAGGCACTGCTGAGCAGCAAGCTGTAATTGGCATAGACAAAGGCTGACAGAGGAGTGTTTCCAGCTTGAGCCATCAGGTTGACTTGCAGCAACACAACGAGCGGCAACAGTTGGGGAGCCGCAATAAACGCCGGAGGAACCATGCTGGAAGCCAACCGCACGATCGCCAACTGCTTAGCATCAGTCATCAGCGGCAAGTTGAGCAAATCCTCAGTTGACTTTCCGACCAGGTGATTTGCCGTCTCTTGAAAAGCGTGCTGCACTTCTGATTGCTGCGGAGCGTCAGAAATATGAATGCCAAACAACTCTAAAGCCTGACGCGCGATCGCGATCGCGTCTAACAAACGATTTTGCGATGTGTAGGCTTGAATTTTTGTCTCATAGGCGCGCACACAATCCAATGGGTTTTGGGCGTGTTGCAGGAGCGTTTCGGTGCATTGCTCCATCTGCTCAAAATCGCCACACAGACCCGTAGCTGTGACAGCCGCTTCATGCAAAGCGAGAGTCAGCACATATTGCCGTTGCCAAGCATTGCCAGGGAGAAGTTGAATGCCCGTTGTAGCATAGGTAGCCGCCATCGTGTAAGCGGTCGTCGCGATCGCCTTTTGAGCGGCAATCAAGTTAAGGTGTGCCAGTTCATTGCGCTCGGCTGGTTGCTCAATCAGCGCAACGCCATAGTTCAGTTGATTAACAATTTCAAAAATCTTCTCTTCCCGTTCTTGAGGCGATGTTTTTTTCAACAACAGCCGCCCAATCTTGAGATGGGTCAGGGCTTTTTGAGCATCTGGAATCAACAAATACGCCGCTTGCTGAACTCGGTCATGCAAGAATTGATAGGCGATCGTTGGGCTGCCTGCCCCCGTTGTCACCCATTCAGTATGCTCTTTTGAGGCAATGGTTTCAGGAGCTGCCGGATCCGATTGAAAGAGGTGATAGCCTGAGCTGCCTGGTAAGATAAGCCCCGATTGCAACGCTTCCCAGAGTTGGTTGGCTGTTTCAGTAGGGGATTGCGAAGACACCGTTGCTAACGTCTTCAAATCAAACTGGTTGCCAATACACGCCGCCAACTTGAGCATGTCTTGCGTTGACTCTGGCAATTTCTGAAGCTGAGCCGCCATGAACTCGACCACATCATCCGTGAGGGAAAGGGCTTGCACCTGAGCCATATCCCACTGCCAGATCCCGGCGTCGAAGTCAAAGGTAATTAGCTCGCTTTCATGCAGCGTTTTAAGAAACTGATTACTGAAAAACGGATTTCCCTTTGTTTTTGTGAAGATGAGCTGAGTGAGGGGATACGCCGTTTCGGTTGAGCAGTGGAGGGTATCAGCAACCAGCGCATTCAAATCCTGCAGGCTAAGCGGTGCCAGAGTAATCGTGTTGACAACCGTGTTGGCCGCTTGAATCTCGCTTAAGGTCTGCATTAAGGGATGCACCGAAGTCACTTCGTTATCACGGTAGGCACCAAGCAGCAGTAAATAACGCATGTCTGACTCACTCATGAGCGATTGAATCAGATTGAGCGAAGCCGAATCAGCCCACTGGAGATCATCTAGAAAAATGACCAGGGGATGCGTCGCACTCGGAAATACCTGGATAAATTTTTGGAAGACCCAGAGCAACCGATTTTGGGTGGCGATCGCATCGAGCGGAGCGACGGGTGACTGCTTCCCAATCAACAGCTCAACTTCAGGAATCACGTCGATTACAATCTGACCATTTTCACCGACTGCGTCTAATAACTTGAGCTTCCAGCAGTCAATTTGAGCCTGGCTCTCTTTTAACAGTTGCCCAATCAAATCGCGAAACGCCTGCACAATAGCCGACAAAGGTACATTTCGCTGAAACTGGTCAAACTTTCCCTTGATAAAGTAGCCCCTTTGCTTTGCATGGGCGTAGCGGGTGCCCTGAGCGATCGGCTTATGCACCTCATTGATAATTGCGGTCTTGCCAATACCCGAAAAACCCGCTACTAACAGCGCCTCAGAACGCCCCTGGGCAATGCGATCGTAAGCTGCCAGCAACGCCTCTACATCCACTTGCCGACCATAGAGCTTTTCAGAAATCGTGAAGCGATCGGAAACATCCCGACAACCCAGCGCAAACGGGGCGATCTCCCCTGTGGTTGCTAGCTTTTGCTGACATCGCTCCAGGTCATATTTCAGACCTAATGCGCTTTGATAGCGATCCTCAGCATTTTTGGCCATCAATTTGTTGACAATTTCAGCCAAAGTAGTCGGAATTGCTGGATTTAAGCTCTCAATGGCCGGGGGCTGCTTTGCTAAATGGCAGTGAATTAGCTCAATCGAATCCTCTGATTGAAACGGCAAACGGCCTGTTAACAACTCGTAGAACGTGACACCCAACGAGTAAAAATCGGTACGGTAATCAACGGTGCGATTCATCCGACCCGTTTGCTCAGGCGACAGGTAGGCCAGTGTGCCTTCAAGTACCGTTGGGCTGGCAGGGGTGTGGGCCTCTCTCGGCAGCAACGAGGCAATACTAAAGTCAATCAGCTTTACCTGCTGAGTTTCAAGATGAATCAGAATGTTGTCAGGCTTAATATCTTTGTGAATGATGCGGTTGCGATATAAGCCATTCAACCCAGAGGCGACCTGAACAGCAATGTCGAAAAATGCTTTCAGGTGCTTTGGTGTGCCCAATAAATCCTGAGCTTGCCACTGCGCTAACAACGCTTTGAGTGAAACACCACCGAAGTCTTCCATCACTAAGGCATAGCCATTGCCATGAGGTTCTAGGCTATAGGTCTGAATGACTTCAGGGAGATCAAGATTTTTGGCGATCGTATACTGGTTGCGAAATTGCGCTAACTCAGTAAAGCTAGGATACTCATTTTGCAAAAGTTTGATAATGACAGGCTGCCGATCCGTTTCTCGCTCTGCCCGATAAATATGGGTTTTAGTGCTGGAGTAAATTCGCTTGAGAACTTGATAACCGCTCAGTTGAATTGCTTGGGTAGCTGCCATATCTTCCTAGTTCGATGTCTCGCCCTAGTGTTCCCCTGTAAACTTATATTAATAACACCCTAAACAGCATAGATAGCAGCCGATAGAACTCCAGCAGGAGATAATTTTAGCCGTTTGATCAAACAGTCAAAAACTAAGCCATTTTGCTGCCAAATTTCAGAGCAAATTCAGTTGATTCACACTATCAATTCAAGGTGCGTAGAAGTAAGTTTTACTCCTCTACTTTGGTATCTTCTAACCTTTCCCCGCTTAACCCGTCCCAACAATCAGCATTCAAGCTAATTGAGAGTTAGGTCTAGATAAGCGGTCTGGTCACCTTGTTCAACTAATCGCCCATGCGAAACCACGTTGGACATAGCCATAGCGATCAACAAAATGGGCAAAGGACGATCGCCCCTGCCCATCAATGAAACAAGTGATTTTAGTCGTTACGATGCGATCGCCGTTGGTTGGTTAGTTGGCGCAACCTTCTTACGAAACTCCAGTTGCTCATCCACCAGATCAATCAGAATCGTGTCGCCTTCAAGGAAGGTGTTTTCTAAGATCTTGGTGGCGATCGGGTTTTGCAGTTCTCGTTGAATCGCCCGCTTTAATGGACGTGCCCCATAAGTTGGGTCATAGCCAATTTCAGCAATATGGTTGCGGGCAGCAGGGGTAATCTCTAGCTTCAGCTTTTGGTCAGCCAGTAACGCTTCGATCCGCAGAATTTGCAGACCAACAATTTCACTCAATTCACCCCGTCCTAATGCGTGGAAGAGAATGGTGTCGTCAATGCGGTTGAGAAACTCAGGTCGGAAGTGTTTGCGTAATGCCTCCATCACCCGTGTCCGCATTTCTTCGTAGCGTGTATCATCTCCTGAAATATCCAGAATGTGATCGCTGCCAATGTTACTGGTCATCACAATCACCGTATTCCGAAAGTCAACGGTGCGTCCTTGTGAATCGGTAATGCGACCATCATCCAGCACTTGCAGCAGGATATTAAACACATCTGCATGGGCTTTCTCAACCTCATCCAGCAGCACCACCGAGTAAGGCTTCCGGCGCACAGCTTCGGTTAACTGGCCCCCTTCTTCATAGCCAACATAGCCCGGAGGTGCCCCCACCAAACGAGCTACCGAATGCTTCTCCATGTACTCCGACATATCCAGCCGGATTAATGCATCATCTGAGTCAAACAGAAATTGCGCCAGGGCGCGCGCCAACTCCGTTTTACCGACCCCTGTTGGCCCCATAAACAGAAACGAACCAATGGGACGCGCCGGATCTTTCATCCCCGCTCGTGCCCGCCGAATCGCCGCCGCAACCGCTTCAACCGCTTCATGCTGACCAATCACCCGTTCATGCAAATGGCTTTCGAGTTGTAGCAGCTTTTGCCGCTCAGACTCTAGCAGACGATTAACCGGAATCCCCGTCCAACGGGCAACAATCTCTGCAATATCAGCCTCAGTCACCTGTTCTCGCAGCAACGTCGAACCACGTGCCTGAATTTCCAGAAGTTTTGCTTCTTGCGCTTCGCGATCGCTCCTGACTCGCTCCAGACTTTCGTAGCGCAGTTTCGCCGCTTTGTTTAAGTCATAGTCGCGCTCAGCCTGCTCAATTTGAACGCGCAGGTGGTCTTCTTCCTCTTTCAAGTTTTTAATCTTGTCGAGCACCTGTTTTTCGGTCTGCCATTGAGAGTTGAGGTTCTCTTGCTTCTCAGCCAGATCCTTAATTTCTTGCTCAATGCGATCGAGTCGCTCTTTTGAGGCTCGTGTCGAAGTCAGCACCCCTAACTGATCTTCACCCTTGAGCGAGAGCTTCTCCATCTCAAGTTGCATCAAGCGACGATCAATTGCTTCTAGGTCAGCTGGTTTCGAGGTGATCTCCATCTTGAGCTTAGCCGCCGCTTCATCCACCAGGTCGATCGCCTTATCGGGCAAAAAGCGATCACTGATGTAGCGCGAAGAAAGCGTCGCCGCAGCCACCAGCGCCGAATCAGTAATTTTGACCCCATGGTGAACTTCGTAGCGCTCTTTCAAGCCCCGCAAGATTGAGATCGTGTCTTCGGGACTCGGCTCATCGACAAACACCTGTTGAAAGCGTCGCTCTAAAGCGGCATCCTTCTCAATATATTTGCGATATTCATCCAGCGTGGTCGCCCCAATACAGCGCAACTCACCCCGTGCCAGCATCGGTTTCAGCAAGTTTCCGGCATCCATCGCCCCTTGCGTCGAGCCAGTGCCAATCACCGTGTGCAATTCGTCGATAAACAGCACAATCTGCCCATCGGAATTCATCACTTCTTTCAAAACAGAGCGGAGTCGGTCTTCAAAATCACCGCGATACTTAGCTCCGGCAATCAAAGACCCCATATCTAGGGCAATTAGCTTGCGATTCTTGAGTGATTCGGGCACGTCGCCATTCACGATGCGTTGGGCCAACCCCTCGGCGATCGCGGTTTTACCCACCCCCGGCTCCCCAATCAATACAGGATTATTTTTCGTCCGCCGTGAGAGCACCTGCACCACCCGCCGAATCTCTTCATCGCGCCCAATCACCGGGTCAATCTTGCCCGCTTTGGCCTGCTCGGTCAGGTCACGCCCATACTTCTCTAAAGCAGCGTAGCGCGACTCAGGATTTTGATCCGTGACTTTCTGGCTGCCCCGCACCTCTTTGATCACCGTCTCTAACTTGCGGGCATCAACTTCATAGCCCCGCATCAACCGCGCACCCAAACGGGGGTCTGTCGCAAAGGCCAGTAAAAAGTGCTCAACCGAGATAAAGTCGTCACCCCAACTCTGACGAAACTCTTCCGCGCGATCGAGCATCACATCCAGGTGTCGCCCCAGATAGAGCTGGTCTGTATTAACGACCTTGGGCTGCCGACGAGCAAATTCATCAATTTGTTGAAACAAGCGTTGCGAATCAACACCCGCTTTGACAAGTAGCTTGGGTGCCAGTCCGTCTTGCTGCTCTAGGAGGCTCACGAGCAAATGCTCAACCTCTAGCTGCTGCTGCTTATAGCGGCGCACCACATCTTGCGCCTGTACAATTGATTCCCACGCTTTATCAGTAAATTTATTGGGGTCCGTCGGCTGCATCGGTTAGAGAAGAGATTTTCACGAAAAGTTACTCTTAGAAACTTAAGTATAACGTCACAGGCTGATGCTTCTCAGTCGGAGTTGAGCCATTTCAAGGGAATTACGCCGCTTGACAGAGATACAGGTTAACACTATCTCTCTTGATCCTCATCAAAACAGAGTCTCAGGCAACAGCCAGAATTTTTCACAGAAAAAATATTTTGAACTTCTGCATCAGGCGATCGAACTGTGAGCTACACGCGCGATCGCAATCCACCATCAAAACAGTATTTTTGTATTATTTCAGCAACTCTTTCAACCAACTTTTTAGCACAAACGTACTTATATTTAATTGATGGCGGTTGCCGTTTT
Source organism: Leptolyngbyaceae cyanobacterium M33_DOE_097 (assembly GCA_015296075.1). GTDB lineage: Bacteria > Cyanobacteriota > Cyanobacteriia > Leptolyngbyales > Leptolyngbyaceae > DSRU01. Next base: position 4,492 of record DVDV01000315.1, on the reverse strand, counting down.
CCTGTTTCTCACAAGATTTGTGTGCGCGTTTGATTAAATTGCAGTATCACTTTAGTGTGGGGAAGACTCTAGTTCATCTGTTCAATTTAGAGTCGTCGAATCATAAAGGGCTAAAGTATGGTCTACTCGGAGAGTCTTGCTACAACAAAAGCAAAGCCAGTAGCGAGAACGGGAGATTTTCGGACGATCGCTCGGTGGCTCAACCAGGCATTGATGCCTTATGGAATAAGAGCTTTAGTCGGCAGCGATCGAGCCGGACGCCTGCGTGTCTTACTTGAGTTGTATCCCTCTGCCGAAAATTTTGAACTGGTCGAGCATTGGCGCGATCCCCTCATGCGCTATATCTGCCACCAGCTCTGGTTGATTCGCTCACCCCGCATCGAGACTCTGCGATTAAGAGCCAGATTTGCAGGCGATCGCCAAATCTTGTGGGATCGACAAGTCCGGTTACGCCGCTCAATGCAGCAACCTGCAACCCAATCAACGAACTTGCGGCGACGCATTCAACGCACCTCCCGCGAGCGATCGCACCTAAAACTCGTACGCACCATTATGGTGAGTGGTTCTACAGCAGCAGCGTTTCTAGTTGGTGGCGTATTTGGCTCAGTCAAATCCCCCGTTGAAAACAGTAATGCTCTGACTGCTGGCAACCAACAGGGCGATCGGCCTGTTGAAGTTAAAGCCGCCGCTGAAACCGTTGCCGTTCGGCAGCACACCGACATTTCTAATTCCAGTGATCCCGATGTAACGATGATGTTTTCGGGAGATGTCACCCTCGCAGAACACTACGAAAGGCGATTTAGCAATGACCCTGAATGGGCGTTTGCCAAGCTTGATGCCTATCGAGAAGCCGATATTGCGATGGTCAATCTTGAGAATCCTCTAACCCGCGCCACGCTCAACCAACCCAACAAACGGTTTACCTTTAAGGCTGATCCAAAACTGGTGGAGGTGCTGAAGGCCGGAGGAGTAGACATTGTGACCCTGGCCAACAATCACTCAATGGACTTTAAAGAAGCGGGCCTTACCGAGACACTCAACGTACTCGATAGTGCTGGCATCATGCGCATTGGAGCTGGTCGCGATTTAAATGAAGCTCGTCGTCCCAAAGTCGTTGATGTCAAAGGTCAACGGATTGCCTTTTTGGGCTACTACGGCGAAGAATACGCAGCGACTTCGACTAAGGCTGGCACCAACTCCGTTGACGAACAGCGAATAGCCGAAGACATTCAGGCGATTCGAAATGAGGTGGATTGGATCATCGTCAACTATCACTGGGGTCAAGAAAAAGCGAGCCAACCCGCCGAGTGGCAACGCAAACTTGCTCGTTTCACGATTGATCAAGGCGCTGACGTAGTTGTGGGGCATCATCCCCATGTTCTACAAGGGGCAGAAATTTACAAGGGCCGACCGATCGCCTATTCACTGGGTAACTTCATTTTTGGTGGCAACTCTCGCGACAACTACGACACCGCTGTTTTGAAGGTTGCCGTCAACGATCGCCAGATGAAAGTTGAATTCGTGCCGATTCAAGTGCGGGATTATCAAGCTCGTGTTGCAGCTGCTGCCGATGGCGAAGCAATTCTCAAGCGATTAACCGGACTTTCTGCCCGATTTGAGCAGCCTATGCCTGTCTCAACCGTGTTAGAAAGACAGGTGAGTAATGCGGCTCCTACGCAGCTCGTGCAACCACAGACACCAGAGTCAACTCCAGCACCAGAACCCACTACTCCCAATTCGTCTGAGCAACCGACTGTCACGCCAAGTCCGACGCCTGAGAGTCAAAGCGAGCAAGCACCCGAAGCAGCACCAAGCCAGTCTCCTGAAACTGAAAATGCGCAACCGGGTGGAGATGGCTTCATCACGTCACCCAATCACACTCCCTTTAATAAGAGCAATCCTGACACCTGGCAGTTACCCAAACCCGAAGAAAAACCCAAGTGGCGACTCCAGCTGCCCTTCACCCAACCCAAGGATGACACCACCGAGTCAATGCAGACTCCCTCGCAGGAGCCACAAACCCCTGCTGATAAAGCTCCAGCTAGCGAACCTGCAGCAGAACCTATCAATGCCCCAGCCCCCGATGGTGAAACTGAGACGCCCCCTCAAAATTCACATATCGAATTAACGCATCGACCAGACGCGTCGGAACCAGAAAAATCTGATTTAGACCAAACAAGCACTTCTCAACCGATGCAGAGCGATCGCACCCGGCACACCTCTCCCGAACAGTGGAAACAACCTGGTAAGGTAGGGGCAGATCTGGTGCCCGATGTTTCATTGCAAGGGGCACCGCAATGGTAAGGAGGAAAGCCCATGTCCGGAGCGATCGCCTGTGAACAGCGCCAGTACGAAACCTACGTGCTGTCCCTCACTGAACCAAATTCGTCGATTGAAATTGTTCCTGCTCGCGGCGGTATCTTAACTCGTTGGCAATTTCAGGGTAAGGATATTTTCTACCTCGATCACGAGCGTTTTACTGACCCCAGCCTGAGTGTGCGCGGCGGCAATCCCATTCTATTTCCGATTTGCGGCAATCTACCAGACAATACCTATACCTATAACGGGCAGAGTTATACCTTAAAGCAGCATGGTTTTGCCCGTGATCTTCCCTGGCAAGTTGTTGAGCAGCCCATGGGCGATTGCCCATCCATTTTGTTGCGGCTCAAGAGTAACCAGCAAACGCGCGAGGTCTACCCATTTGACTTTGAGCTACTGTTTCGTTACACCCTGCATGAAGACTTGCTTGCCACCGAGCAAACGATCATTAACCACTCTGATGATCACCCCATGCCATTTGCTTTAGGGTTTCACCCCTATTTTGGAGTTCAGGACAAGCAGAAACTAGAGTTTGAGATTCCATCTGAGGAGTTTCAAGACCAGCAGACAAAGGAAGTACACCCGTTTAAGGGCGACTTTGACCTGGAGCGCGACGAACTGGACTTAATCTTTCAGACGTTAAGCCAAAATACAGCAACCATTGTCGATCGCCACCAGGGCACCCGACTCAAACTTGAGTTTAGCCACGCCTACGCCAACCTGGTGTTTTGGACGCTGAAGGGCAAGGACTTTTATTGTTTGGAACCGTGGACGGCTCCTCGTAATGCAATGAATACAGGCGATCGCCTGCTTTATCTTGATCCTGGCGCGAGTTTTGAAACCAGCGTTAACTTCTACATCGAGCTGCTGGAGTAGGCAATTTGGGTTATGTCTTTGGGGCATTCACCCCCTGCGAGGCAAACGATAGGATGAGAGGAGCGTGACAGTCACGTTCCTTTTTACTTTTTGTCCATTTCTAGCCCTGTTGCTTATGAATCCCTATCAACTGGTCTCCTGTGACTTTCATGATGAGTTAGAATCTCTCGCAACTCTGCATGAACCCTGTGAGATTGTCTACAAAACCGACTCAGGCGAAACTACAACCGTTAACAGTCGCATTGCTGATGTTTACGCCTCAAACCATGCTGACTTTGTGAAGCTCGAAGACGGCACTGAGATCCGGCTTGATTGCCTGGTTTCTGTTAATGGCAAGCAAGTCTCGTTTGTGAATGCTGAGGCTCAGTAAGCGCAATCGCTTCTGAGAACAGCAGCGATCGCCGTAGTCGTCGCTGTTGTCTGGAAGCCGTTTCACCATACAACGTGTAGGTGAGTAACACTACCAGTAACACTATCACCACAGCCCCAAACCAATCGTTGGGTTCAAACGAATACTCTTTGCCACATTTGAGGCAGGCATATCGTTGGGGGTCGTTTGGATCGACCACAAACGGACAGCGGTCACAATCGCGATCGCAGTTCATGTGAGGCATATCTTCCTCCTAAGTGAAGTGTGGTGAACAAGCTTGTGTCGTCGCTGGTCGCTTCATAACCGCGATCGACTTAAACAACAAAGCCGGAGAAGCGGTTATAGAACCCTGTCTCCGGCTTGTGAGAATCACACTCATCAGAACCACAGTAGAAGTTAAATTGTGTCACTAGCGGCCTACTTTACAGGTGGAGTGTTGCCATTGAGGCAACAGCGCAATTTCTCAAACTCCTGCATCATCTGCTGCACATCCTCATCGGTGATCGTGCAGGAGTAATGGGTTGAGCCTCTGATAATGACCTGAATCTTGCCACGACGGCCACGCTGGCTATCAATTATGATCTGCCCGTAGCCTGTCTCATTCCATGATTGAAGCAACAAGTAATGGATGTGAGAAAAAAGTGTGGTGATTTTGGCCTCGGATTCGACGTTAGAGTTAGGGGGCATAGGTAAACCCTCAAAGAAGTTTTCGTCTTGATTAGATTGCCTTTCTTTAAAATTTAGGCAACTCTTGCAGAGTAACAGGTAAATAAACTTAACCGACAAGCTCAGCAATTCTCAGTATGAGAATAATTCTCACAAAAATATTCATTTTGAACAGCTATCAATGGCTGGAATACCCATTCTGCCGTTCATAAAATTGAGCGCACAAGCCTTTAGAGGCTCTGACTTCAGTACAAATGTTTC
>DVDV01000082.1 GCA_015296075.1 Leptolyngbyaceae cyanobacterium M33_DOE_097 | reverse complement strand
GTAATTGCTCAACTAGATTGACCTCAGCACAGCTTTGACAGAAGATGGTAAGCTTTTGCCATGAAGGAACTGCCCCCTCTCGATGACCTCAGCCACGCCGAGAAAGATGCCCTGATTAGAGGGTTGTGGCAGGAGTTGCAAACGCTGCGCTCAGAGGTGGAAAAGCTGAAGCAAAAGCGGGTCAAGAAAACGTCCCGCAATTCAAGCTTGCCTCCTTCTAAGGGCTTCAAGCCCAATCAGAGCAGTGTTCAGGCAACTTCCGTCAATGGCAAAGAAACGGGGAGTCACCGTAACGGTGGGCGAGAATTAAGTCAACAGCCGGATCAAGTCGTGGTGGTCCAAGCCAAGCGTTGTCCCCACTGCGGAGTCGAAGTAGACCCATCGACGCAGCGTTTGAGCGGGATTTATGAACGCATTGAATTGCCTCAGGTGACGCCTCATATCACGCGGGTGGAACATTACGGTGGAATGTGTCCGTGTTGCCAAAAGGCGTATGAAGCCCCTGTTCCAGTTGGTTTGGAACCCGGCTCACCCTTTGGCAGCAGTATTGCAACTCTGGTGACCTATCTGCGCTATAGCCATGCTATCAGTTACGAGCGACTCAGCCAGTTGATGAGCGAGCTTTACGGTCTCAGCCTCTCTGAAGGAGCGATTGCCAACCTCTTGCGACGGGTGCAGGTGCAGCTGGAAACCCCAGTAGCCAAGATTGTGGAACGATTACGCAGGGCTCGTCTGGTCGGCAGTGATGAAACAGGGGCACGGGTGAATGGGAAAAACCAGTGGGAATGGGTGTTTCAGAATGACCAAGTGTGTTTGCATGTGATTCGCCCTACTCGGGGCAAAACAGTCATCGATAGCGTCATGGCGGGGCATCAACCGCAAATCTGGGTGTCTGACTTATTCAGTGCCCAAGCTGCCCATCCAGCACTCGAGTGGCAAGTGTGTCTGGCGCATCAACTGCGCGATTGTCAGTATGCCATTGATGCGGGCGATGGGTTGTTTGCGCCACGAATGAAACGACTGTTCCTCAAAGCCATTGCCCTGCAACGACGACGACACAAGCTGGCTGCCTCGACCGTCGAGCAATACTGTGCCCGATTGCGCGGCTCACTACGGGAAATTTTGCATCTGCAACCCAAATCGGTCGAGGGACAGCGGTTGCTCAAACGCTATCAGAAGATTCGGGCTCATCTGTTGCTGTTCTTGAGCGATGCAACCATTCCGCCAACCAATAATTCTAGTGAGCAGGCGTTGCGCTGGAGTGTCATCTTTCGTAAGGTGACCAACGGCTTCCGTTCGGACTGGGGAGCCCAGTTATTCGCTCAGGTGCGATCGCTGGTCAATACCGCAAAACGTCAGGGCATTTCTGCCTTTGATGCCATTTCCCGTGCCCTTACCTCTCATCAGACCGATTGGCTATTGGATTGAGCAATTACCAATCTGCCAACGCAGTTTTCGGTTGGGTTAGAGCCAACAGCGATCGCATTTGAGGACTATCTTTACTGGGTGCCAGAGTCAAAGTTTGAATTCGTGGATGGCAAGCCCTGGATTTGCAGTAGGGATGGTGTGCGAGGTCTAACCGGAATGCTGCTAATGAGCCTGGGGCTGCTGGAAACTCTCAAGTTGTTTCATCCACAGCAAGGGGTCGCGGCACTGCTGAATACTCGCACTCAGATCCAAAACGATGCTCAACGAAAAGCGCAATGGAGAACATTAGCACAGCAGGCTGCTGGATTAATGCGAGCAGAGTTTGGAGCAACACGACTGGCGATCGCTGGAGATTTAATTGCCTCTGCCCCACTCAACTACTGGTCTGAGTTGTACCTGGTTGCGTGGGACT
>DVDV01000186.1 GCA_015296075.1 Leptolyngbyaceae cyanobacterium M33_DOE_097 | reverse complement strand
AGCGTCCGAGGTAAGCCTTGTTCGTGATACCAACTAAAGGTAGGGTACGTCCACACAGAGGATGTCTCGGATCTGTAACAGTTACGGTTTGTGCTGTTGAAAATCGATGACTAATTGGGGTATTGAGTTGGTTGGGGTTTCATCCACCACAACCGCGTCATAGACAGGCGGATCTGGCATCGTGTGAAGGCGATCAAGGGCATAAAGCCGCATCTGTGCCCAGGTTGCTATTCCCTGATCTTTCAGTAACTGATTGAAATGAAGCCGCAGTGTCCAAATTGCCTGTCGCTGAGATTTGTTGAGAGAGATGTTGCGACCAGTACGGGTAGTCTCTTGATAATCTGCCAGAGTCTCAATGCCGCGTGCATCAATCACATCTGTCAGCTCTTCGAGCAAATACTCTGGTTGGAGCCGTTGCAGGATGAGCCGCTGTGCCTGTTGTTGTAGAACATTGCCTTCTAGAGCGGCGATCGCTTGAGGAATGGCTTGTCGCAATAGCTTGCTTAGTTCGTTAGTTTGAGCGATCTGAAATTGCTCAGTGGCATGGCTGATGGAGGACATCAGCGCATCAGCCGTTTTGACCTCTACAAAACGGGCATCCTCACCCAGGAGTTGGTGCAGCAGTTGCTCTGAAAAGGTAACCAGGGCATTGGTGTAAGTGGTGAAGAGAACCCGGGGTTGGCTAACGCCACTGGCTTGAAGCTGTTTGAGAATTTCACGGGTGCGATAGAGTGCAACGGTACTTTTCCCTGTACCTGGCCCTCCTTTGAGGAGGGTTGGTCCCGTTGCATTCATTGCCCAGGTAACAAATCTTTCTTGTTCAGGGTTAAGTTTGAGGAGAAAACCCAGGAGATCCCCTTCCTTAAAGCGGAGTAGCTCATCAGGACTGCCGGTGACGAAGCTAGGTTGGTTAAGGACTTGATCGAAGTTGGGGGCGGTGATGCAGTCAAACAGGCGATCGCGCACTGCCCCTGGCACATCGGCTTCTAACAAGTCATCAAAGGTACGACAAGCCAGGAGAGTAGGAAAACAGGTTTTGGGAATGAGCAGGCGATCGAGTAATTCCTCGGTTAGTCCAACGGGTAAAAGGGTTTCCACTTGAGACGGTTTAAATTCAGGTGGCAGAACCTTTTCAGGAGCTAACAGATTTTCAAGATTGGAAACGGCGCTGACATCAACCCCAGTCCCTTCGTCAATTAGTTTGTCCTTGTTGTTATCTTTGTAAACATCCTTACGGGCATCAACTCCAAGCAGGGCAACCCAACCATCACCGTAGGTATAAATGATGCGGAAATCTCCAGACCGCAGGCGGTAAATATCGCCTTTATAGCCGTGCAGCTTTTTCTTCAGCTTACCGTGGGGCTTTGGGTCATCCCGCAAAACCTCGATTTTCTCCAATACCTGGATGACTCGCTCTTTGGGGATGGCGAGGAGTTGGTTGGTGAAGGTAGGCTTATGAATGATCTCGAAGGGCATTAGGGGTAATTGTTATGACCACCTCTTCTAGTAAACCCACTTAATTCAGAAATGGCTATTCCTCACCAAGGCATATTACAGGCTCAATCAATCATCGGGGCACCAGTCAACGCGTCCTTGCCGAACCCAGAAATGGCAGTGGCACTCGTTGAGTTGCCTGACTGAAGGATGAATGGTGGGTCGTCCGAGCCAATCTGTAGAAATCGCCCAGCGAGGACGTTGAGCTTTATTCAGCGGCAGTAAGATATTCTCACCACAACCTCCAGGGCATCGAAAACATGCCCACTTCTGATACTTAGCGTCACCAACCACTAGCATCATTCCTGGCTTAACTTCTTCAGGGGTCGGATGGGTGGGCACGATTTGGGCAGCAAAATCTGGTCTAGGGATAAACCGGAGCCGCGTTAGTAATTGTTGGACAAAGGTACGAAATAGCATGTTTTACCCCACTAGATTGAGAAATGGGTCAACATCCCCTCTGCCCCAGTACTCCACAGATCCGCAAACTGGGCAATATGGGTCAGGATTAGCTCCTTGCCGTCGATCTTCCATAAGGTGAAATTTGCGTACCCGCTGGGCAACTGAACCGTTTTCTCCTCGGAAACCCTGAAGTCGATGCACCAGTTCTTCGATCGCCATGATTGCCACATCAGTCGTGAACAGAACAACAGCGGGACTAGGATTGCCTTCACCCAAAACGTAGGCTTCTGCCTTTCGGCGTTCATATTCAGTGGGGTTATTTCGCTTGAGAGCTTCATCGCGTGCGATCGCAGGACTGATAACTCCTCGGCAGAGGAGACAAGTATGACCAGGAACGAGAGCAGTCACCCGTCCGTCCATTGCCTTGATTTCTGGTGGCTCTGATGGCGACACCTCAATTGCCAAACCCATATCAAAAACGGGCGTGACATAGTAATAGGCATAGCGATTAAGCAGCAAGCGTCCGGCGTGATCATCCGTACAACCGAAAATGATGTCGCAGGCTTTAAGGGCATCCCGGCATTCTGGATCGCCAATCCAGGACTGGTATGTTTTCACCTGCATTCCCAAGCCTAACTCCGTTAGCGATCGCGCAATAACCTCCACTTTGGGACGCTTCGCGTCTACATCTGCTTGGGTTGCACCATGCAGACGGTTCAAGTTGCTCTCCTCGACAATATCTTTGTCAAAGAGGGCAGTGCGTCGGAATCCCATTTTAGGCAGCAGCATAGCAGTGGCACTGCCAGTTCCTCCGCAGCCGACAATCCCTACTCGCAACATTGCCAGGTCTTGCTCCAGCACTCTCCCAAACGCTAACGCCTGCCTTTGAAGGATGGGAGAAGATTGCCCCTGCCCTCTTCCTGGGTAATGGAGTCGGATCGATTCACCGACAACTGAGATTAGACGAAGCGGAATCCACTGCTGCTGAGTAGTCCAGAGGCGACCAACCAGCTTTTCATCTGAAGTCAGAATGAGGCTTAGGAGTGTCGTACTCTCTCCGTTTCGATGCTGGGCTAGCTCGACTAAATCGGGTTCGTTGGCATCGTCCTGGTCAGAAAATTCTGCAAAGCCCCCTGTATGACTGTGCGTAAGCGCAACAGTTAAGCCTTGCTCCTGCGCCCGTTTTAAGGTTCGCACAAAGGAATCAGTTTTCCAGGTGATGTGCTGGTCAGAACTCGAAAGGACTTCATCCTCCGGAACAGGGAGAATATCGTAGGAGAAGAATTTACGATGGGGATGCCCAGTCCAGGGGTCGAGCGAGCTTGATGACTCCCCACATAAAATGTAAGCAGCGCGTTCTACTCCATCCTGGTGGATCAGGAACTCCTTAAGACGGTTCAGGTGACGTTCCTGAATTGTCAGGCTAGCAGTCAAGCTGGTCGTTATCATGCTGCCACCTCCAGAGCGTGTTCTACCCGCTTCAGCATGGTCCAAATGCCGTCTACCCCCGGTCGCCATTCGTTGTTATGGCGGGACCAGCGTTGCCACTGCTGTCCGTTGAAAGGAAAGGGCTGGTCGGCGGCTTTTGGGTATTTGGCAATTTGGGCTAGCTTGATCCAAGGAAGAACAAAGAACATATCTGGTGGCGTATCAGGATAACTGAGATCTTGCACCAGTTTCACAGCAATTCTCATTTTGAAACATTTGTACTGTAGCCAGAGTGTCTAAAGACTTGTGCACTCAATGTTATAAACGGCAGAATGCGGGTTTCAGCCATTCATAAACGTTAAAACCGGACGTTTTTATGAGAATCATTCT
>DVDV01000356.1 GCA_015296075.1 Leptolyngbyaceae cyanobacterium M33_DOE_097 | reverse complement strand
GCCCCTACTAGATAGATGTATTTTTTGAATTAGTCCAAACTCCAGAAACCAGGGATCCCGAGTTGAATCAATCCACAAACGGTAAGCGCAGGTTTAGCAGACCGATCTGCACCCTGACATGGACTGAACGGCAAAACCCGCACTTACCAAACATCGAACTGATTTAATTTCCATTTCTAAGGGAGGCTCGACGGCTCTGGCAGATTAGGCACATAAGTCATCTCTTTCACTTCACCAGCGGCCCCCATAACCTTTGGCGCTGCTGTGTTATAACCAACCTCAATGCCACCTGCATTGCCAGTTTTTACCCGCAGCGACTTCTTAGCCGTCCAAATTTTTTGGTAGCCTTCATCCACTACTTCAGAAATTTCTGGTTGGGCCTTACCGTCAACGTAAACCTCTAGCCACGATCGCTCAGTCGCATTGATCGAGACTTGAACCGGGGCTGTCACTTCGGTTGCTGGCTTCTGGGCTGGACTAGGCGAAATCGTAGGACTAGTCGTAGGGCTAGGGCTGGGCGCACTCTGAATCGTGCCGACTTCGGTGTCAGGGGTGGTTGCCTGGGGCCGAGTCGCTTGCTTTGGACGCGTCAACTCAAAAATACCAAACCCAATCAAGAGCGCGGCAGCACCAGCGGCAATCAGAGACAAAGGGTTCAATCCAGTTTGGGGCGATCGCACCTTGGGCTGGCGCGGTGGATCCGCTGGTTTGGGAAGATAAACTTCTCGCTGGGGTGGCAGTGGTGTCTCTACTTCTACACTTGAGACTGACTGCGGGGCCGTCGTCGGTTGAAACTCAAAACTCTTTGAAAGCGCCATTCCATCTAGCCCAAGGGCATCGGCATAGCGACGAATAAACCCTTGCACAAAAACAGGTTCTGGCAGGATATTGACATCTCCCTTTTCTAAGGCCTGAAGCTGCCGCAGTGGTACATACGTTTTAAGTGCAATCTCTTCTAAGAGAACGCCCTGCTTTTCCCGCTCTAGCTTGAGCTGGTCTACAATGCCTTTGAGCTGTTCGATTTGGGCTGAGGTAAGTCCTTTCATCGGCACATCGGATAAGCCTTCACGGTTTAACAATATAAACCCTACCATCACGCTGACAGTTATCTTTTCATCACTTTAGAGAAAGTTCAGCGTATTTTTGGCGGAGATAAATCTGTCGGAGGGAAGAGGAGAGGTTGGGAAGCGCAGAGGTGGAAATGCTTGTCAGATTGCCTTCCTTGTTCTAATGAGGAGCAAGGCTGGTGGCAGCCAGAAAAGGGGATCGCGATCGGGCATTGCAACGTTACTAACAGCGGCAGTTTTCTGTTTTGTAATCAGCTCTAACTGGCTTGTCTCACCCTTTTCTATCGGTATGATAGAAGGAGATGTTAAGAAATGTGAAGAGATGCGTAACAAGGTTGTGGTCATTGTTGGTGCAACGGGGGGAATTGGCTCAGCCCTGACACTCAAACTGGAAAGAACTGGGGCAATGCTTGTGTTAGCAGCTCGTCAAGCAGATCGGCTGAGTCAATTATCGGCAGCGATTTCCGATGGTCAGGCGATCGCGGTGCCCACCGATATCACCCAACCAGATCAAGTCGAAGCTTTGATGCAAAAGGCGATCGCGCAGTTTGGTCAGATCGATGCTCTGGTTAATGTAGCCGGGGCAGGGATTATGAAGCAGTTTAATAAACTGGAAGCGGCTGACCTTGATGCCATGCTAGAACTCAACTTAAAAGGCTGCTTTTACACGATGCAAGCGGCTGCCAATTACATGAAAGATAAGCGGAGTGGGCACATTTGTAATGTCATTGGCATTTTAGGTAAGCACAGTATGCCAATGGCAACCGCCTATTGTGCCTCAAAGTTTGGCGCTGTTGGTCTGAGTAAGTGTATGGCCGAAGAGTTACGCCGCTACAACATCAAGACAACACTATTTTACTTTGGTGGAGTTGATACGCCATTTTGGGATGGAGTCAGCTTAAAAGTCGATCGCAGCAAAATGTTGCGCCCCGAAACAGCTGCCGATGCAATTCTGTATGCCCTCTCAGCCGAACCGCAAGCCGTTCCAATGGAAATCAACATCCAACCTGACAGCCACCTGTTCTTTTAGACGAGAGGCCAACTGTGCAACTCTGGGTGTTACAGCTTTGGAATAGGCCAGATCGGAGAGTGAGAGGCGATCGCACAGCGCATCCCAACCAGAAGTCGTAAGCATCAGAGTGATTACCTCCTAACTGCTTGGTTCAGCGGCTTCGCTCCTCCTCCTCTCCGTGTTCCCTGCTGCGTGCCTGACCACTGCTTAGGGGCACTCCTGGGCGTTAATACATTGCCGTTGGCACAAAAGCACACCAAACCATTTGTTTGGATCCATCCACACTTTAATTGGGGCGAGGAAGCAACGCTCCAGTTGCTCCGTTAAGGTCGGCAAGTGAAACTTACGCGAGATTTCTGTGTGAATTGTTTCTCCTGCATTTAGAGAGATGGTCAGATTTAAACCGTCTAATCGAACGGTTTGGTTTTTCAGGCTGCGGAGGTGCATCTCAATTTGGCTCTCGGCTCGATTAAAAAAGGCAAAATGCTCAAATTGAGCCAGGTCAAAGTTCCCTGAAAATTGATGGTTGAGGTGCTGCAAAATGTTGAGGTTAAACTCAGCCGTGATTCCTTGTGCATCGTTGTAAGCCGCCTCAAGCACCGAGATCTCTTTTACCAAATCCACGCCTAACAAAAAGAACTCACCGGGTTTAAGCGCCTGTCGAATTTGAAGTAGGAAACGGTCTGCTTCAATTTCGTTGAAATTGCCAAAGGTGCTACCCAAAAAAATCAATAGTCGGCGACCAAACTTCGCAGGTGGCAGCTCAGCCAAGGCTTGCTCATAAGTCCCAGCGAGGCCACACAAATGCAGCCAGGGATATTGCTGTAACAGATTGAGTGCTGTTGTTCTAAGTAAGCCAGCGCTGACATCAATGGGGCAATACTGCAATGTTTTATAGAGTCGATTGTAGGCTTCAAGCAGCAATCGTGTTTTGCGAGAACTACCGCTGCCCAGCTCAATTAAGTCACTCATCCCTGTAAGCTGGGCAATTTCTAATGCACGTTCCTCTAAGATGGCAGCTTCAGTTCGGGTTGGGTAATACTCAGGCAAGTCACAAATTTGTTCAAATAAAGCAGACCCCCGATCATCATAAAAATAGCGCGCAGGCAACTGCTTTTGAGTTTGCTTTAGACCTGTTACAACATCTGCACCTTCAGATGGCAAATCTTCGGTTGAGAAGGTAACCCAGCGTAATCGAGAGCTTGAAGATTGCTCAATTTGCATATCATTTAATTTCCAACTGTTCGCGATCGCACCTAAGAGTTATTCCTAACAAGTTGAAGACCTATTTCTTGGAGAAACAACTCAGGCATTAAACCATTAACTGTACTATTCTACACATCTGCCTAAAGGTCTAAAAAGCTAAAAAGAACCCGGATTTCTGATTACTTTACAGACCTAATTCAATGTCTGTTAATTTAGAAATCCGGATTTGGTTATTGAAATTTAAAGGAATCGTTATAGATCCACTAACTTGTATCCTTTGATGGTAAATAAATACCGCTCTTTTACCGTAAAGGAACTTGGATACGAGCTGTCCCAATTGGAATCTCTTCATCAATTCCCGTTCGTTTGCCCGTCACTCCATACAATAAGATGCTGCCCTGCTCATCCTGCAAAGTCTTAATACCAGAAATATCTAACTCTAAAGTTTTGCCAGTTTCAACAGGTTGATTAAACGCAATCATCAATTGTCGATTGCCATTCTTGACAATTTTAGCTGGAATATTTTTGCCTGTTTCATCTGTAATTGTGACAGAATCAAACTTTGACATTTGGCTGGGAATTGAAACACTTAAACTTTCTAAAGACATGCCAATAACCATCACGCGAATGACGTGGTGATCACCCAATAAACCAGAACTGCTAATAAATGGTGAGTTAAAGCTAAACACCATTTGATTAGCTGAAATCAGCGGTACCTTAGCAGGTGAAGAAGCAATGCCAGAAGGGGCAAGCGTACCTGCCATTAAAAATCCTAAAACACCGATATATGCGAAGCGTGACATACCAATCGTCCTCCATGTGAATCAAGACACAAGTCAATATATGCAGCCCAAACCAAATATCTGTCACCTGAGTTTTTCAATTACTCAGCTTGTCAATGAGTACTGATCGGTTTGAAAAGACCGACGAAAAGGTGACGAGCAAACTAGAGCGCGATCGCGGGTGAAAAGCATCAAAACAATGCGATAATTCGCTCGACGTATTTTGCTTTTACTGCAAGCGAGACATCGTTTTTAAGAACTTTGATGGGTTCATTGTGTGGGATTTACGCGACATCCGGGGAAACAATAGACGAGAAGTTAACAGCAGCTTTAAAACAGAAGTTTTTTGGGGATAATTGATCCGGCTCACCCGTTAGAAAAGCGATCCGCCCGTCTTTCAGAACTTTAAACAAAATCATTGGGCAGCAAGCGATCAAGGGCAAACAGCCAACGATGATTGGTTATCCCATCCCCAAGCGGTCTCAAGAACCAGAATGGGCATTCTGATCCAAATTGAAGTGAAAAATGGCTCATCCTTTTTTTGCCGATCGCACAGTTGTCTTAGCCACCATGCACCGCAAAGAGCGCGTCATCGCCCCCATTTTGGAGCAGGCTTTAGGCGTGCGGGTCGTAGTGCCTGAGCCGTTTGACACCGATCAATTTGGTACGTTTACGCGCGATCGTCCCCGTTTGGGCACTCAACGCGAAGCCGCCCGTCGTAAAGCCGAAGCTGCTCTAGAGTTGACTGGAGAAACCCTGGCGATCGCGAGTGAAGGTAGCTTTGGGCCACACCCGGCTGTTCCGATGATTGCGGGGAATTGTGAAGTGGTGTTGCTCCTCGACAAACAGCACAACTTAGCGATCGTGGGTCAGGAGCTAACCACCGCAACCAATTTTCGCCATCAAACGGTGCGATCGCTGGCAGAAGCCAAAGAGTTTGCAGCCGCAGTTGGTTTTCCGGCACATGGTTTAGTCGTGATGCCGAGCGCCACGGCGCAAAATTCTGCTCAGATTATCAAAGGCGTGACCGATCCAACTCAGTTGGAAGCGGTAGTCCTGGAAGCCTTAGCGCGATCGCCCCAGGGCACCGTTCACCTTGAGACCGATATGCGGGCACACTACAACCCAACGCGCATGGGGGTAATTCAAAAAGCGACGCTAAATCTGGTAGAAGCGATTCAACAGAGTTGTCCAGCTTGCCAAACCCCCGGCTTTGAGTTGATAGAGCGCTTACCTGGCTTGCCCTGCGAGTTGTGTCATCAACCCACCCGATCGACAAAAACAGCTGTTTATCGTTGTCAGCGTTGTGGAGCGACCGAGACAAAACTTTTTCCCGACGGAATTAAGTGGGTGAATCCGGCGCAATGTCCCTACTGCAACCCATAGTCATAACCTCCGCCTCACGTCACCTGTCCCCTCTATCAGCGATCGAAGTGTTGATCTTATTACCCTCAACGTCAGACTAGCTAACTATCCAACCCCAACACGCATGACCTTACGGGGGTTGGATGGGAGTGAGGCCCCTACAAGCGTGAAGGCCCCCGGTCTTGCGGCTCCGCCGCCCCCAAATCTCCGCTATAACCCATCCTAACTTTTTCCAGTACTTCGATAACTTCTGAGCCTGCTAAAACGCCAAAGCGATCGCTCCGGTCAAGCAAGGGCGATCGCTCACATAAAAATAAATTGTTAAAAGCAATGGCAATCGGCAAGCGCCTTCAATTAGTCACCACCGATGCTAATGCCACTTTCTAAAAGGTTCGCGCCTTTTAACTCAACCCCAACCAAAACAGCACCCGTTGTAATCGAGTGACTGAGGTTTGCATTAGTCAGTTGCGAGTCACGCATGTTCGCGTCTTGAAAAACAGTGTTGCTAGCAAAAGCTCCTGTCAAGTTAGCATCTTGCAAGTTTGCCCCAGTCAGGTCAGCCCCTTCCAGGTTGGCATTCACAAGATTTGCGCCTTTAAGATTGGCATCACGCAGATCTGCGCCTAACAAAAAGGCACCTGACAGATCAGCATTGGAAAGGTTACAACCAGCGCATTCGCGGGTTTCAATCAGACGCTGTACGTCAGCCGGCTCTGCCGCCCGCAGGGGAGCGACGGAAACAGACATGACGGACAAAAGTGCCAAAACAGGCGTGAAGATAACTTTCATAAGAACCTCCTTTACTGAGGTTTGCGGTGTTTGATGTAGTCAAGCATGTGTCGCCTTTAACTACAGGTTGCTGGAGGGCAATTACGGAATCGAAAATGCAGGGAACAGGGACAACCAGCAACGCCTTAACTCGCTCACTATCCGGAAGAAACGAAAAGACTTTCTATTAATAGATTCGCACAAGATAAAAACTAATCCGTCCTGCGATCGGATGAATTGAAGGGCTGATTTCTCTTCCTTTGGTGAGCTTGGTAAGCTAGATCTGCGGATAACAAAGGTTTAACAAATGGCTCGCTACTTCCAGGTGTTGCAATTATTTTGGGCAACGGCGATCGCGGCCGAGTTAGAGTATCGGCTCAATTTTGTCTTAGCTGCCCTAAGCAGCCTGGGAGGGTTAGCGGGCAGTATCTTTGGGCTGTTTCTCTTCTACCGTACGGGGTATCAGTTCCAGTCCTGGAATTGGGAGCAAGCCTTAATTGTGTTGGGCATCTTTACCCTATTGCAAGGTTTTTCCAGCACTTTTTTAGCTCCTAACCTGAACCGGATCGTGCGTCATATTCAGCAAGGCACGCTCGACTTTGTTTTGCTCAAACCGATCAGTTCACAATTTTGGTTGTCGGCGCATACGGTTTCTCCCTGGGGACTGCCCGATCTCATTTTTGGGGCACTCATCGTGGTTTACGCAGGCACTCAGCTTAACCTTCCATTCATTAGCTATTTGCTCGGCTGCATCCCACTCTTGTTTGGCTTCGTAATTCTCTACAGCCTGTGGTTTATGTTGGGGGCGATGAGCATCTGGTTTGTCAAAATCTATAATGTGACCGAGGTGCTGCGAGGCTTATTGGAGGCAGGGCGTTACCCAATGGTGGCGTATCCCATGAGTTTTCGAGTGTTCTTTACCTTTGTGGTGCCAGTTGCCTTTCTGACGACAATTCCGGCAGAGGTGATTTTAGGTCGGGGTGAGTGGAGCTGGTTGATTGCAGCCGCACTTTTAGCGATCGCCTTGTTCTATCTGTCGGCTGGGTTTTGGCGATTTGCCTTGCGCTTTTACACGAGTGCGTCGAGCTGAAGCCCACCCAGTAGGAAAGCCGCACCTGCCAATCGGTCGAGTTTCTTCTAGGATCGAGAAGAGGTCTGGTTTTGTAAAATTGGGCGATCGCGGGAAGAAATAAAGCAACTCGGCCCCCAATCCAAACCGTAACCTGCTAATTACTTGATGCTTTAAGGCTGTCTATGTCTGACCTAAGTTCTGAAGGACAAGTACCCAAGCCACTTGATGATGCCAAAGAGCTAGAAGAGACGATTGCGCTCTTTGAAGAGATAGAAGCGGAAACTTTAGCTTTGTCTCACCCTGGCTCTGAAATTGTGCGTGTACCCGAAATTTTGGATGATGAAACAGAACTGGAGGAGACGCTAACGGGCTTTGAAGAAATTCAGTCCGATTTAAATTATCGAGAAGCCCAGAATGCTTTGCATGAGTTGGTCGAAAACCTCGATTTGACCCCCCAAGAGCGGCAAGGCTTAGAGCCTGAGATTCAAGGGTTAGAGTCGCTCATGGCAAAGCTCGATCACCAGGTGGTGCATATCGCCGTGTTTGGTATGGTCGGGCGGGGTAAGTCGTCGCTGCTGAATGCGCTATTGGGTGAAAAAGTCTTTGATACGGGCGCGATTCATGGGGTCACTCAATCTTGCCAGAGCGCGAGCTGGCGAGTCTCTAGCGAAAAGATTGAAGGCAGCGATCGCTCCTTGTTGCGGGTGAGTTTGCCCAGCATTGGTAATTCTCGAATTGAGCTGATCGACACTCCGGGGATCGATGAAGTGGCTGGAGAAGCCCGCGAAGCGTTGGCAAAAGAGATCGCCAAGCAGGCTGACCTGATTCTCTTCATCATTGCCGGGGACATGACTAAGGTGGAGTATCAAGCCCTGTCGGATTTGCGTCAGGCCAGCAAGCCCTTGATTCTTGTATTCAATAAGGTGGATCAGTATCCTGAAGCCGATCGCGTCGCCATTTACGAAAAGATCCGCGATGAGCGCGTGCGAGAACTGTTGTCGCCCGATGAGATTGTGATGGCAGCGGCATCTCCCCTGGTGGCGCAAGCCGTGCGCTTACCCGATGGGCGTGTCACAGCCAAACTGAGTGAAGGTGCGCCGCAGGTTGAGGATCTCAAGCTCAAGATTTTGGAAATTTTGAACCGCGAAGGCAAATCGCTCGTAGCCCTCAACTCAATGCTGTTTGCCGATGATGTCAATGAACGGCTGGTGCAGCGCAAGATGGTGATTCGGGAGCAAAATGCCAATCGCCTGATCTGGAACTCGGTGATGACAAAATCGGTGGCGATCGCGCTGAATCCTTTAACGGTCGTCGATTTGCTCAGTTGCGCAGTGATTGATGTGGCGATGCTGGTTTCGCTATCGCGGCTCTATGGCATTCCCATGACACAGCAGGGAGCCGTTAAGCTCTTGCAGAAGATCGCGGTTGCGATGGGTGGCATCACCGCTGGGGAGTTGCTTGCCAATTTAGGCTTAAGTTCGCTCAAAGGACTATTAGGGCTGTCTGCCCCCGCGACCGGAGGGCTGTCTCTCGCTGCTTATGCGTCTGTTGCTGTCACCCAGGCGGGCGTAGCTGGGGTTTCGACCTACGGTATTGGCCAGGTTGCAAAAGAATATTTAGCGAATGGCGCGTCTTGGGGACCGGAAGGGCCAAAAACGGTGGTCAGCCGCATTCTTGCATCCTTAGATGAAGCCTCGATCTTGAACCGGATTAAGGATGAACTCCGGGCCAAGATTGATTTGAGAAATAAATCTGCGGCTCAAACCGAGGCCGAAACATCGCGTCCTTAACCGAGCTGACACAAAGAACCCCAGGATCTTGAAAATCCCAGGGTTCTAAGGTTTGCGATTCTACACCAGACCTAGATTTCGTAGGAAGGTTCGTTGATCTGCATCGCGCGTGCCAGCTCTTGTGCAACTTTAGGACGAGAGAACTCTGGTGGTGGCAATTCACCGCGACGCAACATTTCACGCACCTTCGTCCCCGATAGGTGAATCCGCTCTTCGCGGGTGCTGGGACTGGTCTTGGTGGTGGCCATTTGCTTGGTACGCAGGCAATAGAAAGCGTGCTCAAACTTGAGCGGGGTGATCCCTAATTCACCGGGGTTAAATTCGTCAAAGATGTGCTGAGCGTCGTAGGTGCCGTAATAGTCACCAACGCCTGCATGGTCACGCCCAACAATAAAGTGGGTGCAGCCATAGTTCTTGCGCACGAGCGCATGGAAAATGGCTTCACGCGGTCCAGCATAGCGCATTGCCGCAGGGTTAATTGCCAGGATCACGCGTTCATGGGGAAAGTAGTTTTCCACCATGATTTCGTAGCAACGCATCCGCACATCAGCGGGAATGTC
The DNA here is from genome assembly GCA_015296075.1 of Leptolyngbyaceae cyanobacterium M33_DOE_097. GTDB lineage: Bacteria > Cyanobacteriota > Cyanobacteriia > Leptolyngbyales > Leptolyngbyaceae > DSRU01. Next base: position 16,152 of record DVDV01000356.1, on the reverse strand, counting down.
ATCTTCTTTGGTAGCACCAACCAGCGGGTGCAGGAACAGCCCATCGACGATTTCCATCGCGCATTTAATGATGTATTCGTGGGCGCGGTGGATGGGGTTTCGGGTTTGGAAGCCGACAATGGTTTTCCAGCCTTTGTCTTGAAATAGCTTGCGCGACTCGACCGGATCGATCTGGTAGGTGGGGAAGCGGGGATCGGCATCGCGCTGAAGCAACCAAACCGGGCCTGCTAAGTTGACTGCACCCTGGTTATAGACGACAGCAACACCGGGATGTTTTTCTTCGTTGGTGCGATAAACCATGAGGGCTTCATGGCGTTTATCGTAGGTATATTTTTGGGTCAGCTCTAACACGCCGATGAAGCGTCCTTCAGCGTTGTCTAAGCGAACTAAGTTGCCTTCTTTCAGTGGTGCTGCAACTTCTTCACTGACTGACAGCGTGACTGGAATTGACCACGGCAAGCCGTTTGCCAGGTGCATTTCGTTGACAACGCGATCGTAGTCGTCTTTCTCCATGAAGCCTATTAATGGGCTAAAGCCACCGATCGCGATCATTTCCAGGTCAGAGACAGCCCGTGCATCAAGTTGCACACGCGGCAAAAAGTCTGCCTTGCTGAGAAATTCATCGCGTTGGGTTGGGTTCGCGATGCGGTTAATCAGAGTTCCACCGTGGGGTGCAATACTGTCGGGTTGGCTCATGGCGATTGAAGTTGATTTTTTAGCTTTTCTTTATAGTGATCCATCCTACTAGGCAGCGTGTATTTTTGTTGCTTGCCTGCTTGAGAAGCTTGCGCTCTTTACACCAAAGCTGGTTAAAGATAAGGCAAATTTAACTTTCTTCAGAAAAAGAGTCTGACAACTCCTAATCCTGCTGAGGTGCCCCAAACCTAAGCTTGTCAACAATTTCATCCATATCCAAAGCCAAAAAGTTATCAAGCGCCAGATAAATCCACGAGTAAGAGCGCTGCTTATCACTCGACACCTCTTGAAACCCCAAAGCCAGCTTCAGTTCTTCATAGGCAGGGTGAATGAAGGCAGAATAAATATCGCAAAGATTCGGAAAATCATTGCGAAGCTCTCGCATGGCTTGCTGGGTATCCTTGAGCAGCAGGCGAATCGCTTCTCGTTTCAAGTACGGCATATCAATCGTCCACGCTCTTACGTAGACAGCCGTACACGTTGCATCCCCAGCTTCTGCTGCTTGAAACGGATCTTCTTCATTATCGGCAGTTAAGTACACCCCTTTACTGAAAGGCTGAAAGAAGATGCCTTCTGAATTGCTGTGAATCGGATAGAGAACTGTAATTGCAACCGGGTTGCGATTATCTTTTCGCCGCAGCACCCGCATTCCCTCTGGGTATTGGTTGGCCCACCCACGCAATACGCGCACAATTTTGTGCGAAGCTGCCAGCGGATCTTTGAGGCTACGGTTTGATTGAATTAACTCGGCATAACTACGAGCAATTAAATTGGCAGTGGGTACTGCATCTGTGCGTGGGTTAAACGCATCAGCCACTAACTCAGCGGATTGGTTTGTCTGGGTTGGGGTGACTTGCAACTCTGGCAAGCTCCGCACTTGTAAGCAGAGACTTTGCCCGTCAAACCACTTTTCGAGTAAACCCAGGGCAACGAAGCGGTCAATCATCATGCCAGCCGCGCGATCGCTACCTCGTTCTTGACCACTATAAAACAGCTCTGAAGCCTCACGATGAGTACAGGCGACCGCTTCAGGCAAGGGAGACAGTTGAGTAAATGGCTGAGGATCAAGTTCACTTTCGGCGACTTGATGTTTTAGTTGCAAGTAAGCCCACAACCGCACAAAGTACTCCGCTCGTCGTCGAGTTAACCCGCCCCGTTGAATCAGAGCCGCAGTATGAGTTCGCTGGTGAGTTTTTGAAAAGTAGGCATCTAGTAGAGCGGGTGTAATTTCATTCGTCGTGTTGGAAACAAGCTTTAATCGACGCATTAGAAATAGTTAGGTAAATAGCAATTAGCAAGCAATAGCGGTGTGATAAGTACCCAAAAGGGTGAGGCAATCAAAAGTAATTAATCGGACAATTTGCATAGTGTTAGCAAAGTGCCTCTGCAAAAATAGCCGGATTTACTAGAGAAGATAGAGTTTAGGCCGAAAGAGAGCGAGGTAGATTGCACAGACAAAAGCTTTCGTCTGGAATAACGTAAGATCCAGAGCGCTTCAGCTACATCTAATTGTGCGGACAAAAAACACCTCTCTATTATTGACTACTTGTCAGTATTTTCATAGGATCGCCTTGAAAAACTTCACCCTGCTTCACCCTGTTTCACGCTACTTCTGACTATGAGGGGCGGCTTCGTTGGAGTGGAGGAGCCTTCTTGTTACTCGTTGCAGGTTGGTAGGCTGAGTTTAGAGAATGTCCTCAAATACCTGAGGATGTCGCAATGAATATGAATTCACCTGATTGCATTGCCAACAAAACCATGTCGGGCGATCGCGCTCGTCCTATGGCTGGTGAATCAGCGAGTGAAAAAGTCATTAGTCTCATTGAGCGCAGCGCCCAAGCTCCTACGGTTGCTGCACTGCCATCTGAGCGGGAGCGGCGGCGGAGTTTGCAAGCGGTGTCAGTCCTTGAGATGAATGCGCTCTTGAGCCACCTTTTAGATGCTTTGCCCCAAGGCATTGTGATTGTGGCTCGGAACTTAAAACCCCTTTATTGGAACCAGCGCGCACGCGACTTGTCGGTTCAAATGAACCAGGCTCAACTGGCTAAAAATAACTTGCCCGCAGCTATTTCAGAAGTTTGTCATCATCTGCTGCATGCCAATTCAGTCGATAAAACTTCGGTCGTGCTGGAGTTTAAAATCTCAGAGACGCAAATCATTCGGCTGCGAGCCAATTGGCTGCAGGATGCAGGTGCTTTTGCAGTCGGTGCAACGGCTTCAGAGCATACGCTGAATGACTATATTTTTGTCACCATCGAAGACTGTTACGAGGCGTTGCGAGAAGACCTGCAAATTGACCAGAAGAAGTTTGACTTAACCGAACGTGAAGCTCAAATTTGGATGCTTTTACAGCAAGAGTACACCTATCAAGAAATTGCCAAACTCCTGCAAATCAGCTTGAATACGGTGAAAACTCACGTTAAAAACGTCTACGCAAAGCGGCGAAGCAGCCCAGTCGGGGAAAAGTTTTGGTGTCAAATTAAGTAACCCGATCGCCCGAAACTTCTAACAAGTTCCAACTCGGCTCAATCTGAGCGATTGCAGCAAGTGCAGGGGATTTATGAGTGCTTTAAACAAAAAAGTAGCTGGGATTGATTCAAGAAGGTAGTGCGATCGCCAATTTGTGATCACCCGAACCAGTTACAATGCAACTTCTTATCATGAAAGAAGAGAATTGAGTTTTTCCTCGATTCACAGCAACGTAGCAAAGCGACAAAAATTCATGCAGTTTATTGATCAGGCAGAGATTCAAGTACAGGCAGGTAACGGTGGCGACGGGATTGTAGCCTTCCGGCGTGAAAAGTATGTACCTGCTGGGGGACCTGCCGGAGGCAACGGTGGCAGAGGTGGCGATGTCGTGCTAAAAGCCGTCGAAAACTTGCAAACCTTATTAGATTTTCAGTACGCCCGCATCTTTAAAGCAGATGATGGCAAGCGCGGCGGCCCCAAAAACTGCACGGGTGCTTCTGGGCGCGACCTAATTGTTGAAGTGCCCTGCGGCACAATGATTTACGATGCCGAAACCGATGAGTTATTGGGCGATTTAACGCAGCCAGAGCAAGTTTTTACAGTCGTCCACGGGGGCAAAGGGGGGCTAGGGAATGCGGCCTTTCTGAGTAACAGCAATCGTGCCCCTGAACGGGCTTTGCCAGGGCTGCCGGGGGAAGTGCGGATGTTACGACTAGAGCTAAAGTTACTGGCTGAGGTAGGCATTATCGGGCTACCCAATGCAGGTAAGTCCACGCTGATTTCGTCGTTATCAGCCGCTCGCCCCAAAATTGCCGATTACCCTTTTACGACGCTGATTCCTAACCTGGGTGTGGTGCGAAAGCCGACGGGGGATGGCACCGTCTTCGCCGATATCCCTGGTTTGATCGAAGGGGCACACATGGGGATCGGCCTCGGGCATGACTTTCTGCGCCACGTTGAGCGTACTCGGTTGCTACTGCACCTCGTCGATGTAACGAGTAACGATCCCTTAGCTGACTACCGAACGATTCAAACAGAACTCGAAGCGTATGGGCGTGGATTGTCCGATCGCCCCCAAATTCTCGTGCTGAATAAGATCGACGTGGTTGAGCAAGATTCAGAGTTGATTGAAGCCCTGGCGCAAGAACTGCGAGAAGCCAGCCAAAGACCCGTATTCAAGATTTCAGCTGTGACGCGACTGGGGTTAGAAGAGTTAATGCGTTACCTCTGGCAACAACTTGATGAGTTGGAGCGATCGCCAGAAGAATCAATTATTCCCAGTTAATCAGCTTGCTGCGCAACAGATTGTGGGATAGATCAACAGAAGAAATCCACCCCAGTCTTACTGCGCTAACCCTAGAGTCTGCCAAGCCAACTTTGCCAGGTAGAGAAAACGAATGAGCAATAACCAATGACTCAGTCACTATCGACCCTGCAAAGTTCTTCTGGTGAACTATTAGTTAGTACTCTCAAACGAGACAGGCTCGTTAGAAGCAGCTTGGCGAGAGTCAGTTTGCGTGTTAGGTGTGGGTGTTGTGGCAGCAGGCAGGACTGAGGGCTTCATAAAGTGATCGTAGGCCGCTCTCGACGTTTGCTGAATCAAGCTGTTAGCCCGCCGATCATTCGCAGGACGCTTCACCAACACCGAAATTGCATAGCGCTTACCGTTTGGTAAATCTACTAAACCTGCATCGCCCAAGCTGATCGCGATCGTGCCCGTTTTGTGGGCGATCGTCGCTTTAGCCCCTAAGCCACGCGGCAGCAGGCTGTTGTTGATCGTCTTGCGCATAATGCTTAGCAAGCGATCGCGCGATCGCGCAGACACCAACTCACCCTGGCTGATCCGAGCGAGCAGCAGACTCATGTCTTTGGCACTGGTGATGTTCGTCCCTTCAACGTCGGGCAGTAGGTTGTGAATGGATGTATTGGCTAACCCCCAACTCTTAAACCGTTCATTTAGCACGGCAGCCCCACCCAAACGATCAATCAGCATGTTGGTTGCGGTGTTGTCGCTGATTTCAATCATTTTGGTGACAGTTTCAAGCGCCGAAAACTTCGATCCGACAGGGCGATACTGCATACTTCCCGCTTCGCTGGCAATCAGCTCCTTGCGCATCACCAGCATTTCATCAAGCCGGATCTTACCTGCATCAACATCTTGAAAGAAAGCGACTAAGATTGGGACTTTAATCACGCTAGCGGCGGCCAGTGGCTTGCTACCGTTGACATCAACAAACGCATTCGTATCCAAGTCGAGGATAAATGCGCTTGGCATGAAAGTTGCGGTGGCATCGGCATACTTGTCAGCAATCGCCTGAACAGCCGTCTGCAAATCTGGGATCGCCTGGACTGGCTCAGGTGCGCGATCGCCCAGAGCTGAGGGGGCAACCTCGCTAATCGTTGCAGTTTGGCCAATATTTTGAGAAGCGTCAGCAGGCGCTCGGCTGGAAGGATCCCACGCTGACATGATTGTGCCAGCCAGCACACCAACCCCAATGCTAAAGATCACCATACGGGCCGTGTAAAGCACCGCTTTCAGTCCTTTTCCATAGGAGCGACTGGAAGACTTGCCAGGCCTCGATTGCGATCGCCCGCGTTGAGGTGGCACCGGAGCAAAACAACTGGAAGAAGCAGTCCGCCGTCGTCGAGTGGGTTCGGGTTCTGTTCCTCTAGCAACGGGGGGGCGGCGTGTCGCATTACTCGAAACAGGCCGTCGCGGCTCGCCATAGCCAAGCGTTGAGGAACCCGGCGATCGAGTGGGGCGGTAGGCAACACGCTCTGGAACTTGCCCCGACAAGTCAGATAGCTTACGCGGCACCGATTGGGTGGTAAATGTCGGGCGGGGCGGCATCCAAGCTGCCGCTTGGTCAGGGGCGATTGCAGGGCTAGCCTCATACGGCTCGTCGGCTTCCCAACTAGGCGGCACTTCTGCTTCCGCTGCGACCCAACTCCCTGGGTAAGCGGGTGGTGTTGCGACAGAATGATCAACGTAATTGGCGGGAGAGCGATCTTGATGGGGTTGGTAGCTGTCAGCAGCGGAGCGCCGCTTGCTGGCTCCATCGGGTTGAGAGTTAAGTGCCATGTCACGCTTGAGGCGACTTTCGCCATCACGGGTATAGAAACGGGCTGTGCGATCGCTAGACTCTCGCGATTTACCTATCGATGCATATCCATTTATATGATGCTTAGGCGGCAGATTGCGAGAATCTGGCATAAATTCACTCCTCTCAGGCCGATTCAAATCAGGAGACATTGTAAACCAAACCTTCCAAAACGATTAAAAGTATTACGAAATCGCCTCAAGATATTTCGCAGTACAAAAAATTGCTCGACTCAGTTTCGCCGATCTTGCAAACGTGAAACGTGACAAAGTCGCTCAATTGTCTGGATATAGTGACGTTCAGGCTTTATAAGACAGATGTACTAGCTCTTCCAGTGTAATGAGCCGCAAGCTAAATTGGCTGACTCCACTGAAGCCGCTACAGAGTTTTGATTGTGTTTTCTATACAGGTAGCAATAGTAGATAGACTTCTAAAATCTCTTACGAACGGCTAGTTCAGCCTTCGCAGGTGATAAGAATCAAGTCTAAGATCGTCTAGATAGCTTAAAGAATTTTCTCAAGGAGAGCTTCTGTTCACCATCTTGAGCAACGCTGTATTTGAACTACGTCAATTTACTTAAAAGTAATCATACATCTATCGCAGGTTGGATTCAGTAATTTAGCCTAGAAAATTTTTAATCCATGATTTCATCAGAATTGATGCTTTCCAGATCAGGCGTTGCGATCGCTGATTGGGTTTGACTAGCCCAGGCAACCTGACGCAAAATACCGCGTAGCATCGCGAGTTCTTCCGTCGAAGGTTGGGCACGCCCGGTTAGTCTTCGAAATTTCTGCATCCGGCTCGTCGCGGTGTGGGGGTAAAGATAACCAATTTTGAGCAGCACCGCTTCCAACTGCTGATAGAAGCCTTCGAGTTGATCCAATGGTGCGGTATTAGGAGTGTTGACCCATTCTGTGCCAGGTGAGAAATCTGGGGTTGGCTGCTGCGCGATCGCCCACTGATACAGCTCATAGCAACACACGCCCACAGCTTGAGCCAGGTTCAGGGAGGGGTAAGCATCATCGCTGGGAATGCCAACAAACCGCTGAGCGTAGTTCAATTCATCGTTGCTGAGGCCCCGGTCTTCAGGGCCAAAAATGAGCGCACTCGCGATCTGGGTTGCTGGCTCGTTGATTAACCAGGGCAACGCTTCACGAGGATTTTCGAGCGGAGTTGAGAGGCTACGGGGACGGGCGGTGGTGGCGATCGCGCGCTGGCAACCCGTCAACGCTTCCGGCAGGGAAGGGGCGATCGTCGCGGCTGCTAACACATCGCCTGCATGAACTGCCATGTGCTGCGCTTCTTCACTGTGAGGATCGCAGTGAGGTTTCACTAGCACGAGTTTACGCAAACCAAAGTTTTTCATCACTCGTGCAATCATGCCGACATTTCTGGCCCCGGCTGGTTCAACCAGCACGATGGTGAGTTGACTGAGATTTGAAGCTGCCATAGCGATCGCTGTTGCCTGTTACTTGAGAAATCCGTTTCGTTATCTTTTATAGAGAAAGTGATGGACTAACGTTAATTGTTATGGGAAGTGCCCGTTCAAAATCAAATTTGCCTTCTAAAGTGTGTCCGGTGTGTCAACGACCGTTTGAATGGCGCAAAAAATGGGCAGACTGCTGGGATGATGTGAAGTATTGCTCAGAACGCTGTCGGCGACGTCGTTCGAGTGCTGCAAAAGATGCCGATCAGCCGATGTCAGAAAATTAAAGGATTTGCAGGTTAGTAGCCGCCGCCGACCGGATTCTGATTGAGGTGGCTGATATGATAAGCGTACTTTCCTGTTGCTGGCTTGTCTAAACGTGTTTCTATGGATGAATTATCTCGCTGGATGGTAGCGATCGCTACTTTTGGTGTTACGTTCAGTCTGCCTTTGACCCTCCAGGCAAAACCCCCAGAAATTTCTTACAGTCGCGGCGAATGGCAGGTGCCTGCGGGTACGTGCAAAGCTCGATTTACGGATGCGCTCAAAAAGTTGCAATTTGATGGCGTTGAAGGGCTTGATGAAACAAGCATTCAAGGCATTAAGGGCGATTACGTGGCAATGACGGTTTGTGACCCGATCACTGATAAAGTGGTGAACTACGCCATCATCGTATCGGGGCCAACCGCTGATGAGGCCGAAAAGTATGTAGACGCAATCAGCAAAGCATCGGAGTAACGAGGGTGCAACCAAAACTAATTATTCACGGAGGAGCTGGTAGCTCATTAAAAGGCAAGGGTGGTGCCGAGATCGTGCGGCGATCGCTCTATGCCGTAATTGAGCAAACCTACGCCAAGCTTCAGAACGGTGCTAATGCGGTTGATGCAGTCATCTATGGCTGTCAGTTGTTAGAAGACGATCCCCGATTTAACGCGGGTACAGGTTCTGTGTTGCAGTCAGATGGGCAGATTCGCATGAGTGCCGCCTTGATGAATGGCAATCTGCAACGGTTTAGCGGCGTGATCAATGTTTCTCGCATTAAAAATCCGATTCAGATTGCGGCTTACCTGCAAGAGTCAGACGATCGCGTGTTGTCTGATCACGGGGCACTAGAGCTGTTGCGCGAGTTAGGGGTGCCCAGCTTTGATCCACTGACTGAAATTCGTTTGCAGGAATGGATCCAGGAGCGGGCAGGCAACTTCTCCCATGAGATGGCGGGTGTGGTGGCTGAGAAAGAGCTGATTGAAGACAACGCGGGGCGCGGCACGATTGGCGTGGTTGCCCTCGATCAAAATGGTCAAATTGCGGCAGGCACTTCCACGGGTGGCAAAGGCTTTGAGCGAATTGGTCGCGTCAGCGATTCGGCGATGCCTGCCGGGAATTATGCGACGCCCAAGGCCGGGGTGAGTTGCACCGGAATTGGGGAAGACATTATTAATGAATGTCTCGCCGCTCGGATTGTGGTGCGAGTTGATGACGGTATGGCTTTGCCCCAGGCCTTTGAGAAGTCGATCGCCGAGGCGCAGAAAAACCAGCGTGAGTTAGGGGCAATTGGCTTAGACGCGACAGGGGCGATCGCCTGGGGCAAGACCAGCGAAGTGCTACTGGCGGCTTACCATACGGGTGAGTTAATCGGCGACACGCTCGAATGGCAGGATGCCAATCTGATTGGGTGCGTTTCCTAACAGGACGTGCGCTTAATAACTGTGAGATCGGGGGCAAAGTTTTGCCTCCGATTTTGGTTTAAAGGCGCGATGAATGACTTGCGTGGCTAGTTGGCACAATTGGCAGACCAAAGGGAAGCGGCTCCTCCAGGGATTGGGGCGTAGTCGCGAAAATTGTTTCTAAGTGACGCAATAACGTGTCTTTGGCGGTTGGGTTGAGCCGATACTGGTTGTTGTCTTTAGTGAATGGCGCGATCGCCCGTAAAGCTTGATAACTGCCGTGATGCAAACTGCGGAGGGTTAACAGCGCTTGCGCTTCGGCCTGGGGCAACAGACTGGGCGGCAAGTGCCCCTCTAACAGGTGAAGCAAGGTGCGCTGACACGCGTTTGTGTTAACGCCACGCCGCTCTAACCGATGAAAAATTTGTCCCAAGCTGAGGGGGGTATCTGGCACAACGGTCAATAACTCTTGCAGCAGGAAGAGGTCGCTGTATTGGTGGCGAGTCGCATCGAGCATCGCCGGGTAGCACCCTGTGAGGGCTAACCCACGGGCGACGGTGCTGTTTGCCAGAGCGCGATTCGGGCGGATCAAGGTAGTGTTGGGCAGTTTTTGCTTGAGCCAGCTACAAACGGCTTGATTTTGCGCGATCTCCCCGACACAAATTACCTGTCTGACAGCAGCGGCATCCACTCCCGTCTGGCTCAGAAGCGGGTTAAGTTCGCGGTTGAGCACGGCGAGATAGGGTTGCAAAACCTGCCGATCCAATTCGGCTTCTGTGATTTGCCATGCCTGACCACTCATGTGAATCGAGACGGAAGGCTGACGGCAAAGGGTGTCACGCACGCGTCGAGCCACTGTCGCCAGTGCATCACCTAGCGCATGGTTGTTGAGTTGCTGCATCAATTGGGCACGCAGCGCGAGATCTGGCTCACCAGGAAGCGGGCGATCGCGCAGGGCTAACTGTTTGCTGCGTTGCAAAACGGGATAGATCAACTGGCAGATAATATCCTGCTCCAGCGCGTTAGTGCCATACTTCAGTTCGCGCAAATGACAGTCTTCCCGCCGGAGCTGGGTCAAGTCGGTGGGCAGGTCTACCAGCAGCAGTTCAGTAGCAGCGGCTTCCATCAGCACCAACAGAGTTGGGCCTTCACGCAGATTGGTGACAGTTCCCCGTTGCACAGCATCTGTAGGGGTCAAAGCCGGAGTGGGTGTCGCTTCAGCTAGCAGAGCAGCGATCGCCCCTTCGACGAAATAAATCTGTTCGGGTGAGCGAACTAATCCGGCTGCCAAAATCGCCTCTCGCTGGTTCAGCTCATAGGCTTCGGCGTACCCAATTGAGCGGCTGACAAACACACCCCCTAAAGCAACGTTGGTCAGCGAAGAGTCAGCAGCGGTTGCACCCGTCGCCCACGGTTGCAGATCCAGACTCATCAACAAGCCAGTCAGCTTTTGACGCAACTGGTGCAGTGTAATTTTTTGGGTGGCTGACCATTGCAACTCAGGTTGCCAGGTCAAGGTCTGGGGACAATAGAACGGAATCGTCGAATTTAAATACTGCGGACTGTAGGACAGGATTTGCTCAATCAACGTGGCTTCACTCGTGGTTCCAACCGTGAGCGGGGCTGTATCAGGGGCTGGCATCAAGGCGGAAGTCATGGGCGATCGCCAGTGCAAAGCGCCGAGGGGTTGCATTTGCTGAGTGGCAGGGTCGAGCAAAACAGCTACGAGGGCATCACTCCCTAAATGCAAACCGAGATAATACTCGCTGGGGTCGGTAGCCGCGTCAGCACCCAACCGGGGTAAGTAAGTCGCTAGTTGAGAAATCGTCAAATTAGTAGCGGTGGGGGCGATCGCTAAGGGTGGAATGGGTTGGGAAACAGACTCAGAGAGAGAAGGCGGCTCCAGCACTTCAGCTAGAAGCCTTGTGTTTTTTTTTCTGCGTTTGGGTCTGGGTCGTCAAACAAACTGTCTAAGGTTGCAAAACCTTCGCCTTCCAGATTGGGCTGAGAGTCCATACCAGACGCAACTTCGACAAAAACACCCGCTCGATTTTCGATCACGAAGTTAGGTTGTCCAGAGCGAACCGTGGCGATCGGTGCACTGGGCAACTCAACTTCAGTAAAAACGCCATTCACTTGCTCAATCGTGAATACCGCAGGAGTATCTGAGCTGGATTGCTCTGGCGAAACCGGAGTCGATGCTTCCTCTAAAGTCAGGGAGAGCGGTTCTTCGGGGAAGAAGTCGATCTCACCTGCCAGTGACAGTTCTTCAGATGAATTGAGGGTAGGCGTTTCCACTGGAGGCAGATCCCCAAAGAAGTTGGCGCTATCAGCCAGCGTCAGGTCTTCCGGCGCACCACGCGGTACATCAGAAGCCGGAAAATCACCAAACAGATCCTCAGAGTCAGGTGGCAGAGTGATGGGTGGCGGTGTCGCGGGTGGCTCAGCAGGCGGCAAATCCCCAAAGAAGTTAGCGCTATCCGCTAGAGTCATGTCTTCCGGCGCACCACTCGGCACATCAGAAGCCGGAAAATCACCAAACAGATCCTCAGAGTCAGGTGGCGGAGTGGTGGGTGTCGGTGTCGCGGGTGGCTCAACAGGCGGCAAATCCCCAAAGAAGTTAGTGCTATCCGCTAGAGTCATGTCTTCGGGTACACTATCGGGCACATCCAAAGCCGGAAAATCACCAAACAGATCGTCCCCAGCGGTGGGTTGAGTCACCTCAATTGCGGGTTCAGCCGCTGCTGCTGCGGGGGATAGATCACCAAAGAACACTCCACTATCCTCTAGAGTCATATCTGCGAGGGCTGGAGTGCTGGGTACTTCAAAATCAGGAAAACCGCCAAATAGGTCTTCTGCTTGAGGGGATTGCGCCGTTTCTGGAGCAGGAGTAACCGGAGCTTCGGGTAAGCCAAGGTCGCCAAAGAAATCAGCTGTGCCGCTCGGTGTCATGGCCTCTGGCATGGAAACCGCAGGGGGTTCTAAGCCTGGAAAATCACCAAAGAAATCATCACTCTCGGCAGTAGCTTGAGACTCAGACGAGACAGACGGTGCATCGCTGGATGGTAGATTGCCAAACAAGTCATCCATGCCTTCTAAGGTGAAGGGCTGAGAATCTGTCTCACCCAGGGTTGCAGGAGAGGACATGCCGGGTGGAGGAGCGGGTGTAGCGGACACGGGTGGAATGTCGGCAAACAGGTCATCCATGCCTTCTAAGGTAAAGACAGGGGGCGTCAACTCAGGGACGATCGCAGGGGGTGGAGCCGCTTCAACCGTCGGTTCATCAACAAACAGATCATCCATGCCTTCTAGGGTGAATGGCACCGGGGCATCTGCCTCTGATTGCGGCGGTGTGACAAATGATTCGCCTGATTCAAACCCATCTTCGATCAGCATGGGTGGCTCGTAAACCGGAATTGGCTCTGAACTGATTTGCTCAAAGCTTTCTGGGCGATCGAATGTCGTTGCTTCGCCAACTGGAGTCGTTTCTTGAGACGGCAGGTAAGACTCAGGCGCAGCCGCAATATCGGGATTCGGCGGTTCAGGCTCAAACCAGCTGTCTAAGGAGGGTTCAGTGGGCAGTTCGATACCTAGCTCAGGCGGCAAAACTCCCGCATCTAAAAAGCCTTCCTCAAGGTTGGAGAGATCTTCACTCAAGTCGCTCAGAGTTGTGGCATCCAGCCAAAATCCAACCGATGGTGTTTCGGTGGCTTCAGCCTTGGGAGGCAGCAAAACCTCGTCAGGAGAAGCTGGAATGTAGATATCTTCGCCGATAACTGAGGTGGCGGGTGCTTCCAGTGGAGAAGAGACAGCTGGTTGCAGGGGAAGTGTAGGAGATAAACCCGAATCAACAGAAGTAGGTTCTGGCGCAAATAACTCGGTCAGGGAGCTAATCTCATCAATGCTGGTCGCAGTTTCTGGCTCGGTTAATGGCAAGGGCAAATCAGCCACTTGATCCAACTCAGATACTTCACTGGTTGCTGCCGGAGCTGTCAACTCAAAGGATAGGTCAGAGTCAGCCATACTGAAGTCGGCAGGTGCTTCAGCTAAAACATCCCAACCATCCGTCGGGTCAAACCCCGGTAACACTTCACTGATATCCCCCGGTTCGGGGGCAAATTCCTCAGTGTTATCGGGTGTCGTCAATAAACCAACTGGCTCTGGTGCCGCTTCGATCGCCTCTGGTTCTGGCTGGCTGGTTTGATCACCAAACATGCTTTCGTAGAGGTCATCAACCTCAGCGGCGATCGGTGAAACAGGTGGTTCCGCTGATTCAGTTGGCACTTCCATGCCCAGCACTTGATTAATCACGGCCTCGGCTTCGGCTGCTAGCTCACTGGCTTGCGTCGTTGCACTACCAAGACTGCTCTCTAGCAATTGCAGGGCTGCATCAATGTCGGTCGTGTCATCTGGAATTGACTGCGGCGTGGCTGGCGGCGCGATCGCCGATTCATCCAGCAAGAAGTCAAGAGTTGTAGCATCCACTGTTGCCAGATCCACATCGTCTAAATTGACCTGTGGAAAAGCAGTGCTGCTGGCAGAACTGGCCTCCTCCTCGCTCAAGCTGTTGAGCCAACTATCGATCGCGATATCAACCGAAGACGGCACGGCTGGCTCGGTTTGGCTTAACTCAATCCCTGCATAGGGAAACCCAATGGGTGCAGAAGGTGCAGTGGGTTTGGCGGATTGAGGTGGGGTGGGAGCCGAGGTCAAGGAGGGGGGGACAACAGACGCAATTTCTTCTGGGCGCGGCACTCCAGATTGAAGGTAGGAGGAGGCTTCGCGGCCAATTTGTTGAGCCAGGTGGCTGACCAGCGCCGAAAACATCATTTCACCCTGTTGGCCCAGGGTATGCATCTGCTCAACGCCTTGAGCCAGGGACTCTTGATAGGTTTGAATGTCTCGTTGCAGCGATTCAAACACGATGCGAATGGTGGTGTCTAAGTTCACCAGCAACTCATCCGACTGATTTTGAACTGCGCGAATCTGCTCCGTTGCTTGATAAGCAGGAATGTAGCCTTCGCGAGACGGCAATGCCTGAATACTCTGGGCAATTTGTTGAGGCAGCGCGGTCTGTAAATGCGACATCAACACCTGCACCACCTCAGCCGCAATCTGCTGACTGTTGACCGCTCCAGGTAAGGCGTAGGCATTGCGTTGCAGCTCCAGTTGACGCACCTCTTGCAGCAGGGCTTCTCGCTGTTGCCGCAGCGTGTCCATCTCGGCTTGCAGCGGTTGCATCAGGTTGGCTCGCAGCAGCCCAATCTCTTGCGTCAAGACTTGTAAAACTTGCTGCGCCGATAAAGCAGCATCTGTAGCAGGGGAGATCGCGCCGCTTGGTTGTGCGCCCTGAGAATAAATGTCATAGGCTGCCATCAAATTGGGTGGCAGATCAGAAGTCGCCGCATAACTTCCTTGCTGAAGATCGACTAAAAAGTTGCGAATTCGCTCAAGGGTTTGACGTTGTTGCGTGGCATCGCCTGACATCACCCAGGGCAAACGGGGCGATGTTTTTTGCAACACGCTGTCAATTTCAACAATGAGAGCCTGAATTTGATCTTGTTGAAAAGTCACGATGGACCCCTTGATAATCAGTAGTTAGGCAGCGGAGAGCCCCGACTATCTCCGGTACACTCTAGATTTCCCGATGCGAATGTCTCATTTTACTTCTGACTTAGAAATGAGAAGGAATTTCCTAGAAGTAATCTCAATTCTCTCTAAAAACGTTGCTTTTGTTGAGTTGAGCAGCGATCGCACCGCTATTCCTGGTATAGCCATCCTATCCGGATTGGGACAAGGTTTCCAAAAGAAGCTTTTTCCCAACACCTCTCTCATTTCACAAATCATCTGAGACTGTTATGGCAGTTCTAAATCAGCTTGAGTCGGCACATCTCACACACTTTTGTTCAATGAATGGGGCAACCTTTTGCAATTAACCTGGGATGGTTTCAGGCTAAGCCTTCTGAGAGAAACTGAATAGCACCTAGAGAGGCAGTTTTAGGGATCAAAACTGATCTTACAACTCTCGATGGCAAAAAGAGTAATGTCGCCGACCTGTTGAAAAGCACGATCACCGGGGGCTAAGAAGCTGAGCCTGTAACGTTTCTCAACAATTCATGGGATGCGTTCAACCCATCACCGATCCAATCCATATTTCGTTGTGTAAAGGAATCTCTAAACCGTATCTGAAGTCACACCAAACCCACAAGCTTCGCCCTATACAGTTCGTAACGGAATAACCCATGAGCGCAACTTAATTGGTAGAAGTATGCAAGCAAGAGACGCCAGTGAAATGTCAGCACTATTTTTGTGAGGGCATGATACCTCAGAGTTAGATACACAAGTGCTAGATAACTAGGGTAAGAGCGGCTTGTCTACCGAATCTTAGAATTGCTGCTTGGTATCTGTTTGAAGTCATCACCTGAAATCACACCACCTGATTTTTTAGAAGAGTAGGTTGCATTGTGACAGTTGAAGCTCAAAGGGATTTAACGTTTAGCCTGAATCATTCCACTATTTGCCTCAGCGGAGTGTCACCCAACCAAACGCTGCTTGAGTACCTGCGCCTGACTGGTTATGTGGGCACGAAGGAGGGCTGTGGCGATGGCGATTGTGGTGCCTGCACTGTCGTGCTAATTGGGGCGGATGAGCAGGGGAAACCCCAACCAACTCAATACCCCAATTAGTCATCGATTTTCAACAGCACAAACCGTAACTGTTACAGATCCGAGACATCCTCTGTGTGGACGTACCCTACCTTTAGTTGGTATCACGAACAAGGCTTACCTCGGACGCT
>DVDV01000103.1 GCA_015296075.1 Leptolyngbyaceae cyanobacterium M33_DOE_097 | reverse complement strand
CCCCGCAGAGCTTCCAAGGCCACTTTCGCCTTAAATTGTGCACTGTATTGTTTGCGTTTTTTGCTCACAAGTTTCACCCTCCTTCCGGTTAACCCTTGTGTAGCTTAACCCTCTGTCCAGTTTTTAGGGTCCACTTCAGTTGTTTCCTGTTTATCAGCATGATTTGTGAGTGATGGATTCAAACAAATTGAGAGTCGGGTAGTTCTAAACTTGGGTTTAGCTCAAAGAACACTCGGTGGAAGTGTTGAAATCTACTCAAGCAAATTGCATCTACTCTCAATTCAGCATTTAGAAACGTAGATTTTATAGATTTTTTAGTTGTGACATTATTACTTCCACCTTGATTGATGCATCTCATCAATTGGGCTTGATAGCCAAGCATAGTAGAAAGCGATCGCGACGCATGAATAAAGGTATATCGCTTAGACCGCGGCGTATAATTCCTCAGAATCAATAGCATGTTCCAAACTAACAGTGATAGATCCGTCACCGAGACTGAGCTTGATCGTTCACTCGGTAACTTGTTGCAGACGATGGCCGAACAGTTGCATTCATCTTCTGCAGCACTCTGGTTATTGTGTACCAGTTCTAATGCTTTTAGGCCTCGTTTGGTATACCTCAATGGTGATGTCATTCCTGTTGTGCCCCAAACAATCAGTTTTCTCGAAGCACAGTGGTTGCGAGGAAGAAGCATTCCCTATGACTTAAGCTTTGAAGACCATCTTTGCGATCGCACCCCTGTTATTTATAACCTTGAGCAACGTTCAAGTGGCGCTAATGTACAGTACCAATTAATGCATCATCTGGGCTTCGAAACACTACTTAGTGTTCCTTTACTACTTAATTTAAATACTATCGGCAGCTTTACAATCTGCTTCACACAGCCAAGAGAATTTGAGGCTCAAGAGCTAGCGTTAGTACAAGCCTTAGCACAGCAAGCAATTCTAGGAATTCAACTACTCAATCAAGTGGATGATGTGAAACAAGCTGCAATCTACGAAGAACGCAACCGTTTAGCAGGAGAAATTCATGATACGCTGGCTCAAACGTTTACTGGTATTTCAGTGCAACTTAGTCTTGCTCAGTGGTTGATTCAGCATCACCCAGAAGCTGTTACCCCTATTCTGTCCCGAGTTAAAGAACTTTCACAACTGGGGTTGATAGAAGCCCATCGAGCAGTTTGGTCTCTTTACCCTACAAGTGAGACCTACACCGACTTCACTCAAAAGCTTTCTCAATTTATTGAGCAGTGGACATGCGACACACTACTTGAGACGAGTTTGCGGATTCTTGGAACTCCATTTGTTGTTTCATCAGTCATTGGCCACAATCTTTTGAAGATTGGGCAAGAAGCCATTAGTAACACTCTAAAACATGCTCATGCCAGTAAATTGCTAGTTATCGTTACATACGGTAGTGAGACTGTTTCCTTATGTGTGCGAGACAATGGGCAAGGCTTCTCTATAGGATTCGATAATGGTGGATTTGGGCTAATAGGTATTGCTAGACGAGTTGAACTTATTGGTGGTCAGCTTAGTATTCATAGCCAGTTAAAGCAAGGAACGGAAATTCGAGTGGAAGTACCCATCCAACGAGATGAAGATACCAAGAGAGAGAAAGCAAGAGAAGGCGTTAGTAGTATTCGCTAGTAATGAATAGAGAAAATCAGAAAGAGTTCTCTTATAGGCTGTAGCACAAAAGTATTTTAATAATGAACGATTAGCATCATTTGCATTGCATTAAACATCAGAGTCAAAGAGAGATTCAACAACTTTAGCTTATGTCACACTCCTGCCTCTTGCAACCATTATGCGCTGCTGCTGGCAATGATTTTCTCTCAAACTAAACCAGAGGCATTATTTAATCGTATGGAAGCCCTAAAAGTAGAAAGATTTCAAGTCTGGAATATTCAAGCTTCACGACAAGCGTTTGAAGTTCTCAGACTTTTAGCTGAAAGATATAGCAATAGGGAATTTGCGCGTGTGCTGCATCTTAGTGTTTATTCTCTAGTTAATAAGTGGGGGATAGAACACAATTCCAGATTGCGATTCTTGTATCCCGCCCCAACTTAGCCTAATTTGCCTTGAACTCATTCTTATGATGTATTTCCTATGAGATGTAGTTTATTAGAAACTATCCATTGAACTAGGAAAATAGGATGAATTCTATTTTGCAATTTGCAACTTTTTATAGGAGGCCAGACTTCCTAGAGCTTGAAGCTGGAACTTAGGGACTTGCAGATAAATACTGTACCAATCGAAAATCTGTAAGGACGATTGGCCATTCGCCCCTACAACACCACTGGGATATTATTTCAACGCACTCCCCTTACTACTGGTGTAGCTGTGGATATTCTACAAACTAGCCTTTTGTAACGGCTCTCACAAAGGAACTAATTTTGTTCCAACTAAGTTTGAAGTAACTGAAAAGAAAAAGTTACATTCTGTCTGCACAAATATACAAGCAGTACACCCTTTTGTAATGGTTCACGTTATCAATATGACTAGTTCATCGATATGAGCTTGAACGAGATTACCAGTTTATGAGGATAGTTTATGATGGACGAGCGAATTGACATTCTTGAAACTCTCTATGTTGCTGAACAAACCTTTGATGCAGGAGACTTAGAACGAAACATCAAGACCTGGAGTGATGAAGTTTTGATTGAGACGCCCTTTGGATCCGCCAACAGTCTCGACTCTTACAAGCAGTGGTTCCACCAGTTCTATGCCCAAACTTCTGCTAATGGTGGAACTCGTCATTACGTACACAATCCCATTGTTTTAGTAAATGGAGATCGCGCTGAAATCATGGCTTATCTTTACATAATTAATGCGAGTACTGGTAAGTTTTTAGGATCAGCCAAGATTCACGAAAGATTAAAGAAAACTAGCGCGGGTTGGAAGTTTACGTATCGCAGTGTGGAATCAGATCAAGCCTTAGAAATGTAGCCTTAAGAACTCCGATTTTTTTAGGATAAGTCAACGTAGAACAATGCATTTTCTTCACAGGTTGATGTGTTATGGCTACTACTTAACCTATTCCAAAATTGTGGTTTTACTTAATTCTTATTCCTGAGTCACTTTGTTTCATTCAGGGTTCAAGTCAAAGTTGGATTTATTACGTACATCAGCTAGGCACCCCATGAGTTTCCACTATTTTGAACACTACCGAACTGGCGTGAATAAAATTCATCTGCATTTCTGCAAAACCAAATCAGGAGATCTCATTCTGCTGCTTCAGGAAGGCTTAGGAGCCTCCCTAGCTCTCAGAGAAAATTACCAGGTCACTGTATGCAAGGTTGCGTCAACTCAAAGAAGCCCAAATTTGACTGTAACGGTTTGACTCAAGTGGAGATAAGCGCCACCTTTTCCGGCAGTTCAGCTTGTGCGAGCCGCGTATCTTAGAACATTATACGAGAGCGCTACGCACAGATCTTTATGCTGCTACTTATCCACTTGGAAAACATTAAGGTCTGCGCAGAATGATGCAGCAAATGCCGCTAATGGCTGAGCGTGTTGCAGACGGTGTGATTCCAAATTGTGAACCTTTTCTTCCTGAAGAAGCATGCTGTTTTTGATCGATAAACTATTGGAGTTGTTCAAACGAGCTTGAGTCAGTACACTCATTCGTCTCATATCTTATTTTCAAATCAATAGGAGTAGCCCATGAATTACCGTGAGAAGTTAACCCGTGATAATTGTGTTGTTGTTTTGGTGGATTTTCTAGATGGATTTTTGCCAGGATTGAAAACTATCAACCACGACTTGCTACGGAAGAATGCAGAAGCATTCGCTCGACTCTCTAAAGTCTTCAACTTACCAACCATTATGCTGGGAGAAGAAGGTGGATTTAGGGGCAAGTTCTTTCCAGAGGTACTTGCTAATGCCGATCATGCGATCCGGGTTGAGCGCCATACTCCCAGTGCGTGGGATGAACCCGTCTTCCGTGACAAGTTAGCCATGCTTAGACGTAAAAAGTGCTGTTAGGCGGCATTTCTCTGGACATTTGCACCCTTCAACTCAGCCTGGATCTGCTGGAAGCTGGCTATGAACCCTATGTTGTTGTAGACGTTTCAGGCTCTGATACTTCATTAAATGAAACGGCTGCATTACTACGGATGACACAAGCTGGAGCCGTGATGGTTTCCTGGGCATCGGTTGCATCTGAGATCATGAAAGATTGGCAAACCCCTGAAGGCACTGAGGTAGGGCAACTTTATCAGGAGTTTAGCTACTGGGGTAACCGCTGGTAGTGATGACACGGTGTTTCTTACTAATTGGGAAAGTTCAATGAAAGAAAACATTCCTTCCGATCAGGATTCTTCTAATCTCCTATCTAATGTGCCAGCTGTTATTGCGATCGCCCATCGGGTTAAACCGGGCTATGAAGCTGAATTTGAGGCCGCTGTCCGAGGTGTAACGTTAGCTGCCAGCACTTTTCCAGGCTACTTGGGCAGTGATGTTCTCTATCCCCAAACGCGTCGTGGAGAGTGGCAACTAATTATGCGATTTGACACACGTGTTCATCTCCAAGCATGGGAAAGCTCTCCAGTTTGCCAGGGATGGATTGCACGGGCAGAAGCATTGGCAGAACGACCCACAGTATCACGAGTTAATGGTTTAGAGGCATGGTTTAACCTACCTGAAGCATCGAACATGCCTCCTCCCTCAAAATGGAAAACGGCGATCGTCAGCGCAGTTGGTCTTTACCCAGTCATTTCAATCTTGCCCCCATTGCTGCGACCAATCACAAGCGGTCTCCCAAGCTGGTTGGCAACGCTTGTCAGCATTAGTATCATGATGCCCTTAATGACATGGGTTGTAATGCCACAAGTCACGCGGCTATTTAAGGGTTGGCTTTACCCAAAGTCGGCTAAACACAAATCAGGCAAATTTGCTTAAACCTGTTGCATTGGACAGTACTTTGTCCAATGTTTGCAGGTGGCTAGAGCTAAACGCGTTGATGCAGGGGCACGCAATTTAGAGAGTTTGATAGAAATTGCAGCAAGCGATCCCACCGTGCAATTACACCCGTTTTTTTGCGTGTTTCGCTCGGTTCTCACAAGAAACGGTCTGTCGTTTTCTTCGCGCATACTCATGATTTTCAAAACGGGCTTTTACCCTGTTAAAGCACAAAAGGTAGCGATTCAGGTCGTTTTTGCATTAGGGATTTGGTACGCTCATTTGCCTGCCGTTGCCCAAACCCCGCATACGATTATTGCAGCTCCGGAACCAGCAGATTTAGAGCAGGCGGAGTCAATTCTGGCAGAGGATTTCATTACTGTCCGACAGCTGCAAGCAGAGTTTTCAGATGAACGAGCCAATCTTCAAAATCAGGTCGATGAGATCGCTGCTCGGCTGACTCGTCTAGAGTCCCAACAGTTCTCACCAACATCACAGTTATCAGGACAAGCTATCTTTGCGGTGAACGCAGGTGTGTTTGAGGGCGATCGCGTGATTAGCCCCAGAGGCGCGACGGTCACTCGTGATCAACCAAATCCAACCTTGCTTTACCGCTTTAGCGTGGATATCAACACCAGTTTCAATGGCAATGACCTGTTGAAGCTTCGATTATCTGCTGCCAGTGCGGGTTCTAATGATAATGCTGCTGGTTTGTTAGAACCCAATCTGGGCAGTGCACTTGATTTCGCCATTCCTGGAACTGAACAAATTTCTCTTTCCCGTCTCTACTATACCTTCAATCCCACACCAGACCTGAGCGTGACAGCAGGCGCGAGAATGGTTGCAGGTGATTTCATAGATAAAAATCGATACGCAAATGTCAGTTTTCGAGATTTTTCGACGCAAGCACTCATCAACAATTTTCTGTTGGTGCCTAGACCGGGAGGCTCTGGTGGGGCGATCGATTGGCGACCCGGTCAAGGAGCTTTTAGCCTTCGGGCAGTCTACATTGCTAGCAGTGCCGCTGAGGACTTACCTGAAAATCAACAGTTTTTTGGTGGCGGTGGAGTAAACAATATTCGTCTTTTTCCAATCAGTGGCGGTGGTGCAGGAGGAGGACTATTGGGTGATCCCTATCTTGCTATTGCAGAATTGGAATATGCACCCACGCGATCGCTCGCAGTACGATTGCAATATAGCAGGGGAGAAGTTTTAGGCAGCAATTTCCAGGTGTTAGGAGTAAACTTTGACTGGGCAATTACGCCTGAAATTGGAATATTTGCCCGATACGGCTATGCATCTTATCCAGAAACAACTGTTGGGGACATTCGTCCAAATTATTGGTCTGCTGGAGTTTCTTTTCAAAATGTATTGAGAAAAGGTGACTTAGCAGGAATTGGTATTGCTCAGCCATTTATCGTGACAGAAATTGGAAACACTACACAAACGAATATTGAAGCTTTTTACAACTTCCCATTGAATGACCATATTCGTATCACTCCATTGCTTCAAGTCATCAGTAATGCAGCAAATCAAAATAGTAATGGTGTAATTGTGACAGGAACAATTCGCACGGTTTTTACTTTCTAGCAATCCTTTGAAGCCGATTAGAGATATCAAGATCGAGCCTTTTTCCAAAACAAAGCCCCCGTCTATTTTGCCAGTAAAGCTGACATTGCACAGTTTTACAAAAAGACCACACTGACAACCCAAAGGAATTTTCGTTTGAGTATTTAAAACTATTCCACTGATGAAGGACGCTGGCGTGACAGATTAATTTTATAACGGATGTTGGTGGTGGATAGGTAAACGCTTGGGATCCTACTTCTACTACGATCGATAAGATACAGCCGTTGTAGAGGATTAAACGTAGAGCTGAACCTAAGATGATTCTCCTACAAACACCTTACAGACGCGATCGCAGAATATTCACGTTTCTCTGCTTGAATAAATCTAGCATCACATTCTTATGAAAAATCTGGAAGAACAGTTTGAAGAAGAGTACTCCGCCATTGATCAACTTTGAGAGCAGATTACAGCGATTTCGCCTGTCATAGAAGCCTCCAGTTTGGTTGCCCGCCCCTAGTTCCAACTCGTTGCGCTGATTAGTAACCTACAAACGTATAGCACAGGGAAAAACTCATCAATACTTTCCATCCCATCGTATTCACCACCATCAAATTGGTTAACCTGCCGAGATTGTTGAGTCAGTGCCATTACAATCAGGTGTTCAATCAAGGGTGGGAAGTCGATTGTGCTGCCGGGCATCACTAAATGGTCAACAGCCATTTGCCTTGCATAAAGCGAGTTCTTCGATACTCGCCACTCAT
The DNA here is from genome assembly GCA_015296075.1 of Leptolyngbyaceae cyanobacterium M33_DOE_097. GTDB lineage: Bacteria > Cyanobacteriota > Cyanobacteriia > Leptolyngbyales > Leptolyngbyaceae > DSRU01. Next base: position 1,087 of record DVDV01000103.1, on the reverse strand, counting down.
CTTTGAGATAACCATTTGCCCAATCTGAGTAATAAATTTCAGAATGATCAGATTGCGACGAAGTATTGCTTGCCATGATCGCCAAACATTCTATTTTGCAGTCAGATTATAATAGTTTATAAAATATCATAGAAAACTTTTATCGTTGTCTGCTTATATACATCTAAGAAGTTATATTACTTCGCAATTTCAGCACAAAATTCCCAAGAATGAGCAAGACAATTTACTGGAAGATTTTGTAGATTTTATGACATCCCTTAAGTGAAAGAAGTTTATGAGTGAAACCGGAAGAAAGCTTGAACGTTTAACGCCTCACAATTCTGTCTTTTTGCCAATTGATTATATGCATGGCTTGATGAGTGCCAGTCGTTCAATTGACCCTGGTTTGCTAAAAAATAATGCACTGGCTTTAGCAAAAGTTGCGCGTCTTTTTAATTTGCCAACGTTCGGAACAGGAGATCGGTCGGGACGTAGCTATCTCGGCGCGGAAATGCCGGAGTTACAGGAGATCCTTCCCGATATGCAATTCATCCCGCGGTCAACGGTCGGCGCATGGGATGTGCCTGAATATCGAGAGGCAGTGCAGCGCACGGGACGTAAAAAATTGATTATGGCTGGCATCACTACTGAGCAGTGCGTTACCTTTACCGCTGAACCGGCGATCGCTGATGGCTACGATGTTTATGTGGTGTTAGACGCCTCAGCAGCATTGGACACACGCTCAGAACTGGCAGCAATTTCTCGTTTAACACAAATGGGGGCAATTTTAACAACTTGGTCGCCACTTGCGGCTGAGCTGTTACACGACTTTGCTACACCTGAAGGCGTAGGATTATTGAAAATTTATTCAGAGCATCAAGGGCAAATGCGTGCGCTAGAGGACAGCTTTAATACAGCTCTCAAATTTCTAAAAGAAAGTGCTGACAGTCGAAGCGAGCAAGCGCGAGAAACCCCAACCAACTCAATACCCCAATTAGTCATCGATTTTCAACAGCACAAACCGTAACTGTTACAGATCCGAGACATCCTCTGTGTGGACGTACCCTACCTTTAGTTGGTATCACGAACAAGGCTTACCTCGGACGCT
>DVDV01000255.1 GCA_015296075.1 Leptolyngbyaceae cyanobacterium M33_DOE_097 | reverse complement strand
CAAAGCAGGCTATACACTAATCCTTGGGCGTGTTGAACAATGGTTTCCATAACCGTTCAGTTAAATTTTGATTACGCCCTTTCTTTCAGATTTTTCCTTCTTTGGCAACCCCTTGTTGAAACTGGTGCAAGATCTCAGATACGTTAAAGATCCTGAAGGTCGCTTTATTTTAGTCAATCAGCAATTTGAGCGAGTTTTTGGACAGAGTAAGGAAGCATTTATTGGCAAAACAGATTACGATTTCTTCCCAGCAGAGATCGCGGATGGTTTTCGCGAAAAAGATCACTTAGTGATGGATGGGGAGACGATTGAGTTTGAAGAATCTGTACCACATGTAAACGATCTTCTACACGACTATATTTCAATCAAATTCCCACTACGCAATGCCGCCGGGGAAGTCTATGCTATGTGTGGCATCTCCACCGAAATCACCGATCGCAAACAAGCTGAAGCTGCGCTCCGCGACAGTGAAGCCCGTTTTCGCGGGGTGGTCGAGTCAAACATGGTTGGCATCTTCTTTTGGGATGCGTCAGGCTGCATTACCGATGGTAATGATATGGCGGTGCAAATGCTGGGTTATAGCCGAGAAGAACTGCGATCGCGGCAGGTTAGATGGCAAGATATCACGCCACCTGAGTTTCACGAGATTGACGCACGAATGCAGGCTCAATTGCTCATGGAAGGGGGCTGCGCTCCTTTTGAAAAAGCCTATATTCGGAAAGATGGGGTACACGTTCCAATCTTGATTGGTAGTGCTTTGGTACCAGGCTATCGCGATCGCGGAGTCGCCTACTTTATTGACATTACTGAACGGATTCAGGCATTAGCTGCTTTACGTGAAAGTGAAGACCAATTGCGGCTAGCACTTCAATCTGCGACCTTGGGTACGTGGGATTTTAACCTCATCACCAACGAACTGAAATGGGATGATCAATGCAAAGCCATGTTTGGGCTATCACCCACGGCAGAGATTGACTATTCTCGTTTCTTAGCGGGCCTCCATTCAGACGATCGCGATCGTATCCATGCAGCAGTGCAGGCGGCACTCTGCCCCAACAGTGGAGGTGAAATTGATATTCAGTACCGCACGATTGGTATTGAAGATGGGGTGGAACGCTGGATAGCGGCGAAAGGGAAGGCATTCTTTAATCAATCCGACGAAGCTACGCGTTTCATTGGCACTGTCCTCAACATTACCGAGCAAAAACGTGCTGAAGCCGAACGTGAACAGCTTCTTGCCCGTGAACGGCTTTATGTCAACCAGTTGCAAGGCTTGACACACGCTGCTTTGGCGATTAACTCGGCGCTTTCGGTTGAACAGGTGTTGCAAGTCATTAATAGTCAGGCTGCATCGATTATTGGTACGCATCAGGCTGTGACTAGCATGACCATTGCACAAGATTGGGAACAAGCCATTACTTCCATTTATTTGTCTGAGAAGTACGTGCAATGGTGGGATTATGACGAAAAACCAGATGGAACTGGCATTTATGCCTGTGTTTGCCACCTCAATCGACCAATGCGACTGACTCAAGCAGAGTTAGAGGCGCATCCACGTTGGCAAAACTTTGGTAAGGCGGGCGATCAACACCCTCCGATGCGAGGTTGGCTAGCAGCCCCGTTAATGGGGCGAGATGGACATAATATCGGGTTAATTCAACTTTCTGACAAATATGAGGGTGACTTTACCGAAGCGGATGAAGCAATTCTAGTGCAGTTGGCGCAAATGGCATCGGTTGCAGTTGAAAATGCCCGACTCTATGAAGCAGAACAACAAGCCCGAACGGTGGCTGAGGAAGCCCGTGAAGAAGCCCAATCAGCTAACCGTATTAAAGACGAGTTTTTAGCGGTGTTGTCGCACGAATTGCGATCGCCGCTCAACCCAATTTTAGGCTGGTCAAAGCTTCTGCTCGACAAAAAACTTGATCAAGCTAAAACTGATCAAGCGCTCAGCACGATCGCCCGTAACGCTAAGCTTCAGGCAGAATTGATCGAAGATTTACTTGATGTTTCGCGCATTTTGCGTGGCAAACTGAGCTTAAACGTTGCGCCGGTTGATCTCAGATTGACAATTCAAGCCGCCTTAGAGACAGTGCGTTTATCGGCAGAAGCAAAATCAATCCAAATCCACACTACTTTGGAAGCCAACGTAGGGTTCATTTCAGGCGATTCTAGCCGATTACAACAAATTGTTTGGAATCTTCTTTCCAACGCTATCAAATTCACGCCTGCTGAGGGTCAGGTTGAAGTGAAGTTAGAACAAGTGGAGGGGCACTGCAGTCTGGCATCATCACGTCCTGATGGCTCCGCTCGTGAGAATGGTGACAGCGGCCTGCATCTCAGTCAGAATAGCGTTCAGAATCTGGGAGCTTCCCATACTTCCACCAGTGCCCCAGCAACATCGCCTCACCCATACGCCCAAATCACTGTGAGAGACACCGGAAAAGGCATTCATCCTGACTTTTTGCCCCATGTGTTTGACTACTTCCGGCAAGAAGATGGGGCAACAACCCGTAAGTTTGGTGGTTTGGGCTTAGGTTTAGCGATCGTGCATCACCTGGTTGAATTGCATGGCGGCACAGTGCAAGCTGAAAGTTTAGGAGATGGTCAGGGAGCAACTTTTACGGTTCTGTTGCCGCTGGCACAAGGCTTAACGCAGCCTTACGTGGAATCACAATCACCGGAACCCACTTTAGACCTGCATGGTCTGCAAGTTTTAGTCGTGGATGATGACAATGACACACGAGACTTTGTTGCCTTTTTGTTAGAGCAAGCTGGGGCAAGCGTTAGCATGGCTGCCTCTGCTGATGAAGCCCTGCTGACGTTAGGCCAATTTCAACCTGATGTGCTGTTGAGTGACATTGGAATGCCCGGTACGGATGGTTATATGCTGCTACGTCAGATTCGATCGCGCGCTCCGCAAGAGGGTAGCCAAATTCCCGCGATCGCCCTGACGGCCTACGCTGCTGAGATCGATTACCAGCAGGCAATGGCAGCGGGTTTTCAGCGCCACATCCCAAAACCGATTGAACCCCAGGTTTTGATCCAAGCGATTCGTGTTGTACATCATTCCGCCAGTACGAACACACTAAAAACTTCAGGAGGCATAGACAAAATTTAGCCCTGCCCCGGCGATTGCGATGGACGGTGCCGTTCACCAGTGCAGATTTGCTAAAGGGGTGAGTGAGACTGAAAGACAAACTTTTCCGCATTCGATCACTTCAGACTTGCCAACCAGCTCTCAAAAGGGTTGCGGTAGATGTGGCTCAATCGCTTCTGTGTTGAGGTTTGCAGTGAGCCGATTGACTGGGAGCAATCAACCGTTAAGGCAAGCTTGACCTATGCAAATGCTTGACCAGAACCGATACACGAACCCCCATGTTGCAAACCATAAATTTTGCAACATGGGGGAGTGGGGGCTTTGCCCCCAGAAGGGGGTTTCACCCCCTCCACCCCCTTCCAAAACTTTCGTTTTGGTGTACTAGTGCAAGAATGACGAAGAGGAGCCGCAGAGCCTACTAGCAGCGATCGGGCCTGGTGCTATAGCAGAGCGGGAAACAGCGGAACTAGAGCTAGCTCATTTGAGAGTAGGGGCAGATGAGCTAGACTGACAAAACTTTATTCGGTTATGCAACAAATCAGGGTAGGCGTAAGAGCCATTCAGGATTTGCTGGTAAATATTATTGGCAATGCCAAACCCCTACCACAGACAGTTCTACAACTCGCTATATAAATAATTAGACCTAATCAGCAATGAAAAATAGATCAATCTTTGACTTAAAACTGTTGATTTCTATAGTTTTACAATCAATTCCTGAACGAAGCAATTTATTACCGATAATGTCTAATGTAGGCTAATACAACTCAACCAAATATGTTGAGTCATGAATATCTGAGATTGATGAAGTAACTTTCACTCAAGGAATTCAGGCTAGTCTCCTAAAACTCCAGGGTTGTTTACCTGATTGCCTATTGCTGTCAATTATGCTCAAACTCAAATCTTTTGCTCAAGATGCTGCCAGTGCAATATTGGTTGTTACAACAGCCCTATTGCTAATGCGTGGGCTTGATCCCTGGTTAGAGATGACGCAAACGCCCTTCCTTTTATTTTTCGGGGCTGTCCCTTTTGTAGCACTATATCGGGGGCGGCAAGCTGGCATCGTTGCAACTGTGCTAAGTGCTTTGATTGCCAACTATTTCTTTATTCCTCCGCTGAAATCATTTTCGCTTGATTTAATCAGTCTTAGCAGAGTCTTAATCTTTCTATTTGAAGGGACGACAATCAGCATCCTCATTGGAGCATTGCGGAGTGCCCAGAGACAAACAAAAGATAGCTTGCGTCAGTTAAAAGCAAGTGAGGCAAAACTACGTCGGTTGGCTGATTCAAATATTATTGGTTTGGTTTCAGCTGATATCTATGGAGCAATTACCGAGGCAAATGATGCTTTTTTGAATAGCTTGGGGTTTACTCGCGAAGACTTGGCAAACGGGCGAGTTCGCTGGGATGAGATGACTCCGGCCGATTTGAAGCCACTGGATATACCCGCCTATGAGGAACTGGTGACGCAAGGAAGAAATACGCCCTATGAAAAAGCTTTTATTGGTAAGCAAGGGCAACGTGTACCAGTGGTCGTAGGAACTGCCCTTTTAGAAAATGACCCAGAGCAAGTCATCAGCTTTATTCTTGATGTGAGTGAGCGAAAACGTACAGAGCAGCGTTTAGCTGTTCAATATGCCGTTGCTCGTGCTTTAGCGGATGCAGCAACCCTCACAGATGCTATTCCGCAGGTGTTGCAATCGCTATGTGAAAGTTTGGGCTGGCAAATTAGCTTTTTTTGGAAGTTTAATCCTCAAACAAACCGACTTCATTATCTTGATAGTTGGCATTTACCTAATTTAGAGGTCGATTCCCTCGTCAAAGCCAATCAAGAAACATCCTTTACGCAAGGGGCAGGGTTGCCGGGTCGCATCTGGGCAAGTGGTAAAGCTAGTTGGATTGCCAGTATCACCAAAGACCCCAATTTCCCTAGGAAAGCGATCGCCCTTGAGCATGGGTTACATAGTGTTTTTGGCTTTCCAATATCGGTTGAAAATGAAATGTTAGGCGTGATTGAATGCTTTAGTACGTCCTATCAAGAACCGGATGACGATTTGCTGCACTTGATGCGGGCGATCGGTAGCCAAATCGGGCAATTTATGGAGCGCAAGCAGACAGAAGAGGAGTTACAGGCCAGTCAAGCTTTATTCCAGAGCTTTATGAATTACAGCCCTGCCAACGCTTACATCAAAGATGAGTCAGGGCGCTATTTGTATGTGAATCGACGAATAGAGACGACTTTCAATCGACCATTATTAGATTGGTTAGACAAAACTGATTTCGACTTTTTTCCAGATGAAGCGGCAGAAGCGATTCGAGCAAGCGACCTGGTTGTTTTACAGACAGGGCAGGCCACCCAAATTACCGAAAAAATCCCTTTCACGGATGGTGACCACTACTATCTTTCCTTTAAATTTCCATTGCAAGATGTGGCTGGGCAACGACTCCTCGCTGGCATGTCAGTGGATATTACCGATCGCAAGCAAGCTGAAGCCGAACGCGAACAGCTACTAGCCCGCGAAAAAGCGGCACGAGCCGATGCCGAAGCGGCTAATCGCATTAAAGATGAGTTTTTGGCCGTGTTATCTCACGAGTTACGTACACCCCTCAACCCCATTTTGGGCTGGAGCCGACTTTTACGTACTGGAAAGCTCAACCAACAAAAGACCGAGTATGCTCTAGAGACAATTGAACGTAATACCAAACTGCAGATTCAATTAATTGATGATCTACTAGATATTTCTCGGATCTTGAGAGGGAAATTATCACTCAACGTTGCCCCTATGGATTTAGCATTGATTATTGAGGCGGCTAAAGAGACTATCAGTTTGGCAGCAGAAGCTAAATCAATTCAAATTCAAGTTGAACTAGAACCCGTATCAAAAATGATTATGGGCGACTTTAACCGTCTACAACAAGTCGTGTGGAATCTATTATCGAATGCGGTAAAGTTTACGCCATCTGGAGGACAGATCCAAGTTCGCTTGGAGTACGGTCAAGACTTTGCAAGGATGACCGTAAAAGATACAGGCAAAGGTATCAATTCAGATTTCCTGCCTTACGTTTTTGAGTACTTTCGGCAGGCAGACAGCTCGACGACTCGCAAGTTTGGTGGTCTGGGCTTAGGACTAGCGATCGCCCGACAAATTGTTGATTTACACGGTGGTTCGATCAAGGTTGAGAGCGCAGGAGAAGGGCAAGGAGCCACATTTATAGTCACTCTGCCGCTTCAAAAGGGTGTGGGCAAGCAAGACTGGAAGAGTAGCGATAAACAGTTGGGACTTGATGCCGCAAATCCTCAGCCTCTAGCGGATTTATGTATTTTGATTATTGACGACGAAGTTGATAATCTTGACTTGGCACAATTTGTCCTTGAAGGGGCAGGTGCTACAGTCATTAGTAGTACTTCAGCGGTCAAGGCACTCCAACTATTGGCCCAAGTTAAACCTGATATCTTAATTAGTGATATCGGAATGCCCGATATGGACGGTTATACACTTCTGCGACACATCAAAGAACTGTTTGAGGGAGAACACGCTTCGGCGATGGGTCAGGTGATGCCAAAGGCGATCGCGTTGACCGCCTATGCTGGAGACTTTAATGCACAACAAGCTTTAAAGGCAGGTTTTCAGCGGCATGTTGCAAAACCGATTGATCCGCAAGAGTTAATTAAGACGATTACAACGTTAATGCACAGCAGCGAAGGTAAAGGGTAGAAAGGGCAACAACTCAACTGCCTAATCGTCAGACTGGTAGAAGCTATGAATGACTGAGTAAGCTTTAGGTTGACAGCAATACTTTAATAAATTGCACCCTAAGTTATACACTCCCCAGCTTTAATTTGAAACTCTGGGTAGAGATAATAATGCTGTCTAAACAGTACAACATAGTTATAGCCATAACCATTTAAGTTAAGACGAAGTGCAGAAGTGGAATCTCTGGCTAGGGGTAACCCTCACGCCCCCTCTGCCTTCAATGTCCTCAGCCACCTGGCAATCGCTATACAAAAACATGATGAAGTGAAGATGAGGCTATTATGACTATCAAAATGCCGAAGCTATCCCAATTTCGGAAAGGTGAAAAAGTTCAATTTCTAGGTGGCATTGGCACCGTTAGAAACTTCCAGCTAGAGGCCGGAAGCTGGACTTACGCAGTTGAAATGGCAATGGGACCAGAACCTGAAATGGGTAGAATTGGTTACGAAACAACCGTATTATTAGATGAAGCAGATTTAGTTACCCAGCTATAACCAATTTGGGTTTTAGTTGCATATTCCCTAATATAGAAATGGTATTTCGACTAAAAGTTAGAGTTTTTTGAGCGATCGCATCATCTGTTTGAGTGGTGATTAAAGCAATTACTGATGTTAATCAAGTGATGTTGAACAAGCTTCAGTGATGAAGATAGAGTGGCTCATTGTTAGTTACACAAAATGTTAATGTTCCGATTGTGGTTATGAGAGACAGCCTTTATAGGCTGTCTTTTTTTATCAATAGCTCGTGCGTCTTAAACCAGGATTTTTATTCGTTGATTGGTGATGAATCTACTTCTGAGCAGCCTCACCCTACTGATTATTGCCCAGTGAATGTCTTACTGAGGCTGTAAGATAGCTCGAATTCGATCCAGCAAATCATCAAAATTAATCGGCTTCCGAATAAAACCATCGGCTCCTGCCTCGAAACCATCGGCAGGCAGGGGGTCGCTGTACCCCGTCACCAGCAAAATAGGGATAAAAGGCAACATAGGGTTCTGGCGAATCCGGCGAGTGACTTCAAAGCCATTCATCTCCGGCATCATAACATCCAGTAAAACTAAATCTGGGGGGTGGGATTCGATCCGCTCTAATGCTGTGTGACCGTTGTCAGCAACCTCGACCTGATACCCTTCGTCTTCTAAAACTGTTTGCAACAGAACATAGTTATCCGGCAAGTCATCGACGACTAAGATACGGTCGATGTTAGAGATGGGTTTAGAAGATATGCTATTCATTAAACAATCACGAACATATTGCAGATAGAACTATCTCTATTCTCGCTACAGAAGCGAGCTGATTCACTCTCACTTAAGGCTGAACTTTTCTATCTTTAGTAGGATGTGAAAATGGTTAAAAGAAGTGTCACATCCCTAGCTAGTCCAATCTTCTACATCTACTGAGTTTAAAGCTTCTCGATGCTCATTTAAGAGTGCCACGATCGCATGAATCAATCGATCAGGCTCAATTGGTTTCGCCAAATGCATTTGGAACCCGGCAGCCAGTGCCTGCTGTTGATCGCTTTCTCCGGCATAGGCAGTCAGGGCGATCGCTGGTATTGCTCTGCTCCTAGAAGAAGCAAAAGTTCTGATTTGTCGGATCAGCATGTAGCCATCCAAGTCAGGCATTCCGACATCAGAAATGAGGACTTCGGGTGCAAATGTTTCTAACTGTTGTAAAGCCTCCAGTGCAGAAGTCACAAACCCCAACCAACTCAATACCCCAATTAGTCATCGATTTTCAACAGCACAAACCGTAACTGTTACAGATCCGAGACATCCTCTGTGTGGACGTACCCTACCTTTAGTTGGTATCACGAACAAGGCTTACCTCGGACGCT
>DVDV01000267.1 GCA_015296075.1 Leptolyngbyaceae cyanobacterium M33_DOE_097 | reverse complement strand
GAAACAACGACGTCTGAAAGCGTTAGCATAGATCTAGAACTTAATTGATTGGGGTGCACCCACTGGGTGCCCCTTTTTTGTATCCTCTTCTATTCTCGCTAATCCGCCCCGTACTCCCCCAACCTCCGGATGCGCCCCTGTATAGATTTAGAAGAAAGCAGCGATCATATTGACCAAAAGGCTAGAATCACGATACTAGGGGCGATCTCTCCTGAGCATCTTAGTTCTAAGGAACTCACTTTTCAGCCGCAATTCTGCTTAAATTGATGACTGGGAGAGTATCAAGAGTATCTCTAAAAACATCCGTAACGACTATCAGTAAGCATTCCTAATAGGTTATGGCACAAGTAATAACACAAACACAAGGATGCTGCTTACCAGTAGCTTTCCTCATAAGCTGCTTTTTAGACATAATCTAAGCCTGCTGCAAAACCATGATGAAAATAGAGTGGGGTACTGAGTAATTTGTGTTGCAATGGTGAAAGATTATTGCATCTAGCATTATTCCACCCTGATCGGTAAAGTCAATAGCCAAGATAGCCGATTCGGTTGCTGTGCATTTCTCACCTCTCTATTTGTCAATCAAAAGTCTCTTAATACATAAGGAACATTCAATAACCCTCAGGCTCTTGCTTTTCAAACGCTGCCAATTTTCACAAAGCTTAGAACGTCAATGAAATCGTTTCCATGCGATTGCTTCTCAGCTTCGCTATACCCATCAATGACTTCAATTATCAACTTGTAATCTTTGAAGCTTACCCTTTAGTCTCTGCAAATCTCGGATAATTCGTTCCATACGAGTTGCTTGGCTCTGACATTCTCTCAAATATATTTTTGTACTCTCCTGTTTATCTCTAGATGTCAAAACATCGTTAGCTTCTGAATGAGTATCCATTAATTTCTCTTCGCATCTATCTATTTCCTCCTGCAAAAAGACTTTCAAACTCTGCACTAGCTTATCTGCAAACCGTCCTTTAATAACTCGCTGGTAATACCCCTGAAGTTCTTGCCTGAGCTTTTCAGAAGCTTTTTGCACTTCGGTACCTTTATCCTTCTGGTAATTGCGATATAGCTTATAGAGTAGCCACCCGATCAAACTCAAGGCGATCGCGGTTAGTAAGAAAGAGCCTGAGATTTGCTTGTTGATGCTTTTGATTACAGCACCTCTACTAAAGCCAAGAAAACTTAGCAAGAATAAAATACCCATGACCTGAAAAATAGAGCTACGCACTTTCTTAATGAAGTAAAGCAAGATTGGATCTTCGCGATACGCAACTCGGCAATTAATTCGTTTGAGAGGAACTTGGAAAATGTCTTCTAAATGGTTTCGTTGTTTTTCTGTCAATCGAGTTATACTCTGCTTTTGCTCACTAGATAGAGCTGAGCTTCCATTAATATTTTTTCTCAGGTTATCTAAGCCGCCATGGCCATAAGTCGTACAAATATTCCTCCATTCTTCTTCTGCCCAGTTCAGCAGTTCGCGCTTACAAAAATCAAATAAGTAATCGTTAACATTTAAATCAGAATCTTGCACATTCAACTCAAGGTACTTCTCAGTTCCCTGCTTAACCACACATGCACGAAGGCTACTAACAAGGTCCTGAATCTTTTGAATGATGCTATCTGCTAGGGAATCATCTAATAAATCTTGCTTGGATTGAGTCAGTGAGGTCTCAACGGATTTCAAAAGCCAAACCTTTTGCTCATTGATTGTGATAGCTGTCGCAGGTCTTCTATCTGTTACTCTTCGTTTATCTGTTTGAGTTAATTGGGTTTCAGCTTTTCTCACTGCTTCATTGACTCTAGCAAGTTGCGTCACGGTTAACTCATTAATCAAATCAATGATGCAATTGACTTTAACTAAAGCTTGTTGGAATTGAACGTATTCATCGTGTTGACTGTAATGGGACAGAGATTGGCTAAATTCCATGCTACTGAGTAATTCATCAGGATACTGAAAAATTGAAAAACTTCCTGTTTTCTCATTAAGTAAAACCAAAAAGCAACCTTGAAAAGGTAATGTCCCGATGCTTCTATTCAAGACTTCTTTATCGCTTGCATTATATTCATCAGCTTTGATCACAACACACAAAATATCACAAGTCACCACGCTGAGTGGAAACTGTTCTTGGAAGCGGTTAAAAGTTTCTTGATCTGGATTAGAGCAGCATTCAAAAACCAGTTCAGGACTTTTAATAGACGGGAGCTGGTCACCTAAAACCAGGCGATCGCCGTGCTTTAAAACATGAGTTCCTAAAAGCTTCTGCCCATTAATAAACGTTCCGTTTCTACAAGTTTGAGATTCTTGAACGCACCACTGCAGAGGCTGATGAGGCTCATTTGAGCCTAGCATATAAACGTTTAAGTGTTCTCCACTTACTTTAGAACAGTAATCTGGAATATGAATATCGCAATCGGATTTACGACCAACCTTAAAATTTGTTTTTGCTACAAGTGGAAATTGTTTACTATCTGTGTCCTCAAGTTCTGAGTTCAGATTGTAAAGTGTTAGAAAAGGAGAATTTGCTGATTCTCCTTTTAATAAAGAAGCTGGCAATTCCTGAAAACAAAATTGAAAACAATCCTCACAAATTAAATCTTTGACAAAAGAGTGAAAAGATTTAGCTAGGTCTAGGTTTAAACTTATAAGACTGATACTAGGTGTCTTTAAATTCAAATAATTTGCAGCAGCATCTATGCTATCAATAGCAACCTGATAAAAATCTTCTTGACTTAGATTTTCAGTTATCAGGTTCTTCAATTCTTGTATGAGATCAAGCACTCGACTCTGTTTTTTAACTAGACTAACCATCCTGTTACTCCACTAGCAAAGGTTATTTCAACTGATAAATTACGGTTTCACCGCTCTGGTTGCCTACCGCCAGCATTTTGCCGTTAGGAGAAAACGCTAAAGCAGTAATTTCACTTGATAAAGTTAAACTCGCGATTGGTTGAGTCGTTTGCCAATCCCATAACCGAAGCACGCCGTAAGCGCCACCTGCTGCAATCTTTCTACCGTGAGGACTTTTTGCGATCGCCTGCACACCACCCATATCAGCAGGCATGCGACTAATAGGTTGCTTTGTCTCTTTCTTTGGTTCCCAAACATTCACTGTATCGTCTGCACTACCTGTAAAAAAAGACTCACTTGGGTAATCTATTGCGATCGCGCGAACTGCTTTCGTATGTTTTTGAAGCTTTTGTAAGGAGTTTTCCTTTGTATTTAACAAGTAAATTGATCCGTCTGCACTACCTCCGATCAGCGTATCTGAACCTGAATTAAATGCTAAGGTTTGAATAGGTTCAGCTTTTTGAGGATCAATGGTGTGTGTTTTCAGTAGCCGTGGCATCTGCTGCAAACTCCATACTTGAATACGTCCAAGATTACCTGCTGCCAACATCTGGCCTTCATAGTTGAGAGCTAAAGACCAAACCAATTGATCGACCGTAATTTGATGATTTTTCTTTAAATTAACTAAGTCCCAAACTTCAATAGTTTTATCTTGGGTGGCAATTGCAAGGTATTGACCATTACTGCTAAGAGCTAAGGCTAGTATCTTATTGGGGGTTTGAGTTAAAAGTTTACTGGTTTGATCTTGTAGATTTTGAATTTTAACTAACCCGTCGTCACTAGCAGCAACAACCGTCATTCCGTCAGAAGAAAAACCTAGAAATGTGATTGGTGCTGAATGATTTGAAAAACGATATTTTTCTTCAAGTATAGTTTTAGATGCTTCTACTAGCTGGTGACTGTTCAGACTTGTTGGTTGAATAGAGTGAGTTGTTTGATTTTGAGCCAATGCGTATAAAGTGACTGATACGGTTGCTATCACAAATAGGGAACTAGAAAGTAGCACCAACTTTTTCTGCAAAACCGATTGGATTGTATTAAGTCTATTTCTAATAATAGATTCTTCTAGAACTTGGAACCGTTGATTCAGTTGATCAAATAGCTGTTTCGAGTTGTCATTTGAATGAGTTGACAGGGAAGAAACTAAGTGGTTTACTTTCTCTCTTTGCTGCTTGTCTATTGAAGTGGCTTCATCCAGTCCACGACTACTAATCTCGGTCGGGGTATAGGAGTGCTGCCAATTCTGTTGTAAGTCAGCCGAATTAGTGGTTGTAATTTCGGTCGGAGTATAGTGATCAGGGCTTGCAAGGGTTGGAGAATCAGTATTGAGTTGACTTAGACTTTGAAGCACATCCACCGCCTTTGTATAACGCTGATGTGAGTCAGTGCAGACCATCTTCTGTAAAATCAACTGAAACTCATTGCTAATGACCAGCGCTTCAGGCCAGATGAATTGCCGAGTTTTGGGATCTCGTACCTGTACCAAGGCTTCTGGAGACATTCCAGTTAACGCTTCAATGCAAGTTATTCCTAGTGCATAAATATCACTGTTGAGTTCGGGCATGCCAGCTAGCTGTTCAGGAGGAGAATACCCTTGACTATGAACAATAGTCAAAGAGGATTGCTTCTGGATAAGCTTCGTAACTTGCTTGACTGCTCCAAAATCAATTAAAAACAACCTACGATCATTTGCTCTACGGATAAGGTTCTCAGGTTTGATATCACGATGAATGATGCCTTTTGAATGAATAAAATCTAAAATAGGCAACACTTCTTGGAGAAAATCAAAAGCTTGCTGTTCATTCCATAAAGAGCTTTCGCGTAGCTCTTCTCGAAGTACAGTACCTTCAATATATTCTTGTACCAGGTAAAACTCTTGCTTCTCCTCAAAAGCATCTAACAACTGAGGAATTTGCGCATGCTGACCTAACCGTTGTAATGCTTCTGCCTCCCGCTTAAACCATTCACGTACTTTTGCTACAACATCAGGATCTTTACCTTCTAATTTCAACTGCTTAATCACACAAGTTGACTGGTCAGAAGCCTGAAGATTATGAGCTAAATAAGTTCGCCCAAACGCTCCTGAGCCTAGAGGTTTAATAAGCTTGTAGTGCTCACGAATAATCCTGTCTAGCATAGAAGTCATTAATTTCTAAGTAAGAAGCAACTAACAGAAGTGGACGAACCCTAGAGAAGGGTCTACTTGCATCATTATGGGAGCCGTTTTACTGCAGACATCTCTCATTCTTGAAATACAGTTGGTCCCTTAGAAAGATAGAAAAGAGGCAGATCTGATGGACTGGTTAACTTGATTTGTCAAAATGCCTAGCAATTTCACGTTGCGAAATTCAAAGAACTTTTCAACAACAACTCTGAGGCTCTTACGCAGCGTATATCCAGGCCGAGTTACGAGAATCAACCCATCAGTCAGAGGTTCGATTAATAATGCATCGCTGTATCGCAAAGTGGCCGTTTCAATGACAATAAAGTCGAATTCTTCTCGGACGGACTTGAGTAGAGCTTCCATTTGTTCAGATTCTAGGAGAGCTGCTACTTGCTCCACAGTTCCCGGATTGGGCAGCACATACAGACCTTTAATGCCGGGGGTTGAGTAAATACTTTCAGTTTGGAAATGATTTGCTGTTGTCATTGCCTCCCCACCTTCTGTCAACGATAGACCAACTGTTTGTGCGTGAGAGGGTGCTCGTAAATTTGCTTCAATCAACAGCGTTTTTTTCCCAGCCCTAGCTGACGCGATCGCTAAATTGTAGGCGGTCACTGTTTTTCCCTCTTCATTCTGCAAACTGGAAACAATTACCATTTTGATTGGTTGCTCCTGGAGGCAATGTTGTAGACTACTCCGCAGCATTTCGTAGCCTTCTAAGTAGGGTGAATCTGCCTCAACCAAAACAGGGATAGGCTCTTTGCTCGCACTTTTAGAAATTGTTGGCAAAGCTCCTAGAAAAGGAACCCGTTGTTGCAAAATCGCTTGTACTTCTTCCAGTGACAAGATTCGCCCCTGAACTAAGTCTAGAAGTAAGATGACGCCTGTACCAATCAGCATCCCCAAGAGGCCCCCTGCCAAGAGAATGACAGGTTGTTGAAGCCACCACTGAGTAATATCTTTCACCTGCGGTGATATATTGGTTGCCCAGTCACTTTTTGTCTCAGCTTTCTTCAAATCTAGTGCTGCTAACTGCTTTTCCGTTTGCTCAAAAGCTTCCCGGTAACGAGCAACGTTTTTAGTCAATTTCTCCAAATCGAGCTTTAGAGCTGTGCCATCTCTATATTCTTGTCGTAACTCAGGTTCTGCTCTTTGAAGAATACTAAGTTCTTGTGATAATCGTTCACGTTGAGTTTTTAAGTTAACCAGTTTATTCGCCAGATCTTGTCTTGCTTTATCTAGGTTACTAACTCGATTGAAGTAAGCTACATTTTGAACGGGGATCGTATTGCTGTGCCCAATAATTTCTGCCATTCGTTGCCGTAGTTGTGTTTCGTAAACCTGGCGTTGATGTTGAAGAGCCAAAACCTCAGGGTGCTTAGCCTGCAAATCTTGTCGCTGGATTTGAACTTGAGATTCCAGATCGCCGATTTTTGTTTTTAAGCTACCAACTGTCTGATCTGCACTCAACGCTGAAGCAATGTAAGCTTGTTCTGGTGTCATCCCAAGCCTGGCTTGCAGACTGATAATTTCAGCATCGATCCCTTCAATTTCACGGCGAAGTTGTCGTTGCTGTTGTTGAATGTTTGTAATTGCAGAAACAAGACTACCATCAATTGCTGCTTGAATTGCTGGTTTTTCCTGCTTGCTAAACTCTCGTAACTTTTCTTCTGCAATCAGCAAGTTTTTTTCGAGCAAATCTTTCCTCTTCTCTAGAACTTTAATACTATCTTCAATTTGCTGGCGCTTTTGAGCAAGGCTTTGTTCGCTAACAGCATCCAAAAATGAATTGACGATCAAAGTTGCCTTTTGTGCGTTTTCGTCTTGATAGGTGATTAGAAAGCGGTTCTGCTGTTCTGAGTCAGGTTTGATCTGAATTTGGTTTCGTAGAGAAGAGGGTGCGATCGCTAGCTGCTTACTCCTTAAAGTCTTTGATGTTGCTTGCAATAAACTATCGGTCAGCAAATTTTCTTTGCCTAAAGCAGGTTTTTGCTCACTTGCAGAAGCTTCCGTTTTTTGGAGGGGAGAAGGCTTTGAAGCTTCATTAGTAGGTTGGTAAATAAGAGTACCCTGAACTGCGTAGGTTGTTTCAGATTTGGCAAACTGCGTAGAAAGCCCAGCGGAAATCGATAGGATCAGACCTAAAGTCCCAATTCCATACCACTTGTAATGTTGAAGAGCAGCTAAATAGCGTTTGATCAGCAAATCACTTTTCATTATCTTCACCATGAATGAGAACGCCAATTGAGGAAAGAAAGCCAAGTTATTTATCCGTCTCCTTTAAAGACCTCACTCACCCCACTACCCATCGAATCAAAAAACATTAGAAAGCCAAATGCATCCTTAAATGGTTGAGTGATTTGAGTTAATGTGTAATTGAACTTCGCAATCCAGGTGCGCTCCAGCACAATGACGTCATTATGTTCTAGCGTTGGGTTTTGACTAGAATCGCCTTTGAGAGCTTTTTTGGCATTTATTGGAATAAGTTCTGCCCGACGTGTTTCAGGGTTAAATCGAATAAGTTGGAGATCACCCATATCCACTCGCTCAATATTTGGTTTAATAGCAGTCAAAGCGTCTAGAAAATCACTGCCATTTTCAATTTGCACACGACTTACACCACTGGAGTAATCTAAAACACGAATTGTAATTTTAGGTTGTCCCAAATTTGACTTTGCCAACAGTTCACGGTCATAGTTTTGAACTGTACCGTTTTTTAAGGCTGGAACTTGGATAATATCTCCATCCATCAAACGCAGGTCAGCCAGACTCTTCCCCTCTTTTAGCATTGTGAATAGATCCAGTTGTTGCTCAAGGGTCTCAGATGTAGCGGCGTGTCGTCGAATGGTAACTTGTCGCAGATCTGCGAAACGAGTTATCCCCCCAGCTTCAATTAATGCAACCGGCAGACGTGGATCTTGCAGAGTATAGAAGCCTGGTTTAGCAATTTCTCCAGCCATCATGACTTTGGTTGTTCGGGCAGTACCCAACACAATTCCTACTTGGGGATTGACTAAATACTCTGCCAGAGCTGACTGTAGCCTGGTTTGCGCCTCAGCGATCGTCATGTTCTCTAAATTGATAAGCCCAACCAGTGGAACTGAAACATTACCCTGCCGATCTAAAACTGCGTTAAAGCTATAATCTTTGCTGCGTGGCGTAATGGTTGCCAAAATGGTATCTCCAGCTCCCAACCGATAAGTGTGAAAATCGGGTTGAGTCTCTTTGCGGAGATTTGGAGAAAGTTTGAGTTGCTCATGAATATGAGAATAAGTTTGACTGTTTGCCTGAGGAGGTTCCAGGGCACTTGTCGTTGTTGCAAAGCTGAAAATACTGATTCCATAAAGGAGACATGCAGATGAGAATGCTTGCAGGATTTGATGTTTGTTAGACCACAAATAATTCATAACTCTTTCCTTCCGGTGATTCGTTTTGATTTAGAGCTTGGCTGAGATACAAGACTAAATCTTTGCTAAAGATTGTTCAGCTTCTGACAGGAGTTGAATCGTCGTTTTACAGCTACCGCTAGTTTCTTGAATGCCATCTACGACTACCTGCCCCGCTTCTACAACACTTGATTTTGCCATCTCAACTGCGTCGCTCAATTTAGCCATTACGTCTTCTAACTTGTGGGTATTATCTTCAAGCTGATTGAAGAGATTATCTTGCCCTTGCTCTGTTTGCTCCATTTCATCACCCAAAGATTGTTCCAGTTCGTCTCCAACTGCTTGGAGTTGGTTATTGAATTGATCAATAATTCCTTCTAAAAATTCAGTGGTAGTGGTGACGTAGCCAGTAATGGCAGGGATAACTTGTTCGGAGATTGTTCCTGCTAGAGCTTCGGTCTGTTGTGTGAGTTGGTCTTGAAACCCTTGTAACTCTCCACTCGCTGCCTGTAGTTGAGAGACTACAGGCGACACTGCTTGCTCTAGCTCACTTCCAATCTCTTTATCGTGCAGACTATTGAAAGCAGCCTCTGCCTCTTGCAAGTCTCCTTCTAGTTCAGGAGTTAGTTCAGCTACTTTGTCGTCGATCGCCGCGATCGCACTTTTGGTATCCTCTAACTCTTGCACCATCTCTTGCTGAACAGTATCAATCTTTTGCTTGAGTTGAGCGATTGCCTGTTCTACTAAATCGGCTTCAGCAACGAGTTCTCCTTTGCTGGTGTTGATCTGCTCTAACAACGTCTGTGCCTGCTCACTAAACTGCGTCCAGGTATCTTCAGTCTGCTGTTTTAAGTTCTCTAGCTCGGTTCTAGCCGTTTGCACCTGTCCTTGAGTTTGTTCGACTTCAGTCACGACGGTTGCTAATCGACTGGTTGTTTCTGCTGCTGCACTTTGAAAATCTGCCATTGTTTGCTCCTTTCAATTCAAAATTTTGCAGATGAGTTCTCTACTTCCCGATAAAAGGAAGCAAATAGATGATTTGGGTTGTGTGATAGATCGTTGAGAACCCTTTCCTAGCCTTCTTTGCCATGAAAGAGTTGGATCTTGATCCGGTTTAGGTTTTACTCCTTTCTCTATGTTGGAGAGGAATTAAGGGAGAAAACTACGCCCACGGCAAGGCAAATTTATCAGCCACATCACGGGCTTCATCAATTCCCTTTTTCAAAGGTTCAATCAATTCCTGCAAGTCATCAAACTGGGTTTTTAGATCATCTTGTCCAGATGACAGATTTGATTCCACATCTGCAAGCTCATCATTAATTCCCTGGATCGTTTCTATAACTGGGTTAAGAGCGTTTTCAATGAGCGATCGCAGGTTATCTACTTCAGTTCTAGCCGTGTCTATTAATCCATCCAATCGAGTCTTGACTACATTATCTTTAGCATTACTCAATTCTGTCTCTAAAGCGTCAACATTGGCCAATGTATCTACTACATCCTGCACTTTTCCATCAACGTCCTTCTGGGCATCGTCCAGGCTATCAGTTAAGTCTCCTACATGCTCATTCACAGTGGTTTGAGCCGTATCAATCCCCTGCTGCACTGCTTGAATTTCAGCGCTAAGAGCGTCCACTGCGCCATCTAACTGGTCTTGACCTGCCTCTACCTTGCCCTGTGCCTGAGTCAGCATCGTTACCACATTTTGTCCTGCTGTGCTAACCGAGGTTTGCCCCTCATCTAAACTCCCCTTGAGGTCAGTCAGCTTACCCTGTGCTTCTTGCAGCTCAGTCATTAGTTCATCCTGAGCCGATGCGACTTCAGTTTTGAGGGTTTCAAACTCTCCATCCAGATCAGAAACTGCTTCACCCAGTTGACTACCCTGATTTGACAACTCAGTATGCAACTCATCCAACGCCGTCTCAATCTGCCCAATTAAATCTGTCACCTGGTCATTCATCCCATCCAGATGAGTCTCTAAATCATCCACCTCTCCCTGAAGATCTGACAAATCTTGAACCAGAAGTTTCAACTTTTCTGGTACATCCGTTGCTAATTGCTCTAATGAACTGGTTGCTTCGCTCATAATCATTGTCTCTCGATGAATGGTTAGAAATGCTGGACTCGAAGCTCGGAAGGCTCACGTTTGAAACTCAAACAATGCTGTTTTGAACTCAACGGTTGCTGCTTTGAAGGGGAAGCGTCTTGTTTTGCTCCGAACCGTTGCTGTTCTGAACCCGAAGTTTGCTGCTTTGAACTCAAATGTTGCTGTTCCAAACTCGAAATTTGCTGTTCCAAACTTAACCGTTGCTGTTTTGAGTTAGAAGTTTCGACCTCTGAGCCAAAAACTTGCTGTTCTAAACTCGAAACTTTGACTTCTAGATGGAAACGTTATGGCTCTAAAACTAAACTATTGTGTTCCAAACTCAATGTTTCACGTATTAAGGTGAAGGCTAGTTGCTAATAGTTTATTACTCCGTGGGTGGTAACGTAGGGCATCCCTCATCGGGTATACTGTCTATCTCGTACTTAAAGTAACCACCTACAGCTCCTACCCCTGCACCTATAGCCCCTCCAACAATTGCAAGCGGAGCTATCCCTACACCGCCGGTACCAGCTACTCCAGCCCCTACTCCAGCTGCAATCCCTACTCCTGCACCCTTCAAAGCCCCGTCGGCTATTGTTTCTGTCCTACCTGGCCTGGGTTTTGGAGTACAGTCTATAGGTGCTCCTGGATTTTGATGACTAGTGATATCGGCAGCATTTATTGCCCTCGAACTGGACAACTGATTTCTTGATTCTTGAAGATTGCTTCTAGCTGTTTCGATGCGACCAATCAAATCTTGTACGCTCATAGTTTTCATTCTCCTTTGTGTACACAAGTCATCATTTCTTCAATACCCATGCAATTTGTCTCTGATGAACCTCCTCACAAGTCAGTTTTGAGATCCTCAGCGTAGTCCTCAATCCGTTGGCGCGTTTTCTTAATTTTTCTCGGTAAACTACTTAGAGGCGGCGACTTTGGATCATTGAGCAAATTTGCCCCTTCCCGTTTGTGATACTCATGGAGCACATCCTCGGCCCCCATGTTGGCAGAGCGATTCCCCTGAAGCGCTTCAATTTTTGGTGTAAGGTGAGGGTTTGCATTCGCCACCTTATGACCTTTGCTAATTCTCTGCCTCATTACTTGCTCAGGAGTACCTCTCCCACTCGCTCGTCCAACATACCTGACGGCTCCATCAGCGCTGCGAAGCGAGTAGGTGATATAAGTTTTGGGTCCTCTCCTTGCCAATGCCAGAGCACCCCCAACAGCAGTAGCCCCTTTAGCAGCGGCGGCAGTCTTCAGAGCAATCTTGCCCGCAGCAGCAACATCACCGACTCCTGGAACTGCAGAGGCGGCTGACAGAGCAGCATTTTTGTAATCTCCCTCTGCCGCATACCAGCCTGCATTCGCTAAATCTGCGACAGCACCCACCACCGGAATAAAACCTGCAATATCTAAAACTGTGTGACCAACATCGCTAATACCTCCGAGCTGATCAAGCAAACTTCCTCCTTGTGGTTCAGGCGGTTGAGGTTCTTCTCCGCGTCCCATGCTGCGGGCTTCAGCTAATAAGTCACTGGCTCTTTGGCGATCGCCCTTAGCCGCAGCAAGACGTGCAATTAAATCGGCTGCACTCATCGTTAAACAAATCCTCTGTGCTTAATTCACAAGTTATGTCTTAACCCACCAGTTCTTTCACAATTTCATCGCTGGCAGCCAACACATTTCCTGCTGTAACAATGTCTTGAACCAAAGGCTTAATTTCATTGACAACGGTAAGACCTGAATCAAATTCCGTATCTGTTTCATTCACCTCATTCAACAGTGTCGATACCGCATCATTGATAATACTTTCTACCGCATCCTCAATTTTTACTTGCAGTTCATTGCTACAGTCATCAGAAAGATCAGAGATAACTTCTGATATATCTTGTTCATAATCATCTGCCATCACCTCGACATCATCACTAAAGGTATTTAGCTTATCCTTCACATCCTGCTCGCATTCATCTGCTGCTCGCTGAATTTCGCCCGCCTGTTCCTGGCGCAAATCTTGGCTCAGCTCATCAAAGTTGGTTTCGATCTCCTCTCGGTGAGTCTCAGTGATGTCCGTAATCAGCTCATCCACAGCGCTGTCCAGCTCTGACATCGGTTCCACCTGGCTCTGAAACTCATCCAGCGCTTGATCAAAGGTTTGAAAGGCTTTTCGAGTCTCTTCAACTTCTTGTGTTAACGACTCTTCCAATTGGTTGAGCGTACCTGCCATTTGCTCTAAGGTTTGCTCAACCGCAGCTGCCGCTCCTTCAAATTCAGGAGTTGCCTGCGTGATTTCTTCAAACTCGCCACTGATTTCTTCAGTGGTTCCTTCCGCTTCTTCTAGATTGGTTGTCGCATCAGTGATCACCTTTTGCCACTCGCCTAACGCTTGAGTGATTTCAGATTCTGCACTCTCTAACTTATCGTGAGCATCTTGTAGACTTTGCCCCAAAGTATCCAGATGCGTAATAACCTCATTGCCCTGATTCAAGACATCACTTTCTGATTCCAGTTCAGAGCAGTTCTCCTGGATTTGTGTGCAGGCTTGCTCCAACACTCCTATTAATCGCTCTAAACTATCTACTGTTTCATCAACATTTTGATTGAGTTCTGTAACTTCTGCCATGATCAATTCCCTCAATTACAAATTGATTTACCGCTATTTGGTTAGCCAGCAAAACTTGGTTCTAACCAGAATGACTGATTACTGTAACGACACTCACAATCAGTGCGATCGCCCCTAGAACTGCAAAACTAATTGCCCGCTCAAGCCGCCACTGCTCCCATTCCAGTGTTCGCTGTGGCTTCCTTCCTAAGTCAAGAGCAACTTCTTCTAACCACACAGCATCGGGGTTCGATAGCATCCACCAGCTTCGCTTTAGCAACCCAACTCCTACTAGTAGCAATGCCAACCACCAAAAATGCCAAAAAAGAGACAGCATAATCAAGGATGGCAAGAGTAAGTCTTTTGTTAGCAGGATTTGGCACAGCGTTGTAAGCGCGTAAACTACCAATGCCACAATATCTTTCATCATCCCTATCACCCACACAATCAATTAGAAAGGTGATCAATAGAACCTTGATACTCGGTAATTAGCCTAGTGCAGGCTAGCAGGAGTGACTGACCAGCTTAGATGACTTGATCAAACCCTTTAAACTTCCAGACAAAAGGCTTGGCAAAGGTGCGGTTGAAGTAGTCAATGAAGCTCAAGATCTGCTGCTCTAAATCAGCTGTG
>DVDV01000384.1 GCA_015296075.1 Leptolyngbyaceae cyanobacterium M33_DOE_097 | reverse complement strand
GATAGTTGAAAGCCTTTTCCATGTCTCACATTTTAACATTTTCTGTGTGAGTTTGGTTCGTTTGTATTGGCAGTCAAAGACTGCCGCTCCTATCCCTCCCACCCCTAAAGAGGTGGGTTTCTCGGAGAATTCTCTATGAGAGCACCTTACTGGCTCAAGCTCTGCTCGGCGAGACCGAGAGCGAGGCGAGCCAAATGGTCTCGATCATGCGAGGCGATGTCGAGAGTGATCAAATTGAGGTTGAGTAGATGGCAAACTTTGATGTAAAGCTGATTGATAGCGGCTTTAGTGCCGAAATCGAGAGCCTCGCTGGTCGGATCAGCAATCCAGAGCCACTCTATAAAAGTTGGGCAAACTATCTCGAAGGCTTGGCGGTTACAGCGTTCAAAACCGAGACAGCCCCTTTTGGTGGCAAGTGGAAAGAGTTGACCTTTGCCACTCAAGAGGCAAAACGCAAGCGAGAAAAGCCAAAGAGTAAAAACCGCATCTTGCAAGACAAGGGCAACCTATACGACACCATTTATGGTCAAGCCACAAAAGAGGGTGCCGTTGTCGGCACAAACCTCGCCGTTGGCTCATATAGCCTCGGCGCAATTCACCAGTTTGGGGCACCGAGAGCAAGTATTGACGCGAGACCATTCTTGCCCCTCGACCCTTTCGGCAACCTGTTGCCCCTGGCGAGAGTCGAGCTTGAAGAGCTTGCCCTCGACTTTCTTGAGCAGTGATCCTTTTTATACCGACTACTGAGATCACACGGCACAATACCGATCACTCGAATGATCACTCTCTATGGTTTCGAGTGATCGGCATAATTGCTCAGTCAATTCTCTAAAAGCTTTCTCAGTGCCTATCTCGACAACTGGCACAACGCCTCTGAGATCTCAATTGAAGTCTGTCGAGCGAGTGATCACCCCTCAAAATTCCGAGTGATCGCCAGAGCCTCTTAAATGCCCCTGTAAGGCACCCCTAAATTGTTTCGCCGATCTCAGTTTAAGTCTGTGGAAATTTTGACAGCCTGCTTTGTGCCAGTCCGATCTCAATTGAAGTCTGTCGAGTGATCGCACCCCCTCTCGCCGAGCCAAAAACGAGCAGCCGCTCAAAAGCCCTCGACGCTTGCGTTTCCCACATCATCCCGGCAAGTGTCACATCATCCCGGCGCGATCACTCAGATCTCAGTTCTAGTTGGTCTTCACATTAAAAGCCCCCAACCTGCGGATTGGAGGCAACATCAAAATTTTTAACGTCAGCCCAGTTCAGTGCGTGAATTCACTCGAAAACAGAAGTGGGTTAGATGCCGGAACCATCCAGAAACTCTTCGATAATTTTGTTGCTCAGACGGCAACTGCTACGTTCAGTAGCCACAGGTTGCTCGACCAAATAGGAGCGGCCGTTCTCTGAACGCAATTCCGGTAAAATCGCCCCCACCAACACACGATGTTCGGTCGGCGTTGATTTTTCGCTCAATACCTGCACCTGCTGCTCAAGCTGCTCAATGCGATCGACCAAAGCCCGAATCACTTGCGCTTCTGAGTCAGGTAAGCGCCCGTGTTCCAGAGGTTCAACTCTTTCTCCGGCACGATAAACGACCCGACCAGGTACGCCGACGACTGTGCAGTCAGAGGGGACATCTCGCAAAACAACGGAACCTGCCCCAATTCGCACGTTATTGCCAATCAACAGATTGCCTAAAACCTTAGCACCTGCCCCAACGACGACGTTTTCACCGAGGG
Organism: Leptolyngbyaceae cyanobacterium M33_DOE_097; assembly: GCA_015296075.1. Classification (GTDB taxonomy): domain Bacteria; phylum Cyanobacteriota; class Cyanobacteriia; order Leptolyngbyales; family Leptolyngbyaceae; genus DSRU01. The sequence continues at coordinate 27,571 of DVDV01000384.1, read as the reverse complement.
TCGGGTGGCGTTTACCGCTTTCTTTACCTGTACCACCCAGGGTGACACCTTGATAAATCAGGCTGTAGTCGCCAACGATCGCCGTTTCCCCAATCACAACACCCATGCCGTGATCAATAAAAACGCCACAGCCAATTTGGGCACCAGGGTGAATCTCGATCCCTGTCAAGAGGCGAGCAATGTGAGAAATCATCCGGGGAATCAACGGCAGCCCCAAAACGTAAAGCCAATGAGCAAACCGATGCAGCCAAAGCGCATGTAAGCCGGGATAGCAAAACAAGACCTCAGCCCAGTTACGAGCAGCCGGGTCACGTTCAAAAATGATTCGAAAATCTTTAATCAGCGTTGATATCACTGGCAAGCGCCTCAGGGCGAAAATCACCACGATCTATCTTATCGTTCTGACGGCAATGTGCATCCTCCAATCAGTTTGGTGCGATCGGAGGATGACTTTGTAACGATTCGCTGCGAGGTAACCAGGAGCGATCGCCCCTGATTAGCCCTTATTCTTCCTCTTCGTAGTCTTCATCATCGTCATCATCGGCATTGCCAACCGCCATTGATGAAACCACAGCGCCCATCTCAAGCTTCTCGCGGACCAGCTTTTCGATTTCTTGAGCAAACTCAGGCTTCTCATCCATGTATTTGATAGCGTTGTCGCGTCCCTGAGCGATGTTATCGCCGTTGTAGCTGTACCACGCCCCCCGCCGAATGATGACCCCTGTTTCCTCAGCTAAGTCAACCAAACAACCCAGGGTTGAGATGCCCCGACCAAAGATGATGTCAAACTCAGCAATGCGGAAAGGAGGAGCCACCTTGTTTTTGGCAACCTTTACCTTCGCTCGCGTACCGTACTCTTCCGTCCCTTTTTTCAAGGTTTGAATCCGGCGAATGTCGAGTCGGACTGACGCGTAAAACTTGAGCGCTTGCCCACCCGTCGTAGTTTCAGGACTACCGTAAGTGACACCAATTTTTTGGCGCAACTGATTGAGAAAGATGACTGTACAGCCCGACTTACCCATATTGCCAGTAATTTTCCGCAAGGCTTGGCTCATTAAACGCGCCTGCAAACCAACGTGGCTGTCTCCCATTTCGCCTTCAATTTCAGCGCGGGGCACGAGCGCAGCAACCGAGTCAATCACAATCAGGTCAACCGCTGACGATCGCACGAGTTGATCGACGATTTCAAGCGCCGCCTCTCCAGTGTCGGGTTGAGACACCAGCAAGTTCTCAATATCAACGCCCAAGTTTTTGGCATAAACCGGGTCAAGCGCATGCTCAGCGTCTACGAAAGCAGCAACGCCACCTGAGCGCTGTACCTCAGAGATCGCGTGCAGGGCTAACGTCGTTTTACCAGAGCTTTCAGGCCCATAAATCTCGATTACACGCCCCTTGGGAATGCCACCGCCCAAAGCCAGATCTAGGGTGAGCGCCCCACTGGGAATTGTTTCAACTTTCATGCGGGCAGCATCCCCCAAGCGCATGATGCTGCCTTTACCAAAGTTACGCTCGATCTGAGTCAGCACCAAGTTAAGCGCTTTTTGTTTATCTGTCGTTTCTGTTTTTGCTGCCATGATGACCTCTGAACGAAGTGGGTGCGGAATGCTGGAGTCTAGGCCAGTCGGTGTAGTTTGTGCCCCTGTCAAATCCGGCAAATTGAACGCTCAACCAACCGATCTGTAAGGGAGATTTTAGACGAAAGTTACAAGAAACACTGTAAGAAAACCAAGGAAATCACACCGAATCAACGAAATTGACGGAACTGAATCTAAAAACAGTTGGAGGCAAGCACAAAAGCCAGGCTTACTTTGCCAAAATAGGTTAAGCGAGCTGGCATCTGATTACTTTTGTTGCGATGGCTGATTACCTGCCCAGTCTTATTGTTCCCGATGTGCCGCTCTCGGTCGCGGGATTGACCAGCTATATTCAAGATTTGCTGGAGCAAGACCCTCACCTGTGCCAAATTTGGGTAACGGGTGAAGTTTCTAGCGCATCGCGATATCGCAGCGGCTTGTTTTTTACGCTGCAAGATCCTGACGAAAAAGCGGCCATTAGTTGCGTTGTTTGGAATAGTCATCTGGAACGCTTGATGACCGTGCCGATCGCGGGCGAACAATACATTATTTTGGGTCGAATTCATCTGCATCAGCAAAGGGGGCAATATCAACTCGTTGTCTGGCAGGTGTTGCCTGCGGGGGAAGGGTTACGAGCCTTACGTTATCGGCAACTCCGCGAACGGCTTGAGGCAGAAGGTCTATTTGCCCCTGAACGAAAGCGTAGTTTGCCGACTCATCCAACCACGATCGCAATCGTGACATCACCACAGGCTGCCGCTTTAGGAGACATTCAGCGAACTTTGCGGCGACGGTATCCGGGTTTGAGGGTGCTGTTGTCCCCCGCATTAGTGCAAGGCGAGCAAGCACCTTCGTCAATTATGAGAGCGATTCAGCGAGTAAACCGAGATGGTAGAGCAAGTGTACTAATTCTATCACGCGGAGGAGGCGCCGTCGAAGATTTAGCATGTTTTAACGATGAGCGCGTCGTGCGGGCGATCGCAGAGTGTCCAATTCCTGTGATTGCCGGAATTGGGCACCAACGCGATGAAACGCTCGCCGACCTGGTGGCTGATGTGTGTGCTCACACCCCAACTGCTGCCGCCGAGTTAGCCGTGCCTCGCTTAGCAGACTTGATGTTTGCCCATGTTGAGCGGAGGCAACGCCTGATTGGAGCCGTCGCAACCGCGCAAGTCGTCAATCAACGGCGACTTTACCAATTGCAAAGTCGGCTCTATCAGCTCAAACTTAACCGCCGCCTTGAGCAAGAGTGGAAGAGTCTTAACTGGCTGCGTCATCGGCTAACCCAATCGATGCAGCTCCGCCTTCAGCGATCGCAGCAGCATTGCCAGTTGCTCCACCAAAAACTAGAAACTCTCGACCCGGCTGCGGTTTTGCGGCGCGGGTATGCGCTTGTGCGCGATGAGCAGGGGGCAATTGCTCGGTCAGCCAATACGTTTGCGATCGGTCAAACTGTTCAAATTCAATTAGAGCAAGGACAGCTAACCGCCACTGTAACTAATATTCAAGACCTAAACTCAGAAGGGTGAGTACTTCTATACTAACAGTTACGGATTGCTGTTGATACATTGGTAACTACCGCTCTTAATTCATACCGACATGTCTCCTTCTAAGACAAACGACCCACTCAAGAATTTAGACTTGCCGCCCGGTTGGAACTATGAGCAGACAGTGCTGCAGGTAGAGGCGATCGTGGCGCAAATTGAATCAGGCGAATTAGAGTTAGCCGATGTGTTTGAACAGTTTTCGCAAGCAGTCACTCACTTAAATCAATGTGAGATGTTTCTCAGAGAGCATCAACAAGCAGTCGATCTCTTGATTGAAACGCTCACCGACGAGGATTTTTAGGATCGCGAATTTAATACATCCAAAAACTGTACGGGCGGGTTTAGCAAACCCATCTGTACCCTGCCATGGATTGAACGGCAAAATCTACCCCTATCAAATTTAATCCCCATTCCTTAGAAGCCAAGGCAGGTATCCGGCTGGCTGAGGCAGGATTTTAGAAATGGGGTGTGGGAGTGTCGGGTTGAGGCTCAGGGCGAGACAACCCTACTGCGGCTGTGGAATTGTCACATCCAAGGTGGTCACATTCTGTCCCAGAGTTTTTAAAGGAGGCTGGATCTCAGCTTGACTACCCACTACTAAAGTGACGAGCTGTTCCGGTTTCAGATAGGTTTGAGCAACACGTTGCACATCGGCGATCGTGGTTGCCTCCACCCCTTTGCGGTACTGAAAAATGAAATCTTCGGGATAGCCAAAGTACTCATACCGCAACAAGCGTGAGAGCGTCTGCGAGGGGTCTTGAAAGTTGAAGATAAAGGAATTCAACACAATGTCTTTGGCGTACTGCAACTCCGCTTCAGAAATGGGCTGATTGCGAATCTTCTCAATTTCGGTCAACACACTTTGAATGAAAGGCACCGTCGCATCAGAGCGTGTTTGCCCCCCCGCAATGAACATACCGGGATAATCAGACTGGGCACTCCAAATCGCGTAGACCGAGTAGGCTAACCCCTGGCGCGATCGCACCTGGTTAAACAGTCTGCCACCAAACCCATTCAGCACTTCATTCATGACTGATAAGGCTGGATAGTCAGGACTACTTTCTAAACCGCCTAAATGGCCAATCAAAATGTTGCTCTGGGTGAGTTGGGGTTGATCGACCAAGAAAACTCCACCCGGCTTGGCTTGGCTGACATCCGGCAATTTCGGAGCTTTGCTTGCCGCAGGCTTCCAGGTGCCAAACTTGGCCTCGATCAGCTTGCGCATGGTGGCTGTTTCAAAGTCACCCACAATCCCCAACAGAACGTTTTCGGGGTGAAAATATTGTTGGTAAAACTGCTCTAAATCAGTGCGATTGATGTTTGCCAGGGTAGCGTACTCAACCGTACGAGCGTAGGGGCTGCTTTCGCCATAAATCAGTTTACGAAACTCACGGTTCGCGATACTTCCCGGTTCATCATTGCGACGGGCGATCGCACCTGCAATCTGAGTTTTCGCCAAATCTAACTTGTCTTGAGGAAACGCGGGTTGTCGCAACACCTCAGCAAATACATCCACCACCGTTTCTGCATCTTTGCTGAGGCTACTAAAACTGGCAGAACCAAAGGTGCGATCGATCCCAGTTTCAACAGCAGCAGCGCGTTGCTCCAGCAGAGCATTTAACTCATCTGCCGATCGCTGGCGGGTGCCGCCCAAGCGCATCACCGTGCCCGTTAAATCGGCTAACCCAGTCTCGCTCGTTGGCTCTAAACGCTCACCTGTACGAATCAAGGCGGTGCCACTGACTAAGGGCAACTCGTGGTCTTCGACCAGGTACACCACCATGCCATTTTTAAGCTGAAAGCGGGTGTATTCCGGCAGCTTCACCTCCGGCAACGGCGGAAACGTTAGCTCGGTATAGTGCTTTGGCACAGGCGGCGTTTGACCGATCGCAGGGAGCAGGTACGCCAGAAATGAGAGTGCCACTGGAATGACCAGCAAGCAAAACACAATCACAAAAACCTTAATGATTTGCTGTCTGCGGTTATTCACCCCACGTTCTCCTTGCTCTCCTGCAAACAAAAAATGATTAGAAGCTTTCAAAACCTGGAAATCGATTTAGGTTTTTGGCACCAGCCGCCCCACGGTGCGATTAGCGGGTACAAAAGTCGCTTTTGCCACGCGCTGAATATCGGCCGCAGTGACAGCCTCAATTTTGTCGAGTTCTGTAAACAGGTTGCGCCAGCTTCCGGTTTTCACCTCATACTCCAACAACGCTTGGGCCATACCCATATTGGATTTGAGCGATCGCAACAGACCAGCGCGAGCCTGATTTTTGACCCGGTCTAGCTCCTCGGCAGAGACAGGTTCTGTTTTGAGGCGCCTAATTTCTTGTTCCAGGGCAGTCGCCACTTCATCCACAGTGTGACCGGGAGCTGTCAGCGCATAAAACAACAGGAGCGTGGGGTATTTGTCACCGGGAAACGCGTTTAACCCTTGAGCGGTCAAGGCCAATTGTTTTTCTTCTACCAGCGATTTGTATAACCGGGACGTTCGCCCATTACTGAGAATGCTGGCAATCATGTCGTAGACCACGCTATCAGGATGGTCTACAGCCGGACGATGATAACCTTCTAGATACCAGGGCTGCGTCTGCAAATTGAGAGTGACTTCGCGTTGCTGAGTCTGCGGCGGCTCAACGGGCAACTTCTCAGTTGGAACCGTTCTAGCTTTATAGCGCCCAAAATAAAGGTTGGCAAGCCGCTTCACCTCAGCCGGATCAACATCTCCGACGACCGCGATCGTTAACTTACTCGGGATGTAGTGCGTCTCATAAAAGTCTTGAATATCCTCGCGCGTCAGGTTGCGAATGTCTTGGTCGTAGCCAATCACAGGCCGACGATAGGGATGCACCTGAAACGCTTTGTCGAGATAGACCTCAATCAGTTGCCCAATCGGTGAGTTATCGGTGCGCAGGCGACGCTCCTCCAGGATGACATCTTTCTCTTTATAAAACTCGCGAAACACCGGGTCGAGAAACCGCTCAGACTCCAACGACATCCACAACTCCAGCTTGTTTGAGGGGAAGCTGTAGAAGTAGCGGGTGGCATCGGTCGAGGTAGTGGCGTTAATCCCTACACCGCCTGCCTGCTCAACAATGCGGCCAAACTCATTCTGTTCCACCAGGTTGCGGGCCGCTTCTTCGAGCTTGACAAACTGAGCGGTTAACTGATCAACTTTGGCAGTTTCTCCCTTTGTCCTTGCCGCTCGAATCTGTTGATCAAGCTGGTCAAGCTGATTGAGTAACTCTTTTTCTTTGGTGTAATCGGTCGTGCCAATCTGGCTCGTGCCCTTAAAGGCCAGGTGTTCTAGAAAGTGGGCTACCCCGGTTTTGCCATTTGGCTCATCTACGCCACCCACATCGGCATAGGTCACAAACGACACCACGGGAGCTTCATGCCGCTCTAGCACGATAAATTTCATGCCGTTGTCGAGCTTAAACTCCGTCACCTTTTGAATGACCCGATCCAGATACGGCTGGATCGACGGCTCTGCGTTAGCATGATTAGCCCCGACTGGATCAATCAAGGCCCAGGCAGAAGCAGTGGCAAAATGCCAGATGAGAAATGTGCTTAGCAGAACGTTGCAAACAGATCGAAGGGGATGCGATCGCATAGACCTAACACAACCAATTCACGCGCTGTTCCCCAGGATACCTGTTCTCAGGGTGGGTGTGTTGTTTGGGTACAGACTTAGGTCTAAAAGTTCGCTCAAAATAACCCTGCCCAAAACAGGTGAAGTGCAGTTTTGCCAGGGTTTAAGACTTAATGAGGTGTAGCCGTGCGATTAGAAGCAAACAGGTCAAACAGGGCACCAACAATACTACTGGCAACCCCAATCACCAAGATCCCTTCGAGAGCGCTACCGTTGCCAAACACTTGCAAAAATTGCAGCACATTACTCGCGCTGAAGTCACCAATCTGCTGAAGAAAGGGAATTTGCTCAAGTAGCAGAGAAACGAGGGCAACCAGACCAATCAGCAAAATGGGAACCGCAAAACTCACAGAACCAGTTAACAGCAAAGAGCGTAGGTGTGTAGATGACAGAAAAGGCATCAGCAAATACTTACGAGTTTCGATACTCTCACGATAAGAGCGATCGCCGATGCACGGGAAATCTGACAAAAATCTTAAATCAGCATCAAAAAACTTGGTGAAGCTCTGTCAATAAAACTCAGATTTCGCTGAGCCACCCTGGCAAAAAGATGCGGGGCAATTCGTTCAATTTGCCAGTTACGAAGATCGCCCAAAGCTTCTAATCTAGAGCAATACGATTCTGCGATCGCGTGAAGTCTCCTGTTGTAACTGTTTACGTTTGCAACTTAAGGGGCGCTACAGAGAGCAGGAAGTTAGTGCGTCAGCCTGTTTTGTAACCGAGTCGGGCGATCTCAGAGAAAATTGGGTCATTGTTGAGTTGGCATTGTGGGGTGGAGAGTCTTTTGTGAGTGAATCGCCGCAACTTTCAAATTTGAGTCAATGGAGCAATCGCCTGGTTTCAGCCGCTTTGCTGGGTGGGCAAGTGATGGTTCACCTGCTGGCTGGCAAAATTCATCGCCGCAACACCTTAGAGCAAATGTCGGTGGTCGGCCCAGCATCGTTAATGATTGCGCTGCTCACCGCTGCCTTTGTGGGCATGGTGTTTACCATTCAAGTTTCGCGAGAGTTTATTAACTTTGGGGCTGGCAGTGCCGTGGGTGGCGTCTTGGCGCTGTCACTAGCGCGGGAGTTAGCCCCTGTTTTAACCGCAGTTGTGATTGCGGGTCGGGTCGGCTCTGCCTTTGCCGCCGAAATCGGCACCATGCGTGTGACTGAGCAGATCGATGCGCTTTACATGCTCAAGACAGACCCGATTGACTATTTAGTCATCCCGCGCGTGTTAGCCTGCTGCCTGATGGTGCCCATTTTGACGCTACTGTCGCTGATTACGGGCATGGCAGGCGGGATGCTGATTTCAAATAGCATGTACAACATCCCAAATCGGGTATTTCTCGACTCGGCTCGCAGCTTCCTCAGCGTGTGGGACTTGTGTAGCGCGCCAATTAAAGGATTTTTCTTTGGCGCACTGATTGCCATTATTGGCTGTAGCTGGGGCTTAACGACAACCGGGGGGGCAAAAGGCGTTGGCCAATCAACCACGACCGCCGTTGTGACATCTCTGCTGGCAATTTTTATTTCTAACTTCTTCCTGTCGTGGGTGATGTTCCAGGGGTTAGGCAGTGCGGTGCTGGGTGGTTTCTAACAAATTCGCTCAGGGTTTAGCAACATCCTTGCGTTCGTGACTCGCAGACAACTCAATTCCCTTTTAGAATTTAGAGAATCGTTAACTTTGGGGTGCAATCCTCACGACCCATTTATTTTTGGACGTATTCATGGCTAGTGAAGACCAGATTCAATTGTTTGAGCTTGCAGGTGCCGCACAGCCCGATCCATCGACTGAAACGGTCGATCGCGCACGCCTCTTGCTGGATGCTAAATTGCCGATTCCACCTGGGCTTTACGCCGATATGCAAGACCTCCGGCAACATTGCAGCAATTGTTTTCGGTGTGAGCTGAGCCAAACGCGAAAGCAGGTTGTGCCGGGGGAAGGTAACCCCCTTGCTGATATTTTGATTGTGGGAGAGGGGCCTGGGCAAACGGAAGATGAAACAGGCCTGCCTTTTGTGGGGCGATCGGGTGAATTATTAGACAAAATTTTGGCATCGGTGAACCTAACGCGCGAAAAAGATGTCTTTATCTGTAACGTAGTAAAATGCCGTCCGCCAGAAAACCGCGATCCCAAACCAAACGAAATTGCCGCCTGTAATGGCTACCTGCGGGAGCAAATTCGTCTGGTAGACCCCAAAATTATTCTCTTAACAGGGAAAGTGGCGATGGCGACATTGCTAGGCATCAAGCAAGGCATCACGAAAGTCAGGGGACAGTGGATCGAACAAGAGGGACGCTGGTACATGCCGATTTTTCACCCGGCGTATCTTTTACGGAATCAGTCACGCGAGAAAGGTAGCCCTAAATGGTTGATGTGGCAAGACATTCAAACGGTGAAGGCAAAACTAGAGGAATTTAGCGGCAGGCAGGCGTAATGGCATGGATATTCGGCAATCCCCAGGTTTTGTAGCGGGGTGGTGGCAACAGTTGCAGCGGTTGCCTGGTGTGCGATCGCTGGTTGACTATCTGTTTGATTTATCGGAGCTGCCCGCTTCTTCGAACTGCAAGATCTGGCAACGCCAATTTCTGTATGCGCGGTTGGGGTTAGGGTTACGACTTGGATTTCTGATCCTGCTGACCTTTACAGCCCGCGACCTCTACAACTTAGTGATTCCGCTGCGAGCGGTGCAGCAATCGATACCACAAGACATCCAGCACCTTTCGCTCCTGGTCGATGGGGTCATGATATCCGTGTTGGCCGGGTGGTTTTTGGTCTATCAAAGCCCCTTTGGTCAGCGCCATCCAGGCCGCATTTTTCTGTGGGTGTCGCTGTCAGTCACCCTACTGCCGCAAATCCTCGCCACGTCTCAGGGCTTACCCTACTCTGATATTTATGGCTGGACGCTGATTTTTCTGTTGCAGGCAACCTTAATTCCGGTGCGGTGGGAGGTTCACCTGCTGTCGCAGCTAGGGCTGTTTGCCTACTATTACGGGATTAACTACGTCCTGGATTTAACGGTCTTACCAGCTGTGCAAGGAGCGCCAACCCGCTCAATTTTTGAGTCAGCCAGTTTTCTCTATTTGATCTGGTTCTGCATTATCTGCGATCTAGCCGTTTACCTCTACGAACGGCTGCAACGGGCAGAATTTGAATCACGCCGACAAGTACAGCTCTTTTTACATGCGGTTTCTCACGATTTGCGGAACCCGACGACCGGGCAAGCCCTTGTGATCAAAAACCTGCTCAAGCGCGATGGTGAAATGCTTGCTGTGCCCCGCCGCGTTTTAGAACAGATGGTGGACAGCAGCGATCGCCAGTTGCGCTTGATCAACTCGCTGTTGGAAGTCCATAGCTACGACACCCACGGCATTACACTGGAGCGATCTCCGATCGCCCTGCGGATGGTTGTAGAAGGGGCTGTTTCTGACCTGAAAGCACAGATCGATGTCGATCAGATTACGCTGCTGAACCAGGTTGACCCCAATCTTCCCCTGGTGAACATTGACAGTACCCAAGTCTGGCGAATCTACACAAATCTGATCACCAATGCGATGAACCACAACCCACCAGGGATCACGATTACGTTAGATGCCAGCGTCGAAGGTGAAATGATCCGCTGTGTTGTCCACGATAACGGAGTGGGCATGACCCCAACTGAGTCGAGCCGCATTTTTGACCCCTATGCTCGCGGTTTGCAACTCAAACGGCGGGTTGGGCTGGGGCTAGGGCTGTATATCTGTCAGCAAATTGTTGTGGCTCACGGGGGCGCGATCGGGGTGATCAGCGAGCCAAGTGCAGGAGCAACGTTCTGGTTTACGCTGCCGATCGCGTGAGCCTGTTTAGCACAGCCGTGGGCTTGCTCCATTGCTTCGCCAATCCACCCTACAGCTTCAGGAGAAGGGTTTCTAATACCAATTCTCTCAATCCCATTTACAGATCCGCGTAGGGGCGGTTCGCGTTCGCGTAGCGTTTCCGAAGGAAATACCGCCCTTACAGATAATCATCTGTAGCCCAGTTTTGAAGAATTGGTATAAGAGATATGCAGTCGCACTTAGAGAAAGATTCGCTGCAAATTGGACATTAAAAAATGTTAATTTTAGGGAGTCCCGCGAGTAAAATCCTTTCTCAGAGCCATGCACGTACTGCGGCAAATCCTTAATCTTTGTGTTGCTTTAACCCTGGTTTTCCATTTCTTGACACCGCCAGCCCTGGCCGCTAGTTCTGCTGCGATTCGCGCTTTTGATGATCTCGAGACAACGGCGCAAAACTATGCGGGGCAAAGTTTAATTCGGGCCGAGTTTGGTGATGCGAAATTAGTTCGCGCAGATTTTAGTAAGGCTGACCTGCGGGGTGCTGTTTTTAATGGCGCGTCACTCAAAGAAGCGAACCTTAAGGGCGCCAACTTTGAGGATGGCATTGCGTATATCACCGACTTTTCGGGAGCTGATTTAAGCGACGCGATTTTTGTATCGGCGATGCTGCTCAAGTCTTCGTTTAAGGGCGCGATCGTGAATGGGGCAGACTTTACCAATGCGGTGGTAGACCGGGCCCAGATCGTGCAGATGTGTAAAACAGCAAGCGGCGTGAATTCCGTCACGGGTGTCGATACACGGGAGTCGCTCGGCTGCCCTTAAGTTTTCAGCAGTAAGCTATTTGTGAATCATTGCAAAACTTTAGCTATCGCCCCTGGTCAAATCGGTCGGGGTTTTTTTATTGCGTCCACCCGTTTGAAATCTGATGAAATTTTTTCTGTCACTTTTGCAAACAGATGATTAAATGGACACGTTTTTTACCGAAAACAGTTCATTTCTGATTGCGAGCACGTCGATTGAAGATACCAGTTGAATTTACAAAACAGATTCAGTATCAGCGGGTCAAACACATTGTTGATAGCTATTGCCTAGAAGGATGCGACCCCCTCCCTTTTGAGCATCACCTGAAAAAGTTGCTAGAAATTTATCCTTCTTATGTTGTGGAGCTAGCTCTAGTTGAGGTTTTGGTAGCTCAGTGGATGCGAGTGCCAATGCAGAGAGGTTGCCGCTTTTTAGCCGAGGTTGAGCAGCACTTGCACGAGTGGATGCATTATTCAAACAGAGATCGCCCACTGGTGCCTTACCGCATCACGGCTGAACAATTTCAAACCATTACGGGGTTAGACCCAACCCCAGTTTTTAACGCGATCGTCGCCTTTTCTGCTTTACACCACGACAACTAACCGTTAAGACCCATGATTTACTCGACCACGATGCACCATTCGTAAAGCCGATATTTCACACAACCGTTCTTTACAAGCGGGTCGTTTTCAACGATCGCCTTGGCCGCTTCCATTGAGTCGGCTTGAAACAGCAGCATACCACCACCGAAACAGCTCCAGTAGCCTGTTTTAGCCTGGTGACCTTGAGTAATTAACTGACGCACATAGGCTTTGTGGGCTGGCACAAATTGATCAAAAACAGGCTTATCCACAACGCCTTCTTCAATTTTGACAAACCAGGGCATGGCTTTTTTCCTTAGGGGAAATCGCGACTAAGATAAAAGGCAGGTCTAGAGGCTGAGTCGCCTCTGCCTAATGCTTTTTCCACCCTACACTGTTGAACTCATCTCGTCGCCGTTATTTTATTGCTTTGTTACCCCCATCCGTGGTGCAAGACTATGCCAACGCGGTTAAGCAAGTCTTTGCCACTGAGTATGACAGTCGGGCAGCTTTGCGATCGCCCCCCCACATCACACTTCAGGCTCCGTTTGAGTGGAATTTAGAGGAGCAACCCCAGTTGAGTCAGGCGTTAGCCGAGTTTGCACAAGGGCAAGTTCCGGTGCCGATTCAACTCAAGGGTTTTGGGGCATTTCCACCGCGTGTCATTTACCTGCATATTGAGCGCACACCCATCTTGTTAGCAAGCCAAAAAGCACTGGCCGACGAGCTGGAACGCCGATTTGAAATTTGTGACCCACGCAAAGCACGACCGTTTCGGCCACACATGACCGTTGGCTTTCGCGATCTAAAGCGTGAAAATTTTCGGCGAGCCTGGGCCAAGTTTGAAGCTCAATCCGTTGAGTTTGAGTTTACAGTGCCAAACCTGACGCTGTTGTTGCATGACGGTAAACGCTGGAATGCTGTGGAGGACTTTCCGCTGTTGGGGCGATCGCTCGACTCAGAATCCTGAAACAAAACTTTACGGAATGTTTTATCCTCGTAGCTGAGCCTCATTTATTACACTCGCATTGATTTTGAGTACGTTATGACTTCATCTGCCTACCCGCTCGACTCGCTTTTGATTGACCTGCAAGGGCTAGAGGTGATTACCGATCGCACCCAGGTCGATAAACTGTCGCAAGACTATTACACCTTTAGTCCTGTGTTACAGCAGGCATTAGGGGACAAACGCGGAGATCTGGTGGTGCGCCCAACCAGTGAGGCGGAGGTGATGCAGGTTGCCAAAGCCTGTGTGAAGCATAAAATTCCTTTAACGGTGCGGGGTGCTGGCACTGGCAATTATGGTCAGTGCGTGCCGTTAGCGGGTGGCGTGATTTTAGATCTGTCGCGGATGCAGCAAGTCAAGTGGATCAAGCCAGGAATTGCCTGTGTTGAGCCGGGGGTAAAGCTAGCTCAACTCGATCGCCAGACGCAAGCGATCGGCTGGGAAATTCGGATGACACCCTCCACATACCGTACAGCAACCGTCGGCGGATTCATTGGAGGCGGCAGCGGGGGAATTGGTTCCATTACCTACGGACAGATTCGAGATCGCGGCAATTTGTTAGCGGTGCGCGTTGTAACGATGGAAGACGAACCGCGTGTGGTTGAGCTGCGCGGTGAAGCGGTCTATAAAGTGGCTCATGCCTATGGCACAAATGGGATTATTACGGAACTGACGATTCCGCTTGCGCCTGCTTACGCCTGGGCCGAGGCGATCGCGACTTTTCCTGACTTTATGCAAGCGGCTCGCTTTGGGCAGACGTTGGGCGACAGTGACGGCATCGTTAAAAAGCTGGTGACTGTTTGCGCCCATCCCATCCCAACCTATTTCGCGGCCTTACGCGAGCACATCCCCAGTGAGCAGTCTTGCGTGCTGATGATGGTTGCCGAAAGCTGCTGGGAAACGCTTGAAGAACTCGTGCAGGATTGCGGTGGTACACTCACCTATCACAAACCCGCTGAAGCTGTGGGCAAAGGCACACTCCTACTGGAGTACACCTGGAACCACACCACACTCCATGCCCGTAGTGTTGACCCCTCTTTGACCTATCTGCAAACCCTGTACCCAGACGACAAAGACCTGAAACTGATTGAGCATCTCTATCACCACTTTGGCGATGAGGTCATGATCCACCTGGAGTTTTTGCGCGTTGGTGGTTCGGCACGTCCAGCCGGACTCCAACTGGTGCGCTACACCACCGAAGCACGGTTAAACGAAATTATTGACTATCACGAAGCTCACGGTGCCTATATCTTCAATCCCCACACCTACATCCTGGAAGATGGAGGTCGTAAAGTCGTTGATCCAGAACAACTCAACTTTAAAGCAGAGGTCGATCCTTACGGTTTGCTGAACCCTGGCAAAATGCGCGGCTGGGATGAGCGAAAGTAGGCATCGCGATCTGAGTGTAGATCTGCTTTTTGAACAAGCATCCCTACACCAGAGGCGTTTTGCAAAACACCCTTACGGAATTCATATACCCGATCAGCAACGTCAAAAATTGAGAACGCTTTAAGCCGCTGCTTTGGAGGTCACTTGTAGTTCATACAAGTTCCAAAGAGCTTCACGAGGATCCAATCCCGAATATTTAACATTGCTAATTGTGTTCCGAATCGCTGATAAAGCTTTAGGGGTCACTAGAAAAATCTGCGGCAGTTCATCTTGCACAATTTCCTGGTAGCGCGCGTAGATTGCTTTGCGTTTTGCTTCGTCAAACTCGCGTGCCCCCTGTAAGAAGAGCTGATCGATTTCTTTTTCCCAGGGGTAAGCGACCCAGGCTTTAATTGGGGGTTGCCCTGGCTGAGGGGATTGGTTGAAGAAGTGGGAGCTACCCCGACTTGTCCACAAGTTCGAACCGCTGTGCGGATCCACACCCCCTGTAAAGCCCAGCATTAAGCAATCCCAATCGCGGGTGCTATCCATTTTTTCAATCAGGGAGTTGAAGCTGATCGGCGCAAAGTCAACCTGCATTCCAATTTCACTGAGATCTTGCTTAATTTGAGCAGACATCTCAACCCGCAGCTTATTCTCTGCATTGGTAATTAGCGTAAATCGGACAGGATTGCCTTTATCATCCAGCAATTGACCATTGTTGTTGTACTTAAAGCCAGCGCTTTTTAGTAGCTCTTTTGCTTTGTTAGGGTCATAGTCGTAAGTTTTCAAACCTTCTTGAGGCGAAAAGTAATAAGGACTTTGCACCGATACCGGGGAATGCTGCAAATCGCCAATTCCACGGAACACGTTGTTGAGCATTTTGGGGCGGTTGATAGCATAGGCTACCGCTTGCCGAAACGTTTTGTTTGAGAACCAGCGCAGTTTGATTGGGTCAACAATCGGTTGACCATTGGGCTGTTTTGCAGGGTTCAGGTTAAAGGAAATAAAGTTTGTACCCGATCGCGGCCCTCCTTCATAAATCGTGAAATCACCCCGTTTTTCTTCGCGCTTGAGCAGCGAAAACTCTTGAGGAGACAGCCTTGTCACCATATCTAGATCGCCCGAGCGAAATTTAATGATCTGGTTGTCAGTGCTATCTACCAGTTGCCAAACAATGCGATCGACATAGGGTTGAGCTGTTCCATCTGGGCTTTTGCGCCAGTAGTAGGGATTGCGGCGGTAAACGATGCGTTGACTGGGAACGTACTCTTCCATTACATACGGCCCCGCAACCACAATCTTTTTCGGGTCGGTATCAGTGCCCCAGGTTGAAAGAAAGATAGGGTTGCCATTCTCATCCGTTTTTTCAACAGTTGGGCGCAGAATATGAGCCGGCAAAATGGGAGCGCTCATTTGTCGCACGATGGGGGCAAACGGCTCAAAGGTCGTGACATCAATGCGGCGATCGCTCAACTTCTTAACAGTGGGTAATATCCCTTTTTCACCAATTCGTAACCCATCTCGTGCAGGTGTAGGCACTTTCTCATTCAAATAAATATCGTTAAAGCTAAAAACCACATCATCGGCTGTGAGCGGTTGCCCATCTGACCACTTCAACCCTTCCCGGAGCGTAAAAATGATGTGCGTCTTGTCTTCTGAAATTTCCCAAGACTCCGCCAAGTCAGGCATGAGTTCCCCCGTTTGCCCATTCTCATCGACTAAACCCGCGTGCGTAAAAATAAAAATATTGGGAAATTCATTCGACAGGGCATAGTTAAAACTTTTAGGGTCGCTGAGAGTGCTAGTGGCATACTCACTCACCTTGGCACTAGCTGTCCTAAATGCATCAAGCGAACAGGAGCCAAGTGGCAGGGTGAAGACTAGACCGAGCAAAATCAGGAGCAGGTAACGTTTGAGCCAGGTAGCAGAGAAGAATTGCATGGTCATGTTGGTCGCAGAGAAGAAGACGGGAGTAAGAAGACAGAAATCGCGTTAAAAAGAGGGGCTTTGATTGGTCAAGTTAGCTTGTTTTGGCGGCAGTTGACAACTTTCAGACATTTTGCCAGTTTGGATCAAAGCTACACTCTGTTAAGGAATCTTGCGAAGGAGCGATCAGGCGGGCGTGACAATTCAAAAACAAAAGCAATGGTTTCAATCGGCGATGCAAGTGAAAGGATCTGTGATCCCCGCAGTGCTGGGGCGATCGCTCGTTTATGGTTGTTTGGGGCTTTTGGTTTCCTACATTCATTACCGACAAGGCATTCCACTCCATGTGCCTACTTTAGCGGCGTTGATTCCAAATGTGGTGCTGGGTTTGCTGCTGGTCTTTCGCACCAACACAGCCTATGAACGATTTTGGGAAGGTCGTAAGTTGTGGGGCACGTTAGTTAATACCGTCCGTAACCTGGCTCGGCGCATCTGGTTCGTTGTCGAGACAGACAAACCCGAAAAGGTGCAACAAAAAATCGCCACCTTACGCATGTTGGTCGCCTTTTGCGTGGCAATGAAGTTGCACCTTCGGTCTGAACCCATTAATGACGAGTTAGCGTTGTTGCTCAATCGCGATCGCTACCAAGAACTGCAACACATTCACAACCCCCCGTTAAAAGTCGCCTTTTGGATTGCAAACTACCTGCAAGAACAGCGCGATCGAGGCCATATTGACCCTTACCAGCTCGATTCACTGCATCACCTGCTCGACACAATGGTGGATACGTTGGGGGGATGTGAGCGCATTCTCAAAACCCCCATGCCACTTGCCTACGCCGTTCACCTGAAGCAGTTGTTACTGCTCTACTGCTTTTCATTGCCGTTTCAAATGGTTGCCAATTTAGGTTGGTGGACGGGGTTAGTCACAACTTTAATTAGCTTTACCCTGTTAGGCATTGAAGAAATTGGCGTCGAGATTGAAAACCCCTTTGGGCATGACCCCAACGATTTACCTCTGGATGCGATTTGCGCCACAATGCTGCGCAATATTGAGAACTTAATTGCCCTCTCGCCCGATTTATCCATTGCTGAGGCCATGCATGGCGATAAGCAAGAGTTAAGCCAACCGCAATACTGAGTTGACGAAAGAGAATTGGAATAGATCGAAGAAAGGTAGAGGGAGTGGATAGGGACGTTTCGCGTTCACGTAGGGGCGTTTCGCGAAACGCCCCTACAGGAAATAGGCACGCGTCCAATACCCCCACCCCAACACCCGACACGCCACCCGCTACCAGGGATTACCCACCAACGTAAACCCTGACCAGTAGTAGGGATGCGAAAAGACTTGATCACGAATGCCGGTGCTTTCTTCTGGCAAGGTGACACCGCCTTCGATGCCCAGACCAACAATCTGATTGCCCTCTAAGCGCACCTCCCCTTTGGCCATCAACAGTTGAATCTGCCGCAGCGCATCAGCCTTAATCGGGGCACTCAACAATTTTTGGTAAAACCCCGTGACCAGCGCAACGGCAGAAGCATCATTGATATACCAGAGGCTAGCGATCGCAGACTTCACCCCGACTTGCACCGCCACCCCACTAAAGCCCAACTCAGCTTCAAAGTCGCCAATGCCTGTTGTGCAAGCGCTTAAGACCAACAACTCCACTTCAGGATTGTTAAACCCTAAATCGCGCATTTGCTCTAGATTTAGCCGTTGATTCCAAAACTGAATGTAGGAGGTATCCGGCGAACCCGGACGAAAATCAGCGTGAGTTGCCAAATGCACAATACCAAAGGGTTGCTCTTTACGAAACGCCTGTAGGTTTTCAGGGGTAACACTTTCATTCAGCGCAAGCCGACCAGACCAGAGGCGGTTAGCAACGGTTGTCACTTCGGCATAAACGCCTGGTAAGGGAGGCTGTCCGCCTGTGCTTTCGGTGATGCCCATACTCAAAACTTGCGAATTACGAATATTTTGGTAAGTGGTATCAGTCAGGCTTAAGCTCGGCATCAAGGCCACGCTGTAACGCTCAATGATGAAACCGTTTCCATCGTGGAGGGCAGACAGAGGCAAGGCTCGCAAGCCCAGATCCATCAGGAACACCAGGTTTTGGATACCACGCTCCTGCAGGTCTTTTTCGATGGGGGTCAAGATCCAGCGGTAGAGCTGCTGTGAAGAAGCCAGGTAGCTGGTGCTACGGGTCTTGCGCGGATCGGAAACTTCAGTGCGAAACTCACGGGCGATCGCCAATACCTTCTCACGCGTTGCTTCAGGAATCCGCTTCCGGACTGGTGCCCCCGTTGGCGTCACCAAAACGACTTCTAATTGATCATCAGGACGTTCTTCCAATTTGAGTGTGGTAACGTCTTTTGTCTTATCAGAAATTGTCTCTTCCGTTAAGGTGGATGGCACAAACCCAACATAGATAAATGCAGGTCGAACACCTACCTCTCGTTGAATCCGCCGCGCCACATTTTGAATATCATCGGTTGACCGCACTTCTGTATTTGGCAAGCCTAAATAACTTTCGAGCTGGCGCGTGAAGCGTTCCTCAAAGGTCGGGTAAGGATTCAGCACAGCCGTATCGGGCAGTGTCGGTGGAGCTGGCAAATTTACCGCAGTTGGACATTGATTTAAGGCGCAGTTCACATCGTCAACCGAGACTGGAGGAATCACGGGTGGCGTCGCTTGCACTTGCACGGCTACAGCCAACGGCGTTGAAGTTTGCAGCAAGTCACTTGCCACAATGGTGAGCGCACTGCCCAGTGTGCCCACAAAACCCGCTGGAGGTGTAAACTCAAGCTGCGCCCCCGCTGGAATGACCGTGCCCGCCGTAGCAGGCGAACCATTCACCGTGAGAGTTGCCCCCGGAGCGATCGCGCCGACTTGCAAAGAGAGGTTGACATCCTGGTTGGCATCGGTCACAGCCAGCCCTAAATCAGCCAGGGTAAAGCTGAGCGTTTGTCCGGTTTGGACAGCAGGCAGGGAATTGCTGCTTGTGACAACGGGAGCGGCGTTGGCATAGGCAACTTGGAGGTTGCCTCCGGCGGCTGTAAAGGGGGTTGGCGTGAAGCCAATCGTCTGAGTCGGTGGTAAGTCAACTGTGCCGGGAGAGACCTGAATGCCACCCACCGTGCCATTTCCAGATGTAGCGGTGACAGCACCCCCCACGACAAAATCATTCTGGTTGGTGACGCTGCCATCGTGCTGGATCGAGACTTGACCTTGAGTGGCGGTGCCTTGGGTGGCGATCGTCTGTCCGGTAGCGGTTGAGGTTCCATAGCCGCGCACCAAACCTGTTGCGGTGATAGTGGCACTTCCCCCAACACCTGCACCTAAAGCTGGATTAGTCGTAGTGCCTCTTGCAGAGATAGAACTAAACGCAATGTCGCCGCCTGTACTCAACGTTTCTAAGGTGACACTCCCGCCTGCTCCATTTTCGGCAGAAGCTTCAACCTGAATATCACCCAGTGTGATGGTGCCTGAGGTGCTGGTGACATTAATTGCGCCGCCTTGAGCCGCTCCGCCAGCGTTTGGGTTATAGCCATTGCCCGTCAGGTCATCTGCAACGATATTGCCGCCCGCATTGATTGTGATATCGCCGCCATCGCCAGGGGAGAGAAAGCCAATCGAGGTCGTAATATCACCAACCGATACAATGCCAGTCGCGTTCAGCGTGACATTACCACCCTGCGGACTTGTAAGCGTAATCAGGCTGGTGTTGAAGTTACCCAAAGAGAGGTTATTACCAGACACCAAGACCGACCCCCCATTCGTAGAAATGGTGTTGGTTGGGTCATCGAAACTTACATTGCCATTGACTGACCGAATGATGAGTTGCCCAGTCGCCCCTAAATCAAGCCGAGCGTTGCCCCCTGCCGTCGTAATCAGCGGAGTATTGCCAACAATATCTGCAAAAGTAATATCCCCCGTTGCTTCTAACGTGACCGAACCCGTTGTCGCCGCTGCTGCCAGTTGCCCCCACGAAACGGTGTTAGCCCCAGCGTCAGGGGTCGCTGCTGTAATGCTTGGCAGGGCACCATCTAAATCACCACTACCTGCAATATCGTCGATTATTCGAATGAAGGCCGGGTCGAGCAGCAAAGAGCCTGCTGCACCTGCTGGAGCTAAAAGATTCGCGGTGCCCTGGTAGGTCAACGATTCTTTGCCGGAGACCTCAACAAAACCGCCATTGCCTGCCAAGCTGCCACCCGTCGCGGCAATCTCACCATAAAAGCGGGTCGTGTCATCTGACCAGATAATCACTTTGCCGCCATCACCGGAAACACCCCCATTCGCCAGAATGGTTGTAGTCGGGTCAATTACCGTCAAACGTGCGTTGGGGATGGAGCCAGACCCTTTGTAGTCACCACCAATTTTGACCGAGCCGCCGCCATTTGTGCCGCTCGCATCAATCGCCGCTCCAACAGTAGCGACCTGACTGCCAATCACATTCACAGAGCCACCGACTGGGCCGCTCACATCGATCGCCCCGGCTACAATTGCGCTGCCTGCCTCTGTGGGAATCACCGTCCCCGTACTGGTCAGCCGCACACTGCCATCAGGATTGAGCGCTACCCCAGTCGCACTCGGAACGTTTCCTCCGGTCAGGAGTTGCGGCAGGGTCGGTGCCGATGAAGTGGTCGGGGCGATCGGCTCAAACTCTAGATTGAGCAGGCTTCCGGTTTGGCTGAGCCGGACTCGATTGGCACCAGGAACAGCTGTCACGGTGATCTGTCCCGCTGGTGCCGTTAATGTCCCGGTGTTAACAACGGTGCCCCCAATCAAAGTGAGAGATTGACCTGACGTGACCGCTAAATTACCCGCATTCAGGATGGTGCCGGGTTGCAGGTTCGAGAACGTAAAACTGGTGGGGTTGCCATTGAGGATGGTGTAGTCGTTTGGCCCGATCGCATTGAAGTTTCCGGTGCCAAAGCCGATTTGATTTGCGGTTGTAGCGGTAAACGCGGCTGGCACATTCAGGCTCGCGTTAGGGCCAAAAATAATCCCAGCGGGATTCATCAAGTACAGGTTGGGCGTGCCGCCTGTCACCTGGATCAAGCCATTAATCACCGAGGGATCAGCGCTATTAATCCGCCCCAGAATGTTTTGCAGTTGGGGATTGGCTAAAAAGTTGGCAATCTCTCCCTGCGTCAACCCAAATTTGCTGAAGTTTTGGAACAGGTTTTTTTGATCGGCAGATAGATTACCCCCCGTAATATCGTACTGGTTGCCGTTGGGCGTCACCTGAGTATTGCTGCCAGCTTCGGGCACAATCGACTGCGCTTGGGCTGGTTGAGCGATCGCCAACCCCATCAACGAGGATGCCACCGTACCTACTACTGCCGCCGCTTGAGGCAAAGTTGCAACAGGCTTGCGCCGGAGGTGAAACTGGCGCGTTAAAGGATTGGTTTCAAGGCGATAGTGTTTCGTCAAGCCCCGTCGCTTGAGCGCCGCTGCGATCGCCCGCCGACTTAGAGCAAATTGCCGCTCTGACTGCTGAGCCGTAATGCTATTGGGGTGCAGCCGATAGTAATAAAGGGGTTTTGCCAAATGAACCACCGGCGCCACCTCTGAGAGCCGCAGGCACAGCTCATAATCTTCAATCGTCTCCATTGCCAGGTTGATGCCACCGACCCGATCGAACGCCTCCCGCCGCAGCAGGCGAAAGTGGAACGTCATAAAATCGACCAGCAAGCGCTCTGCACTGTAGGGAATAGAGCAACGGCAACCGTATTGGAGGGGTGCCCCTGCTGGATCCACCTCTAAATAATCTGTATAAACAAACCCGGCTTGGGGTTGGTTCTCAAGCGCCAGAACGGTTTCAGCGATCGCGTCGGGATGTAACCAGTCATCGCTGTCAACCCATCCTAAGTATTGCCCACGTGCCTGGGAGATCGCGGCGGTTAAGGCATGAACCCTGCCCGTATGAGGAGCCGCAACCACCTTCACACGCGGATCCTGAGCGGCATAGTGCTGAGCCAACGCGACCGATTCATCTTGCGAGCCGTCATCCCAAACAATCAACTCAACATTGTGATAGCTCTGACGTAGCACACTCGCGATCGCTTGACCCAAAAACGTTTGACGGTTGTAGGTCGTGATGATGAGAGAAACCAGAGGAGACATGGCTTTCTTTTTGCTCCAAGAACACTAAACCTTTCTTCAAAAAACAGGAGTGACAGGAAACTTGACCAAATCAAACTGTACTATTCCTTTGCCAAAAAATAACTAACGTTGTGACTCTGCAATCAAATCGCCGATTACCATAATCAGCAAAAAGCAGCCGGCCACAATCCAGCCAGTCACCCGACTATGGCTGCTAGCATAACTGACCAACGCCAGAATCACGAGGGTAGGCAGCTTCGTCTTGACAAAGGCCGTAAACAGATTACTCACATCATTCCCCAACTTTTGCTGACCTACCCACAGTTGCCGCCAAATTCTTTGGGTGACTAGTAGGGTATAGAGTCGGCTGCGGCTAGCAGGTAAGTACTCTGGCTGAAGTTGCAAAGCCAAATCAAAATTGGCGATCGCCCCTTCGTAACGTTTCAGCTTTCGTAATGCTAAACCTCGCTGATACCAGAGACGGTAGTTGTCGGGCTGCAAGTCAAGGGCGTGATCGTACTCCGCGATCGCGGCTTCAAACTGAGTTTCTGCGATGAGCTGGTGTGCCGTTTGACAGTAGCGATGAACTTGCTCGGCGATCGAAACAGGCAGCTCTTGAGGTGGTTCGCCAAGGGATGGTACCGAATTTGGTACAGGCGGTGACTCTGATTCTGAAAAATTGAATTCTCCGCTCATAAATAAGGACACATCCAGGTAGTAGACTGTCTGTGACAGATGGAACAGCAGTAAGCAAGATCACAAGAGTCTAGCCTATCTGACTTCAGCTTGCTTGCGGCTGCTCTCAATACTACAAGTTAGTTCTAAGGAGAGCGAGAGTATGAGTGCAGAGGTTGATCCAGTTAAGCTGATGAAGCAACAGGTCGGCTATGCGGCGGCAGCCAGGGTGCAATCAGGGTCGATTGTAGGGCTGGGTACCGGATCAACGACTGCCTACGCGATTCAGGCGATCGGCGAGCGGTTGCAATCGGGTGACCTAAAGGATATTAAAGGCGTACCCACATCGTTTCAGGCGATTGTTTTAGCCCGTGATTTCGGCATTCCCCTTGTGAGCCTCGATGAAGTGGATCACATTGATGTGGCGATCGATGGAGCCGATGAAGTGGATCCCCAAAAGAACCTGATCAAGGGGGGCGGTGCAGCCCACACCCAAGAAAAAATCGTCGATACCCTGGCCAACCAATTTATCGTGGTGGTTGATGGCGGCAAGTTGTCGAATAAGCTGGGCACCAACTTTTTGCTCCCCGTTGAAGTGATTCCGATGGCAGTCACGCCAGTTATGCGACTGATTCAAAAGCTGGGTGGACAAACGACTCTCCGGATGGGAGTCAAGAAAGCAGGCCCCGTTGTCACCGATAACGGCAACCTGGTAATTGATGTGAAGTATGAAGGCGGCATCAACGATCCGACAGAGTTAGAAAAAACGCTGAACAATATCCCTGGTGTGGTTGAAAACGGCATTTTCGCAGGCGTGACAGATATCGTGCTGGTCGGTGAAATCATCGACGGCAAACCCTCAGTGCGTGAGTTTTAACGTCAAAGCTGTTGCTGTCAGAATGTCTGGTGTTACTGAAACAGAGAACGGGATGCGCTTGGCCTTCTAATACCAGTTTCAATTTAGCAAGCGACCAATCGCACACCTCCCAATCCCCTTAATCCCCGTTGTGAAGGGAGATGCCGGAAGCAGGGGGATACCTATCTGTCGCGATCGCCCATTAAATCGGTACAAATCCCGCAACTTTTGGGAACTGTCGATCGCTGTCTCGAAAACTGGAAGCCGGGAGCGAATTCTTCTTTTCAGTAACACCTTTTTCAAATGTCGTTGGGATGCCCATGCCAACGGGTGAAGCCAAGAACGGTAGTTAGATCACCCGCTTTGGATAACTACTACAAACTTTTTGACGCGATCGCACATGAGGCTAGCTGAGCTTGCGTCGGAAAAGAACAAGCTTAAAAGATCAAAAATTTCAAGCCAATTAGAGCGACCTCGATTTAAACACGTTGAAGAAGCATTGAGTTGTCCAACTGCTTCTATTTACGATTCATTCACGTGTAGGAGGGAAGATGCAGCGAAACCGAGTCCAAACCATCGCCGCGATCGCGCTCACCATCATCAGTACAGGCTGGACACAGGTTGTCACCGCCCAGACGACCAGCAAAACGGTGAAGATCGATGCCGGGGCGCTGGAAGGAGTTGTGTCAGGCGATGTTCGCGCCTTCAAGGGGATTCCCTATGCGGCACCTCCGGTCGGCAACTTGCGCTGGCGATCGCCCCAACCCGTCACACCCTGGAAAGGCATCCGCAAAGCGGTCAAGTATGGCAATGATTGTGTGCAACTCCCGATTCCGGGTGATGCGGGTGCAAGCGGGTCTACGCGGAGTGAAGATTGCCTCTATCTCAACGTCTGGACTCCGGCTAACCTCAAGCCTGGTGAAAAGCTTCCCGTCATGGTGTGGATCCACGGGGGCGGCTTTTTGAATGGGGCTGCATCGGTACCGTTTTTTAATGGCAGCCAGTTTGCGCGTCAGGGGGTGATCCTGGTGGGGATTAACTATCGTCTGGGTCACATGGGCTTCTTTGCGCATCCTGCCCTGACAGCCGCAGGGGGTGCCCTGGCTAACTACGCCCTGATGGATCAGTTGGCGGCTCTGAGGTGGGTACAGCAAAATATTGACGCGTTTGGAGGGGATCCCAACCAGGTGACGATCGCGGGTGAGTCGGCGGGTGGCATTTCAGTCGTACATTTGCTCACCTGGCCTGCGGCAAAAGGGCTGTTTCATCGAGCGGCGGTCTTATCGGGTGGCGGCAGAAACTACCTCGTACCCAGCCGCCAGCTCAACCAGGCAACAGGCCCACTACCATCGGCTGAAGAGGCTGGCCTTGCATTTGCCAAGAGTGTTGGCATCACCGACACAGGGGCGGCTGGGCTGAGAGCATTACGGGCTTTACCCGCTGAAAAGGTGAATGGCAAGATGAGTATGGCATCACTCTTTCCATTGCTACCGACCTACGCGGGTGGTCCGGTGAGGGAAGGTGACATCGTGACCGCCCAACCAGAAGAAAACATCCTGCGCGGTAATCTCGCCCCAGTGCCACTGATCATCGGGACAACGGGCAGCGACTTACCCGCTGTTTTCCCGCCTGATAAGACGCGTCCGTTTGATTTCTTTGGGACTGATCGCGATCGCGCCCGTCAACTTTACAACCCAACTGGCAAACTCAAGCCAGATATCCTTTACGCGCTGATTGGCGTTGATATGTCGATGCATGAGCCAGCCCGCTTTGTTGCGCGGCAGATGACTCGGCAAGGCGCACCCGCCTGGTTGTACCGCTTTGATTATGTGGCTGATTCTCAACGACCAAAGGTGACGAGTGCCCCCCACGCGAGCGAGTTGAGTTTTTTGTTTAATCAGATGCAGGCACGCTATGGCAAGAACGTCACCGCGAGAGATCAGACCGTTGCCAAAACATTTCACCAGTACTTTGTCAACTTTGCCAAGCAGGGCAACCCCAACGGTGCGGGATTACCCACCTGGCAATCATTTGACCCGAAAAAGTTTGACATCATGCTGTTCAATATGGGTGGGCAAGCTCAGCAACAGCCCGACCCCTGGGGCGATCGCTTGGCCTTGGTAGAACGGGCGATGGATGCCAGAGTTGCTTTCGTCGGAGAGCCTGTCAATCTAGCAGGCACCTCGTGGCAGTTAGTGAAATTTCAAGGGGGCGATGACTCGACCTTAACGCCTGACAACCGCACCAAGTACACGATCGCCTTCAATGCTGATGGCAGCATCAACGTGCGGTTTGACTGTAATCGGGGTCGCGGCACCTGGCAATCATCGGGACCCAATCAGCTTCAGTTTGGGCCGCTTGCGTTGACTCGCGCGTTATGCCCCCCCCGGTTCACTTGACACTCGCTTGGTAAAAGACTGGCCGTTTGTGCGATCGTATGTGATCAAAGACGGACATCTGTTTCTGTCCTTAATGGCCGATGGAGGGATTTATGAGTTTGAGCCAATTTTGGCATCAACTGCTCCAACCAGGCGATAGCAGCAACTAAGGCGTTTGGAGATGTTTGGCATTCGGGCACAAATGGGTGCATCAATCCAAGACGGCTTTCGGATGCCAAGCCCTGGCAGCAAAAGAATTCCAAGCTGTTCAATTTGCAATCTTCAGAAGAATAAT
The DNA here is from genome assembly GCA_015296075.1 of Leptolyngbyaceae cyanobacterium M33_DOE_097. Lineage (GTDB taxonomy): Bacteria > Cyanobacteriota > Cyanobacteriia > Leptolyngbyales > Leptolyngbyaceae > DSRU01. The sequence continues at coordinate 994 of DVDV01000384.1, read as the reverse complement.
TTCAGTCAGTTCTCAATCGCTACCATAGACAAATCATTAGATAAAGCTTCAGCATTGATCGCTAAAGTCTAGATAGACATAGATCGGATGGAGTGTCCCCATGGTTCCGTTACGGACAAAATCGTTTAGTATTCTTTTGCTGAGCCTGCTGATGTTGGTGGCAGGTAACGCCATTCTGGTTGGCTGCGGTAGACCCGGTTACGATGCCGAGTCGAGAGAAGAATCTCAGAATTTAAATCGGTCTGATGATGATGAGGGCGATCGCAATCAGCGAAATCGATCATCTGATGATGATGACGATGACGATGAGAAAGAAAAGGATGACGACGATTAAGAACAACCCATCTTGTCGTTTCGTTCTCTAACGTGAGCCAGCAATTCTTTCAAACTTAGAGGATTTGCTGGCTTTACAGTATCCGAAACCGAATTGATTCTTACTGGCCTAGCCAGGTTTGTACAACTCAGGTTTACCCCTTCTAATTGAAAAAGGAATGCCATGTTTAGTCTGCTCAATGCTTGGGCTAACTAGCTTCTAAGTCGGGGAGTTGTCGGTTCAATCTAGCACCTCGATTGGAATAGTAGAAACATGCTCAACACATTAGAAGCCTTAAATGATTTGTTGCAAGGCACCCTTTTAGCAGGATGCAGTATCCGTCAGCTTGCCATTGATGAATCAGATGAGTTTGCTTTTGAGCTCCAGGTTCCTGCGGCAAATGCCTACGCAGCCTGGCAATTGATGCGATCGCAACTCAACCATACAGGGCATTACCCAATTTTGACAGAAAGATGGACAACAGATGACTACATTTCGCGTTCTTCTTACAGTGAAGAAGAGGCGGATAGAAAGATGCGCAGCCTAGTGCAGGCTAGCAGGAGTGACTGACCAGCTTAGATGACTTGATCAAACCCTTTAAACTTCCAGACAAAAGGCTTGGCAAAGGTGCGGTTGAAGTAGTCAATGAAGCTCAAGATCTGCTGCTCTAAATCAGCTGTG